>JALOMI010000057.1 GCA_025455465.1 Cyclobacteriaceae bacterium | reverse complement strand
AATCTTGTCCGCTTACCAGCGAGGGAGTAGCAAAGAGTAGCAATAGTGTCCAAAATCTAATCATGTCAATTGTATATTTTAGTTGTTTACACATTCTATAATTCATTATTATCCCCTTTTAATGTTCTCTATAGAGGTTATTAAAACTTATCGAATCCGCACTACATCGCATCTCTGTTATTGGTTTTACAACTCCTTAACTATTTAACAAAAATTCAATAAAGTAACAAGCATGATAAAATTCACCATGCCTTTGAATTCTACACCCCCTCAACGTCACTCGATAGAGGACGTTGAGGCTTGTGGATTCCACGCCACATAGCATCACTGGAATTAGTCATACATCATGTTAGCCAGTTAACACAGTTTCATAAAAGAAACAAGCTTTGAATTCTTCGCGGAGTCTCCCGAAGGGGGACTCCGCGATTGACAAAATCCTAACTTCGATATCGCAGCGTCTCCTTCGGGAGACACTGCGAGGAAAGGAACGTAATAAAATTATTATCGCTATTCCATCACCAGGTTAAACGCCCCCTTCACCAGGAACTTCGTATCGGGCTGAATGGATGATGCATTTACAATCTCGATCCACTGATTGTTGAACTGCCCGGTGGTTACTTCCAGGCGCTTAAACCGGTACTCATCCGGTGTTTCACGCAGCAACACCAGCGCATACTGCACATTATCGATCGATACGACAGCCTCAGCCGGCAGCACCGGCCGCTGCACGCTGGCCACGTCAATGGTAGCTTCCACATACATGCCCGGCAACAGGTCGCTGATGGACTCTTCTTCATGAATGTGCCCGTGAATGTTCACCGTGCGCGTATCACTTTCGATCGTCCGGCCTACCAGGTACACTTCACCTGTGTGCTTTACCAGAGAGCCCGTTACCTGGAAATTAATCTTCTGCCCCTTGCGGATATCCGCCACATCCTTTTCAAAGACCAGCAGTTCGGTGTGCATATGGTCTGTATCCACAATCTCCACCGCAACATCTGCGGGCGCCACAAAGACACCGCGGGTGATGTTCACTTTGGAGATGAAACCGTTGATGGGTGAATACAAATTAACT
The DNA here is from genome assembly GCA_025455465.1 of Cyclobacteriaceae bacterium. GTDB lineage: Bacteria > Bacteroidota > Bacteroidia > Cytophagales > Cyclobacteriaceae > UBA2336. The sequence continues at coordinate 13,371 of JALOMI010000057.1, read as the reverse complement.
ACAGGCTCAATATTCCCTTTATCCAGGCGCTCCATGTTGATGCTGATCATGCGCAGCTTTTCCCGCAGCCCTTCCAGCCGCGCCTTAGCCACCAGGTAATCCGATTCGGCCTTCAGGTAATTTTTCTGCGAAGCAATGTTCTCGCTGGCCAGCGCTTTCTGTCGCTCATAGTCCGACTGAAGGTAGGTCAGTAGCGCCCGGGTTTCCAGGTAATCCTGCTGCAGCTGCAGGTACTCCGGGTTCTCCAGCGTGAACAGCACAGCACCCAGTTTGACTTTGTCACCGGGCAAAATGGACAATGTCTTCACAAAGCCACCGAATTTCACACTCACCGATGCCTTGCGCTCCGGGGGCACGTCAATGTAACCGTTGGCTTTGATGTGCTTATCGAATGTCTGCTGTTCCAGCAAACCCAGCTTCATGCCGGCCGCCTCAAACTGGGCTTTGGTGATGACGATCTCATCCACATGCGGGTTTTCACTGATGTCGATGGCACCTGCAGGTGCCGATTCTTTGGTGGAACAGGCGGTCAGCATCAGGCCGGTACTGATGAGAATGGTGTGTCCGAAATTTTTATAGTTCATAGCTGTTAATTCATGAGGTAATTCAATTCGATAACCGTGGTGTTGTACTGGTGCAGGTTGGTGAGGTAGTTCAGGCGGATCTGCATGGCCTGGTCCAGCGCCTGCACATACTGCAGAAAGTTGATCTCACCACCCTGAAATGATTTCAGCGCGGTGGCGATGGTCTCATCGGCCAGTTGCCTGCCGGAGGTATCGTAAAAATCCAGCGCCTGCCGGAAGCGTTCCAGTTCATTGTATAGGGTTCCATACCGGGCTCTCAACGTTCGATTGTATTCCGTAGCCATTTCGTTTACCCGCTGCACCTGGATCTTTGATGCCTGTATGGTTGCCCGCTGGGCGCCAAACCACAACGGTATACCCAGTCCGATATTGATGCCGGGATAGAGCTTATTATCTTCTGTTGGATTACGCGCCTGAAAGTACGTGAGGTGGATGTCGGGCAGCAGCCGGTTTTTCTCCAGCTGATTATTGAAGGTGGCAAACTGTTTCCACTGCTCGAAGTAGGCCAGCCCCGGATGGGACGCGAGTTGTTCGGGCAGCAGCTCAAAACGAATCAGGGATTCATCCTGCACCAGCACCAGTTCCTCCGTTTGCATCCAGCGATACAACTGTGCATAGGCAGCGGCTACCGATGACTGCGCCTGGTTCATCATCAATCGCGCTTCCTGGCGTTTAGTCGTGGCGGTGAGTTTCTCCAGGTAATTGGTTTCTCCCAGCGCATAACGCCTGTCGGCTGCACGGGCAAATTCTCCGTAGATGCTGTCCATCGAAGCATAGATGCGTTCCTGGTGCTGCCAGTACACAATGGTGTTGTAGGTCTTCGATACTTCCTGGATCAGCTTCAGGCTGTCGAGGTCGCGCTGGCGTTCCTGCATGCGTGAAGCGCCTTCCAGTACTTTTCGCTGATGGCCGTAAACGGTCGGAAAACTGAGGCGCTGCTGAACGCCCCATACATTCAGGGCATCACCGACCGGGGGAAGGTTCGCTTCATCGCGGTTGAAGTAGGCCACCGGCCGGTCGAGGTTATACCCGGTGCGTACCAGTGTTTTTGATTCTTCCACCGCCAATGCTGAGGACTTATATCCCGCGTTGGTTTTCAACGTAATGGCGATGGCTTCTTCCAGGCTGATCCTTCGCGGCTGCTGCGCCCATACTGCGGACGAAGCCAGTGTCAGAATCACGATCACCAACGTTGCCGCTTTGCTGCCGCGCTTCCGATGGAAGTGGGCGGGGTTAGAATCAAAGATGGAATACAGCACCGGTAACACAACCAGCGTTAAGAACGTTGCCGACACGAGGCCACCGATGACAACGGTCGCCAAAGGCCGTTGCACTTCAGCACCGGCATTGGTGGAAATTGCCATCGGCAAAAAACCGAGGGCCGCAGCAGAGGCGGTTAGCAATACCGGGCGCAGACGCTCGCGTGTTCCCCGAAGAATACGTTCAGTCATATCGGTTAAACCATGTTGTTTGAGTTCTTTGAAATGTTCAATCAATACAATGCCGTTCAGCACCGCGATACCAAACAAGGCGATGAAGCCCACTCCTGCCGAAATGCTGAAGGGCATATCGCGCAGCCAGAGCAGGAGGACACCGCCCACTGCCGCTAACGGTATGGCGCTGTAAATCATCAATGCATCACGTACGGAATTAAAAGCGAAGTAGAGCATGAAGAAGATCAGCACCAGGGCCACCGGTACAGCAATCATCAGGCGGGCTTTGGCGCTTCGTAAATTTTCAAACTGCCCGCCATAGGTAATGGTATAGCCTGTCGGCAATTTGATATTCGCATCAATCAGCGTCTGTACATCGTTAACAACTGATTCCAGGTCACGACCGCGTACATTAATACCCACCACAATTCTTCGCCTGGTATTATCGCGCGAAATTTTTGCCGGGCCTTTCGTGTACTCAATGGCAGCCAGTTCGCGTAGCGGTATTTGTCCGCCCGTAGGCAACGGTATGTACATGTTACGCAGGTTGTCGATATCCCTGCGGGCATCCTTTTCAAAACGGATCACTAAGTCAAAACGCTTTTCCTGCTCGAAGACACTGCCTGCGGTAAGTCCGGCAAATCCGGCTGAGACAAGCGTATTCAATTCAGCAATGTTCAGGCCGTACTTGGCCACCAGGGCGCGGTTGTAATGAACACTCATCTGGGGCAGCCCGACAACCTTCTCTACCATAATATCAGCTGCACCGGGAACCTCGTGAATGAGCCGCTCAATTTCAAAGGCCTTCTTGCTGAGCAGTTCCATATCCTGCCCGAATATTTTTATTGCCAGGTCGGCCCGCACACCGGTGATCAGTTCATTGAATCGCATCTCAATGGGTTGGGTAAATTCATATTCAATGCCAGGGATGATGGTCAGCGCCTCTTTAAACTTATCCGCCAGTTCATCTTTATCGGTGGCGGTAACCCATTCCTTGCGGGGCTTCAGTTTGATGATCACATCCGTTTCTTCCATCGACATGGGATCCGTTGGTATCTCCGCTGCACCGATGCGCGTTACTACCTTATCGACTTCCGGAAACGTGAGTAGTATTCTTTCCATTTCAGTGATTAGTTCGATCGTGCGGCTCAGTGTGGTTCCGGTTTTCAACACAGGCTGTATCACAAAGTCACCTTCATCCAGCGTGGGCACAAACTCACCCCCCATGCTTCGGAAAATCAGCAGGGCACCAATGAGCAAAGCACCGGCAAGTCCCAAAACTATTTTCCTGTACTTCAGCGCCAGCATCAGCGTAGGCCTGTGCAGATTTTCAACCCAGTTCATCAGGCGCCTGGAGATGCCTGGCTTATCTTCCGGTGCCGGTTTCAAAAAGATGGCGGACACCACCGGCACATAGGTAAAGCACATGATGATGGCCCCCACCAGGGCAAACGAAAACGTCAGCGCCATCGGGCGGAACATCTTGCCTTCCACACCGGCCAGTGAAAGAATCGGAATAAACACAATCACAATAATGAGCTGGCCGAACAAGGCAGACTGCATCATCTTGGTGGCGCTGCTCACGGTGATCTTGTCCTTCACGGCCTGAAGCTCTTCTTTCTGAAGGCCGCGCAGAGACGATTGTTGTGTGGTGATCTGATACGCAATAAATTCCACAATGATAACGGCTCCATCGATGATGATACCGAAGTCGATGGCACCCAGGCTCATCAGGTTGGCATCCACTCCAAACAGGTACATCATGCTCAGGGCAAACAACAGCGACAACGGAATGATGGATGCTACCACCAGGCCGGAACGGAAGTTCCCCAACAGCAAGACCACCACAAACACCACAATCAAGCATCCGAGAATCAGATTCTCAGCCACCGTAAAGGTCGTACGGCCGATGAGTTCGCTGCGGTCAACAATCGGATTGATAAACACACCTTCCGGAAGATTTTTCTGAATCTGGTCAATGCGTTCTTTCACGTTGCTGATTACCGCACCCGAGTTGGCATCTTTCAGCATCATGATCTGCCCCATTACTTTCTCACCGTGTCCGTTGGCGGTAATGGCTCCGAAACGAACGGCATGACCAAAGCCAACGGTTGCAATATCTTTTACCAGCACCGGCACACCTTCGCGCACCTGCACTACGATGTTTCCGATGTCTTCGAGTGAATTGACTAAACCATCTCCGCGTATAAAATAACTTTCATTCGTCTTTTCGATATAACCGCCTCCGGCAACACTGTTGTTGGTTTGCAGCGCAGTGTATACATCCTGCACGGTTAAATTCATGGAACGAAGACGCTCCGGATTCACAGCCACTTCATATTCTTTCAGAAAGCCTCCCCACGTATTTACTTCAACAACACCGGATATACCCGACAACTGCCGCTTCACCACCCAATCCTGCAACGTGCGCAAATCGGATAATGAATATTTCGAAGCGTATTCCGGCTTCACATCCAGTACATACTGATAAATCTCACCGAGTCCCGTGGTAATGGGGCCCATCATCGGTGAACCAAAACCTTTCGGAATTTTTTCTTCTGCTGATTTAATCTTTTCAGCGATCAGCTGCCGTGGCAGAAAGGCGCCCATGTCATCATCAAACACAATCGTAACTACCGACAAACCGAATTTGGAGATGGAGCGGATCTCGTGCACACCCGGCAGGTTGGCCATTTCCAGTTCAATGGGATAGGTAATAAACTGTTCGATTTCCTGTGTAGCCAGGTTTCTCGAGACCGTAATGACCTGCACCTGGTTGTTGGTGATATCGGGCACGGCACCAATGGGTATGTTCAGCAGGGAGTATACACCGAAACCCATCATGATGGCCGTGAACAACAGGATGATGAGTTTATTGCGTACGCTGAAGGAGATGATTTTTTCCACGCATCGAATAATTGATGCGTGAAGGTAACCGGGGGTGGCTTAAGCACACCTTAACACCTGCTTAAGATTTGCTTAAGAACAGCTAGAACGTCAGCGTAAATACAGAACCCTTGTTCAGTTCGCTTTCAACGGTTAAATCGATGGATAACTGGTCGCAGGCTTTTTGTACGAGTGATAAACCGAGCCCAGTGCCTTTAATCGTTTTATGATTCAACGCATCCGAACGGTAAAAGGGCTGAAAAATCCGGTCAAGATCATCCTGCCGGATGCCGACTCCGTGATCGATAATGCGGATGCTTACCGAAGGCTGGCTCTTTACATCAATCTGTATCAGTGATCCGGCCGGTGAATACTTGACGGCATTCGACAGTAAATTATCCAGAATAACCTCCAGCAATCCCGGATCGGTTTGAAGTTGCAATTCAGCCGGACACGAAACAGTAATATTCGATTGTCTGTCCGACCAGCTTTTTTGCTGACGTTGAATCAGGTCTTCAATAAATTCCTTTAGTGTAACACCGATATACACCGGTGACCGGGACGGATGATCAAACCGTGCCAGCGTCAGCAGCTGTTCTACGATGTGATGCATGCGGTCTATCTCGTTGATGCTTAACCCGATCTTCTCTACATATTCTTCGGCCGTACGCGGCTTGCGCAATAACACCTCGAGCGTACCTCGCAAAACGGAAAGCGGTGTTCGCAGTTCATGGGAGGCATCGGCTGTAAATTGCTTTTCACGCTCCATGGCCGATTCAATACGGGTCAACAGCTGGTTGATGGACGATGTTAGCTGATGCAATTCATCCCGTTGTTCGGGCAGGGGAATGCGTTCATTCAGACTGGTCTCTGTAATCCGGTTGGTGGTTTCCAGAATAGTCTTTACCGGCTCAATACTTTTGCCGGCCAGCCAGCGGGTTACACCAAACAGCAAGAGCAACACCACCGGGAAAATCACCAGCAGCAATTGTTTGAGCGTGGTGAGGAGTTGCAGCGCATTCTCAATGGAGATGGCGGTGATGATGTAGCCCACGAGCTTGCCTTCGTCTACTACCGGAATCTGCAACTGGCGGATGCGTTTTCCATTAAGCAATGTCTGCTGTTCTACAGGTCGCATGGCACCGGCCTGAACGATTAATTTACCTTCCTTCAGGTTCGGACTTCGATCGCGCACAACACCCTGCGCATCCACCAGTTGAATAAAGATCGGATTCACTTCCACATCGCGGTGTTCCCGTTCTTCCATTTCCGCTTTATTGATAAACCGTATCCTTCCCGCTTCTATGGTGATTTCTTTCTGATGGCGAACGGCTTCGTAATTCAGGGCGTATTCGATGTCGTTCATCACGCGGCTGTGAATCACTCCGTAAACAGCCACAAAAACCACGGCCACCAGCAGCGCAGTAGCAATCAGGTAAAAAACGGCAATCCGGTTTTTAAACGACAGGTTCATTTTTCTCTGGCGATATAGCCTACACCCCGAATGGTCTGAATATAATCTTCTTCACGCTGCAGATTCAGCTTTTTGCGAAGGGCATTGATGTACACATCGATCACTCCACTGTCAGCGTTGCCGTCCATGCCCCATACACTATCAAGGATATGATGGCGCTTGCACACCTTGCCCTTATGCCGGAGCAGGTATTCCAGCAACTGAAACTCTTTGTGCGTCAGCGATACCGGGGTTATCCCGATTTGTACTTCGTGGGTTTCTGTATTGACGGTAATGGGTCCGAGTGTAAGCACATGCGGTGTTTCTGACGAACGAAGTTGTACCCGGATGCGTTCGAGCAATTCTTCAAAGTGAAATGGTTTCTTGATATAATCGTTCGCACCCGACTTCAACCCCGTAATGGTATCCTGCACCGTATCTTTGGCGGTAAGAAAAATAACAGGCGTGTGGCTTTCCTGCTCACGGAAAGACCTGCATAATTCAATTCCCGAAAGTTTCGGCAACATCCAGTCGAGCAGCAGCAGATCGTAATGTTCCGTGAGCGCGAGTTGCAGACCGGTTTGCCCATCGGAAGCGCTTTCTACCACAAAGCCTTCTTCCTCGAGGCCCTGTTTCAGAAAGCTTACAATGCCGGCTTCATCTTCAACAATCAGAATACGCATGAACAAAAGTAATTATTACCACCTTAGCGAATGCTTCAGGACAGCTTAAGATTGGCTTAAGAACCAAGCATCAGGTTACAATGCCCCGCCTGTGCAGCAGCAGGCCGAGGGCGATCAGCAGCAGGCCAACGCCCAGCATCAGCACGTGCAGGTAATTGATGGTTTGTAACAGGATCATTTGAACAGCAATCCAGCCGATCAGCACTGTACCCTGCACCATGATGAGTATCTCATAATACTTCACCTTTAACACCGTCAGCCAGGCGATACACAGACTCAGCAGGCCATTGGTGATAAACAGGATGATACCCGGAATAAGAAAATCATCAAACGGACTGTGCTGCAGCAGGTCGGCCGTCATCATCAATCCGGAACCATCCGGATAACGCATCAGCATCCATCCGCCATAGACGGCCGTGATACCGTTGAACAGCAACAACAGTAAGGCAAATCGTTTCGCATTGGCAATCATCGCATCACTTGAATAAATCGGTTAATTGCATCGTAATTCAGTTGCGACCGTGACCGGGTTTCTTTCGCCACCATGCGGATGATAAACTTCTCGATGAAGTTCATTTTTTCCACCAGCAGTTCCCCGCCAAACAAGCCTTGCGCCACGGCATGGTTGCGCAACTCCTGCGGATAGGCATTGTCAAACTCCTGCTGCCCCAGTTCCTGGTTCATGAAACAGAGAAATAACCCCAGGCGCTTGCTCAGTAATTCTTGCCGGTGCTGCTCACAAAAACGCTTGATCCGCGACTGGATCTGACCCATGTGGATTGACCCTCCGATAATAATTGTATCAAATCCGGCAAGTTCTGGATCTTCGTGTTTCTCCAGATCGATGCTATGTGTTTTCGCTGAACCAATACCGTGCACCAGCATATCCACCACCTTGCGGGTAGTGCCATGGTGCGACATATACAAAATGAGGGTATTCATGAATGGTTGGTTGATCGCCAAGCTAGGGTTGATCGGTTTACCCTTCCATGATGCGAATCAATACTACGAATGATATCTGTCAGGATTATGCGTGCACCTGGCAGACCTCTATCATGTTCCCGTCCGGATCATACAGGCAAAACCAGGTGGTCTGGTGATCCGTGATCAGGTCACCGGTTCGAACTCCCCTTCCTGTCAGTTCACGATGAGCTTCCCGGGCATCATGGGATCGAAAGATAGGATAGGCTGATGTTGCGCGGTTGATGACGATCGGCTCTTCGGTTTGCCACAACGTCAGGCTTACCGGACTGCCTGTATCCATGACCACCAGTTTTAGTTTCGGATCTTCAAAGACAGGATTCAAGTTCAGTTTTTCTTCATACCAGGTTTTGGCTCGCTGATAGTCAGAAACGCGAATTATCACTGTATCAATTCCGTGAAGGGTTTTCATTATGCTGCTGTTTATGATTAATCAATGGTACATCCTGTCGATTTCTTTCTGATAATGTTCCATCAGCAGGTGGCGAACAGGTTTTAACGTGGCGGTTAACTCACCCGTTTCCACTGACCAGTCCTGGTGACATAATACAAAATCCTTTACCCGTTGGTAGTTCGGCAACTCCTCATTCAGCCGGTCAATCTCCGCGTGCAGCTGCGCCCGCACCTTGATGTTGTACACCATAAATTCCGGGGCTGTCCAGTGAATGCTTTGCTGCGCACACCAGGCTTGCAGCAACTCAAAATCAGGAACAATCAGAGCTGTTACGAACGGCTTCTGAAAGCCGATAATCAAGCAGCGCTGAATAAACGGTGACTGCCTGAAATGATTTTGCAACGGCATGGGCGCAATGTATTTACCGGCTGACGTTTTGAAGATATCCTTCTTGCGGTCAGTGATCGCGAGAAAACGTCCGTACCGTATTTTACCCACATCACCGGTACGAAACCAGCCATCCGCAGTGAATACCGATTCGGTGAGTTCGGGGCGCTTGAAATAGCCCTTCATCACATTTGCCCCCTTTACCAGAATTTCTCCTTCACCGGCTTCGTCAGGTTCATCAATTTTTATTTCGACTCCCGGCACCGCCATGCCTACCGTTCCGTAACGGTTTTGCCCGGGTTCAAACCGGTTGGTGGAAATAAACGGTGACGTCTCCGTCATGCCATACCCTTCCACCACCATGATTCCGCCCGCTGCAAAGAGTCGGGCAATTTCCGGCTGAAGGGAGGCTGCGCCCACCACCATATAGCGAATGCGGCCGCCCAGCTTTTTACGCCACTGACTCAACACCAGCACGCGGGCAAAAAAGAGCTTGATAAACAAGACAGGATTCTTTACGTGCGGCCGGTATTGTTTGCCGGTTTGCATCGCCCACGCAATCAGCTTGCGCTTCAGCCAATGAGCCTGCATCGACTGCTCCTGCATGAAAGCATACATCTTTTCGAGCACCCGCGGCACGCTCGTGCAGAAGTGCGGGCGCACGGTTCGGAAATCGTGCGCAAACGAATCCTTATCATGACTGAAATACAACGCCATGCCGGAGGCTATATAGGTATAGGTGGCTGCGCGTTCGAAGATGTGGCTGAACGGGAGGAAGCTCAGCACACGCTGACCGGGTTCGATCGGCAGAATGGTGAGGATAGATTTGATGCCGGACACCACATTACCGTGGCTCAGCATTACCCCTTTCGGGATGCCGGAACTTCCGGAAGTATACATCACGGTAAGCAGATCATCGGGCTGAATCTGCTGACGAATAGAACTGAGCTTCGTCAATTCTTCATCAGCAGGCTTGACGCCAGCGATGCCTTTAAAATATCCCTTTTCAGTACTGTCCAGGTGATAAACGGTAAGCGATCTTCCGCGGGCTTCCGGAAACGATTTGAATTTGTAGTACAATGCCAGGTCGGCTGTGATGCACAGCTGTGCTTCTGTTTCTTCCAGGATAACCTGCAGTTCCGCATCCTGCACGGTAGCATGAACGGGCACCACAATCAGTCCGGCCTGCTGGCAGGCGAAGTCAATGATCATCCATTCAGGCGTGCCCATCACCGGCACGATAAGAATCATGTCACCCGGCTGAAAACCTTCCCGGATGAACCAACAGGCCAGGGCTTCAGACCGTTGCTTTACTTCCTGGACGGTCAGTGACTGCCACCGCCCACCGGAATAGTAATTCAGCGCATGCTTATTCGGATATTTTTCAAGCTGGTAATCAAGGATGTCGAAAACCCGTGTAAAATCAGCGGATGATATGCGGGTAATTCCTTTCGGCATCAGGCGGTATGCTTGGTTTTCTGATCGAGAATGTTGTAGAGTATTTCAAAAAACTCATCGTAGTCAGGCAGGTTGTTGTGCCGTGCACCGTCAATGGCATGCAGGGTTACTTTATCCGGATAACGTTCTTTAAGCATTTCACTTTGTTTGAATGAAATCAGGCGGTCGTGGGTGCCATGAATAATATGCACCGGACAGGTAACGCTTTTCAGGTACAAATCCGTGCGGATATCGTACCGCAGCAGGTATTTCAGCGGAATGAAAAAAAGATATCGGTTAACGTTATAGTAAAAACTGAAGTACGGTGAATCAAGAATCAGCAGGCCGGGTTTGTTCCAGGAGGCGATGCGCGCGGCTACACCGCTCCCCCATGAACGGCCGTACAGGATGATGCGGTCTTCCGGATATTTTTCACTAAGCCACTTGTACAGAAACTGCGCATCATTGAATACCCTTGTCTGGGTGCGCTTACCCCGGCTCTTCCCGAAGCCGCGGTAATCCATCATAAAAAAATCATACCCGTTGCTGAGAAAGTCTTTGGCAAACTTTCCCCAGCCTTTCAGGCTCTTCGAGTTCCCTTTCAGGTAGTAGACCACACCCCGTGAATTCGGCACCCGGAAATGGATGGCATTGATACGACCACCGTCTTCCATATCAAAGTTCAGCTCTTCAAACGGAAACGGATATTTGTACTGAAACGCGTGCGAAAGAATCTCCGGACGGAAATAGCCGAAGTGCTGGAAGAAGTAAAAGGCCAGGCAGATGGCGATGTAAATAACGGCCAGTGACAGAAGCACAGTGAACATGGAACAAGATAACAATTAACAATGATCAATTAACAATGATCAATTTGTCAATGACTGAGATTTAGTGGCTGGAATACTTACTGAAGAATTCGGCTGAGTGCGAGTTGATATTCGGGGAAGTCGCGGAGGTTGTTGTGACTGCCGCCTTCAATCACAACAAATTCATCACCGGGTTTAAGCAGCGGCTTAAGCCGTTCTGTTGATGAACGAGGAACAACCCAATCGTTGGTACCGTATATGATGACCTCTTTACACTCAACTTTTTTCAGATGCTCCGCATTGGAGAAGCGCAGTCGTGGTTGGATTAACATTACCGTTGGCTGAAAGATGGGATAAACCACACCCCAGAGTTCATCAAATGGTGTTTCTAAAATCAGCAAATCCGGATTTACTTCGGATGCCAGTTGGGAGGCAACGGCTGAGCCAAGAGAACGCCCGTAAATGATGAAGCGATCGTGTCGCAATTGTTGCTTTGCCCAGGTATAAACCGTACGCGCATCGCGGTAGTATTGTTGTTCGGAAGGCTTGCCCTCGCTTTTGCCGTAACCGCGGTAATCGATCATCAGTACGTCATATCCCAGGGAAGTAAAATCCACGGCATAGTTTCCCCACCGCTGCAGGTTGTCGCGGTTGCCATGAAAATAGAGGACTAATCCTTTCGGCTCCTGCGAAGCGAGGAATAACAAGGCGTTTACGGCTATACCATCCTCCATCGGAATGAAAAATTCCTGATGAGGCTTATCAAAGTCAAAGACATGATCCCGGCTGAGCTTCACCGGCTGGAAGACGACCTGGTCATGCAGGAAATAAAAGGATAGCGACAGCAGCAGGTAAATGCCTCCCAGCAGCATCAGCACACGAACAATCCATCTCCGCTTCTGCTTCATCGTTTTATGCTTTTACGGAAGGCTCAATCAGGTCCCACAAATTACCGTACAAGTCTTCAAACACAGCCACCGTGCCGTAGAGTTCAACAACCGGTCCGCGCACAATACGGATATTATTCTTCTTCAGGTTCTCGAAGTCGCGCTGAAAATTATCGGTGTGCAAAAATAAGAACACGCGGCCACCGGTCTGGTTGCCTACGCGGCTGAGCTGTTCTTCATTGGCGGCTTTCGCCAGCAGCAGTTTACAACCATCCGTGCCGCGAGGTGCCACCACCACCCAGCGTTTGGTTTCGCTCATTACTGTGTCTTCAATAAGTGTGAAGTGCAGGACCTCGGTATAAAAGTGAATGGCTTCATCATAATCACGCACCACCAGTGCGATGAGGGCAAGATGTTGTTTCATGTCTTCGTACTTAAATCAGTCAGGTTAATCAAAGCGGATGGTGCCGAAGCGTTCATAATCATGGAAGTTTACACGGGTGCGCTGCCACGACCAGTAGCCGGCTCCGTGGTCGTAATCAATGCGGTAAAAATTTGCCCGCCAGGTTGTTCCCTTCACCGGTGGCACGTTGTTTAACGGGGCAAGCAGTGTAAACGGAATATAAAATTCCGCATACCATCCTTCCACCCGATCGGCATTACGGATAATGCGTGTGGCATGCCGCGTTTGACGGTCACCGTGGTAATGCCAGGGTGACCAGCCGAGAAACCGACCGTTGAAGTTCGGCACCATCAGCACGAGTTCGTGATTCAGCGGTGAGAGTTCATATTCAAAATAGAGGGGATGCTTTTCGTCCGTCCAGAAGAACACTTCCACCACATCCTCATCATACAGGTCGGCCTGGTCGGCCGTGTGGGTGGCGGTAATCGTTTCATCCTCGCAGTAAAACTGAACATAAATGCCCGTATCCGAGTACAGCATCCGCGCCATGGTCTGGTACGGTCGAACTACATTCTCCCACGGATTCAAAGTTATCCAGGGTATGTTTCTCCACGGATCACGGTCGGGGTTGGCATCAACTTCAAAATCGCTGGTATGACGGATAGCCAGTATACCGGGATGTTCAAAAGATGCTTTTGTATTATTTTCCATTGCTGCTAAAGGTACATACTGAACATCATTCTTCCGGTAACTTATTCGACAATGACCGTGATGCGCTCACTGTTGATTCCGGCCGGGTAATAATCACTTCCGCAGGAGAAGCGTAACGCATAGATACCCGGCTCAGTCGGTGCGATCAACTGCACTTGTTTCGCTTCCCCCGATTTCATCCATGCATTATCAAGAATCAATCCCGTATTCCGTGCATCGATTTTCAAGTAAGGCTGCATATAACTGTAGATAATGGTCATCGGATGCTCCGGATCAGCCTCAAGGTCGCGGATATTTTCATTGATAAAACGGATGTGCAACGCAGC
>JALOMI010000251.1 GCA_025455465.1 Cyclobacteriaceae bacterium | reverse complement strand
TCGGATGAATCATATCCGGCTTGTAAAATCGGTAATCGCGCAGATCATCCATCATGATTTCAAAGGCCGGGAAATAGTGTACGTGGTCGTGTTGTTCCTGCAGGGTATGACAGGCCAGCCGCAAGACGGATTTGCTTACACTATTGAGCGCGAGTGTATCCTTGATGTGACGAACAGGGCTTACGGTGAGCAGAATGTTCAGACCAGGATTTAGTGCTTTTAAGTCCACATAAAGTTGTTCGAATGATTCCAGTATCCGCTTTTGTGTGAGTAATTCTTTGCGGAATAACTGTGCAGGCATTTTATGGCAGTTGGCTGTAACCAGCCCGGTGTCCTTTAAGGCATATATCCAGGCTGTTCCGTAGGTGATGATAAGCCATTTAGCGGTTAGCAGGAATTGACCAGTGTGCTTTAGTTTATCATGGAGCATTCGATCCAATACTTCCCGGCTCAAGGCTGACACAACCGAATGAAACTGATAATGCTGGTGAATGCCTTGATGATCAATAAATGCGCCTGGTGCAACAGGCTCTTTACCGATTGCCATGCGAAGGTGCTGATGAATCGAAACTGGGTTATAGGCAATACCGAAAGGCGTTGTTAACGTCTTGAATTTGTGCTGCTGCAGGTAGTTGCCAAGCACATCGGCAAAGCAGGAGCCCATGGTGATAACCGGCTGTTCCAGACTGATTAAATCGTGTGAAGCCGGCCAATGTAATGCAGTGCGAAAGTCAGGCATGCCCCAACAGGTTTAAGGCAATCTAAGGGATAATTTGAGCATTGTAAATGAATGAAAAATAAAAAACCCCGTTGCACCGGTGGTACAACGGGGTTCAAATTAAGGTACAGCAGATTACTCGGCAGTTACTTCTACCGTGATTTCGTGCTTCACTTCTTTGTGCAGGTCAAGCGTAATCGTATAGGTGCCCAACTGCTTGGGCTGTTCCTTGAAAAGAACTTTCTTCCGGTCAACTTCAAATCCTTTGGCTTTGAGCGCATCAGAAACCTGGATGGCTGTTACCGCACCGAAGATCTTACCGGTTTCACCGGCTTTGGTTTTGATCTCAAGCGTAAGTGTTCCCATACGGGAAGCCATGTCTTGTGCGTCCTGCTTCAGTTTGGCAGCCTTGTGTGCCATTTGCCGGTTGAGCTCCTCCATCATACGCTTGTTGGAGTCGTTGGCGATGATGGCCACTCCTTGCGGGATGAGGTAGTTTCTTCCGTAACCGGCCTTAACCTTCACGATGTCGTTCTTGTAGCCAAGACCCTGAACATCCTGTTTTAATATCACTTCCATAGTCCGTGTCGTTTGAGTTCCTGAATTACTTTAAGGAGTCACCAGTGTACGGAAGAATTGCCATGTGGCGTGCACGCTTCACAGCTTGCGTCACTTTCTTCTGGAATTTCCAGCTGGTTCCGGTAAGTCTGCGGGGCAGGATTTTGCCCTGTTCGTTGACGAACTTCAGCAGGAAGTCAGGGTCCTTGTAATCAATGTATTTGATGCCGTTTTTCTTGAAGCGACAATACTTGGGCTTCTGTTCAACGCGCTTAATGGGTTCGTTCATCAGTGTCATGCCGACAGCTCCTCCTCAGCTTTGCGTGCAGTTTTGCGGTTTTCTTTCTTGAATTCACCCTTGCGCCTTCTTTCGTTGTAGGCCAGGGCATACTTGTCGAGGGCGATGGTCAAAAAGCGCATCACCGATTCATCACGTCTGTACTCCGTTTCGAGCGTTTCAATCACTTCAGGCGCTGAAGAAAACTCGATGAGTGCGTAGAATCCGGTAGACTTCTTCTGGATTGGATAAGCCAGTTTACGAAGTCCCCAATGTTCGATGTTAAGAACATCGGCATTGGCTTTACGGAGCACCTTCACGAACTTTTCAACAGTATCCTTCATCTGATCTTCAGACAAAACGGGATTCAAAATGAATACTGTTTCGTAATTGTTCATAATTATTAATGGTGTTTAAAATAAGGCTGCAAATATAGGCAAAGCCCCCGGAACGAAAAAACATCCCCGCAGAATGTTAAAAGCGGGCTTTACGGCACTGTTGGGGATGAAATTGAAAAATCAAAGCCCTGATTTTCAGGGCTTTGATTAATTACTTCACCACAAATGACCCGCTTCCCATCAGGTAATCATCGCAATAGACCTCCAGGCGGTACGTGCCGGGGTTATAATCAGATCCCTTGTCATACAGGTAAACCAGCTTCTGGCGGGTATTATCGAAGAGAATCTCCTGCGCAGCGGTGTAAAATTCTTCTTTTCCGTTGTAAAGGAAGGTGCCTGAACCGCGGGCGACATCGAACAGCACCTGATTGTTTTGGTCAACAATACGGATCATGATCTTCTTTCCCTCCACAGGCGCCACGTTGTTCTCAGCCAGGTTAAACTCAATTTTTATATTGCCCACCTGACGGCTCCGGAACGGTGATTCCCGTTCACGTCCACGGTCGTTAACCGCAACAATCCGGAAGTTCTCTGCTTTTAATTGAGAGGCAATGGCCACTTTGCCGGCCAGTTCCTGTTTGGTTTGTGTCAGTCGGTTGATGGAGTCTCCCAATACATTTTTCTGGGTTTTAAGGGTGGTGTTTTCCGACAACAGCTGCGTGTTGACCTTACTCAGACGTTCGATTTCGGCATCCTTATTTTTAAGCAGCAATTCATAACCTTCAACGCGGTCCTTCAGTTCTTTGATCACCTGACCATTGGCTCTGCGGGTGCGTTTAAGCTCGGTTTCAATTTCTTCTTTGGCACGAGTCAGTTCGGAGATATCACCGCCCAGGCGTTGAATATCAGCAATTTTCTGGTCAAGCTCAGCGCGGATCTCTTCCAGGCGCTGCATGGTGGTGGCCAGTTCTTCTTCCGTGGTGGATTTTTCCACCAGCAGCTGTTCGCGTTCCTGGCGGTTCAGGTAGGTGTTAACGAACTGGATGATGATGATGACCGAAAGTATCGCAATGATGATGGCGTATTTCTGGTTGGATTTATTCGGCTTCGTTGTTCCCGGTGATCCGGAGTTTACTGATTCACTCATGGCGTGCAAAATAGTTTCGGGTGTAAAATTAAAGTTATTTAAGGCTTAACCAATATTCAAAGCTACCAGGCGTAGTGTTGTTTCGACAATGCGGGATTTACAAAGACGAGACCACACCGGAACAGATCAATGGTGGTGTATACAAGCGGATGGCGCTGAACGGTTCGCCACGCTTTTTCCATCTCAGCCTGATCATGAATATCATCGATAATTATAAGGCTGTGTTCATGGGTACGTCTGACCAGCAGCTCAAAATACCGCACGGTGGGTTCGTACCGGTGATTGGCATCCATAAATACCATGTCCACTTTGGGCAGTCCGGTCAGCAGGTAGGGTAGCGTCTGGTCAATATTGCCTTCAATGAGCGTGATGTTGTTGCTTCCGGCAAATTCAAAACTGATGGTAGCAATTTCAGCAAGGGCAGGGGAACCTTCAAAGGTATAAACCTTTCGTTCTGCTTCGCGTGCCAGGTACAGTGAAGTAATGCCTAGTGACGTGCCTAGTTCCACAATAATTCGAGCGTTGAAATAGGTTGCAAGACGATCGTATAGACTGGCAAATGCGGGAGTTGTAAGGCTGTGATGGGCAATTTCGCTGATGAGCCTCTGGTGTGAATCAGCATGTTTCGACCCGGCACCCAGGTCATCCACTGCTATCATCCTGTGGTCATTCAACAGTTTCTTGCGTAGTTTTTCAATAGCCGGATCAGGAAGACTTTCCTGCTTGATTACTTGCGTGTACAGTTCATAAAGAAAAGGGGAGTGCAGGGAGTGGGCATCAACAGCATCCAGCCAGTGGTTGAGGTAAGCTTTAATCCGGTGTAGTGTGTGCACTTAGTTGAGACGGAAAGGGGCCACCATCACAAACTCCGGTATGGCCACCTGAAAGCGGGTGCCGTCAACGAGGCGTTCCATCAGGTAGGTGCCAAACATTTTTCCGATACCGGATTTCAGGTTACACCCTGAAACGTACTGGTGCGACTGCCCAGGTTCGAGCACGGGTTGTTGTCCCACCACACCTTCGCCTTCTACTTCGCGTGTTTGGTATCCGGCATCGGAAATGTACCAGCGCCTGCGGAGCAATTGAACGGTATTTTCGCTTTGGTTTTCAATAGTGATGCGGTAGGTGAAGACAAAATGGTATTGACTCGGACTGCTGTAGGCCGGCTGATATTCCGTTTCAACGGATACGCGTACACCCTTCGTTATTTCCGTAACCATCCGGGTCAAAAATATTAATTTTTTGGAATTAACAATCTTTCCCCAAAATTCGGCCTTAATACTCTGAAAACCTCTTCAATGGATGTAAAAATTGCACCTTCCTGGAAATCCAGGCTGAGCGATGAATTCGTAAAACCCTATTTCACCCAACTGACCGACTTTGTTAAATCGGAATATCAATCAGGGATTGTTTATCCTCCCGGCAAAGAGATTTTCAAAGCATTTGATGCCTGCGACCTTGATGCGGTTAAAGTTGTGATTATAGGACAAGATCCTTACCATGGTCCCGGGCAGGCTAACGGTCTGTGTTTCTCCGTGCATGACGGTATGCGAATACCCCCTTCGCTGGTCAATATTTTCAAGGAAATTCAAAAGGATCTTGGCAAGCCAATTCCCGGCAGCGGTAATCTTGAACGATGGGCCAATCAAGGTGTACTGTTGCTTAATGCAACACTCACCGTT
The DNA here is from genome assembly GCA_025455465.1 of Cyclobacteriaceae bacterium. GTDB lineage: Bacteria > Bacteroidota > Bacteroidia > Cytophagales > Cyclobacteriaceae > UBA2336. The sequence goes on along the minus strand of JALOMI010000251.1, from coordinate 68 downwards.
CGCGCATCATCACCGGGCTCTCATCAGAATAAGGGTTGGGAAACATTTACGGATGCCGTGATACGAAT
>JALOMI010000056.1 GCA_025455465.1 Cyclobacteriaceae bacterium | reverse complement strand
AACGTTTTAAATCCACTGGCCAGGAAACGCATGGGAAAGAGGCAACCCACAGACACGGATAGTGAATTCATTTTCATATCATCCATGGCCTCTGCGATACCGGAGAGGCGGTCGTTGCCGAAACGGTTCACCGTAGAATTGATCAGGCTCATGCCCATGCGGTATTGAATGTCCAGGTTGAGACGAACATTGCCCAGGTTATAATTGGCACCGATACCTCCGAGCAAGCCCCAGTGCGTGTCAGCAAAAAGATCTTCTGCGCCAACTTTCACCGGTTCATTCACAAATTGGTTGATACCACCGGAGGCATAATCAATGCCCGAAACATTAACTGATTTGTTGGCATTAATTAGAAAGCTGTAGAAAGCACCCACTTGTACATAAGGTCTGAAGCGGTTTCCTGCAATGTCGTATTTAATAATAAAAGGAGTCTCGATATGATCCACGGTGTGCTGCTGAAAATAGTTTAATTCGAGCCGGTTATTTTCATTCTCAGGATCTGTCCACTCGTAGTTATTTGTATAGGTAAAGCGCGAGTGACGGTACGCAGGCTGAAGACTGAATGAAAATCCTTTGTAATAAAAGGTGACTTCGAAAGTTACCTGGCTGCCGGCCTGAGCGAAGTCATCATATACCTTATCAGTTTCGGCAACGGGATAATTGCGCGGAGAGACGGCCGAATAGCGTTTAACCGGATCGATCTGAACGAAATTAGTACCGACTTTAACTCCAAGCCACCATTGCTTTTCAAGAAAGTATCCCATCGGATTCTGCATGGGGTTATTGAAAGAAGGAGCTTTTTTACGGGGCTGACTTAAAGCGGTAGTGGCAATAAAAAAAAGCAAGAAAAAGAAGTATCGATGCTTCATAGGCTAACGGCTGATAACTAATTTCTTCGACTGTTCGAATGAGCCCGTATTCAACTTGAAGATATACAATCCGGCCGGGATTCCGGTAAGGTCAGCTTGCACGAGATGTTCACCAGGCTGGTATGATGCCTTCACGAGGGTTCGTACCGGTTTGCCGCTGCGGTCATAGAGCATTACATGAACCAGACTTTCTGCATTCATCATAAACCGGATGGTGGTGTAGTCGCTGGCTGGATTAGGATAGCATTCTCCCAGGTTAAATCGCTCGCGAACAAAAGCATCAGTTCCGGAAATCACCTGAACAGCCAGGGGCATAGGTTCAAACATTCCACCTTCTTCTTTAGGGCCATCGATGAAGTTGCCGAAGAAGATATCGTTGGTAATTTTATTCTTATCCACAAGCATCCAGTCTTTCAGCAGGTTGGCATATACCTGCCGGTAATCAAACTGCATTTCGATGTTATCCTTTGTCATTTCCGGAACGGTACCCAGCACTCCTGGTTGTACGCCTCGGCCAAAAACGAAGATGGGGCCGCCTGTGCCATGGTCCGTGCCATAGCTTCCGTTGGAGTGCACCCGCCTACCGAACTCCGAGGTGGTAACCGTAAGCACCCGTGACTCCAGTCCGCGTGCGCGCAGGTCATCCTGAAATGCTTTCATGGCTGTAGAAATATGATACATTAGCGCGGCATGAATGCCCATGGTAGGATCATAACTTTCCACCTGCGAAGCATGCGTATCAAACCCCCCGATCTTCACCATGAAAACTTTTGTCTTGCAACCCCCGGCCAGCAACCGGGCGATCAGTTTCAGTTGGGGTGAAAGAAAGTTACGCTTGCTGCCGGTAGGTGCATTGAATGGATAGACCTCCGGGTAGGTAATTGCTGTATTGCCTCCCTGCCGGTATACTTCGTAGAGGCGTTTGGCGTAATCATCTGATTTTTTTTCAAGCCCTAGTATCCAGTTCATTTCCTTGCCATAGGGTGAATTGGCAAGAAATTCAGGAGGCTTGCCCCGGGGGTCGATGTCTTTGTCCTGAAAGCCTTCCAGCTCTTCCACGAGATTAGCGAAGCCTGCCGGATCATTCAATGAAAGAGACGTTGGAATATTACCTTCCTGGTGAAAAATCAGTGAAACATCACTGCCCATTTCAATACCCAGCGGATCAGGCATTTCTTCATTCGGAAAATCCTGCGGATACTGAAGCGGAGCATATTCTTGTTGCAGGTACCGGCCAATCCAGCCGGAAGAATAATAATCGTCTGATCCTCCACCCATAAACCAGATGTCGCGGCCACGAAAATGGGAGCCGTTGTTGTTTTTATAAGAGACACCCTGAATGAAAGCTACCATGCCCTGATCATACATTGCTTTCATGGCCTGCATGTCCGGATGTAATCCAACTTGTATGTCTGATGGCAGTGTGCTGTCCAGCGGAATGTATCTTCGTATGCTGTTGCTTTTTGGAATGGCAATGTTGGCCCTGCGGCTGTAGTAGAGGTCGTATTGCTCAACGGGAATCAGTGAATTCAATCCATCATTTCCGCCATGCAGCTGAAGGATGATCAACACCCGGTCACTGTCGCCCTGCTGGGCTAACCGCGACAGCGGATTGCTGGCCATTACTTTCAGCGGTATTCCGTTGATGGTAAACGGAATACTCATGGCCAACGGAATTTTTCGGATGAAATCTCTGCGCTTCATGTTAATGGAGTTGGTATTCGGGTGACTGCAGCATGGCGTTAAACAGGTTTTCGAGCTGACGTCTCACCGTTTCCGGATCAAAGCCGTTGGTCCAGCGAATGGTCCAGGCGCCTTCCGGATCAGCATCTATCTTTGGATTTTCAAGGAACGCTATCAGAAAATAATTCATGCGCTCTGCAGTGATGGTGGCCGTATCATCAGCATTGGTATCAAATGTCAGGTTATTGCTGACCGGCAGCAGCAGACGGGCCAGTTCAACAATCAGGGTGCGGGCATTCGAAGTAACAGCTGTACTGAACGTATCGCGAACAAAACTGACAACGTCAACCTTCAACATACTGTCTTCCATGGAGTTGACCAGTTTGCGTATAAACTCGTAGCGCCTGGTAAGGTAATTTACGGTAATCCAACTTCGGTGATAAACCGGAAACTGGTGGTAGGCATCGTACCCGGCCACATCAAATGGCTGATAGTAACTCATACCCTGATGGTCTGCCAGGCTGATAATCTCACCGGTGATTTCGTAGAACGAGGAGGCATTGGTTACCATATCCGGTACCCGGTAGTTGAAGAATCGAAGTGTTCCGATGATCAGGTCGAGGGGTGATTTTATTATTCCACCGAATTGATCATCATCATATCCGGCAGCCGCTTCATAAAAGTGCTGGCTGCGCAGCAGGTTTTCAATTACCGGTTGCAGTTTGAAGCCGTTCGCCCGGAAGGTGTTTGCCATTTCAGCAATGATGGTATTATGAAGCGACTCGGTTACTTCATGATATACATAATAGCGGTATACCTTCCGGCAGATGTGGCGGGCTGTCTCCTCCTGCTCATAGATCATATCAATCAGTTGGCTGATCTCACCCAGCACACTTGCCAGGGTAGCGTTACTACCGTTGGTGAGCAAAGGATTGGGCTGAATGACATACGGCTGGCCGGTTAACGGATTGATAAAACTTGTGCTGAATTCTTTGATGCCATTGTCATGACCGGAAGCGAAATTATCACTTCCTCTTACTTTACCCCGTGGCAGATTCGTATCCGGGTCGAGGGTATTGAAGTTGTTGTCGAAATCAAATCCCGACAGCACCCGGGCTGCAGCCTGCACATCCTGTTCCTTGAAAAGGATATAGTCACCGGGTGCAGGAGTGGGGGGCAAGGAACCTTCCAGGCCTCGACCTATCGAGAAGAGCTCAAAAAGTTCGCGGGCATAATTTTCATTAGGACTTCCTTTCACATTCTGGTTGCCATCCAGCAGGCGCAGCATAGCATTATCTACACTTACTTTTTTGGTGAGTTCCCGGAAATTGAATTCGGCCGGTGCAGTGCGGTCTAGTGCAAAAATCCGGAACAACTGATTTTGAAAATACAAAGCGCGGCTGCTGTTGATCTTTTCCTGAATGGCCGTAAAATGAGTGTGCAGAAACATCACGAGTTTCTCGCGGGCTGCGTAGGCCAGACTTTGCGCATCGGGTACTCCGGCACTCAGCATTTGCCCAATAAACCATCGCTTGAAGTACTCCTGATATTCCTCATCCATTTTATTGGAATCAGTCACACCGGATACGGCCCATTCCTGGTTGGTATCGGGATCAACGGAAAGGATCGGGTCCGGTAAAGGTTGGTTGAAAAGCTGCGTTATGGCCTGTTGTGGTGTAAGCGATGCAAATGTTTCGATTTGTTCTTTTGTGGGGCCAAAGGTTGCCCTTCTTAACAGGTGAGCTGCCCGGTTCAGCCCTAATGTTCCCGTGTACTCATTTAGCGGCATGGTGCAAAAGAAAAAAATAGTTTGCTGTGCTGGGGTTCAATTCTGAAGCCCTTCTTTTATTAGGGTCGAATGGCATTTTAAATCGTTAATTGTATTGAATGATTATGCAATTCTTGTTTGCGTATTCAAGATAACTGGTTTTACGATGATTCCTGTATTATTTTTCGGTGATGAAAATTATTGAATGCCCTCGTGATGCCATGCAGGGCTTGCCGGAGTTTATCCCTACGGAAGTAAAAGTCAGGTATATCAATCAGTTACTACAGGTAGGATTCCATACCGTTGATTTTGGAAGCTTCGTTTCCCCTAAGGCAATTCCGCAAATGAAGGATACGGCCGAAGTTCTGGCACAACTGGATTGGCAGACCAGTTCATCGAAGTTGCTAGCAATTGTTGCTAACTTTCGGGGTGCCACAGAAGCCTGCCGTCACGAAGGAATCACATACCTGGGATTTCCATTGTCAATCTCAGAAACATTTCAGTTGCGCAATACCAACAAGTCCATTGCTGAAGCGTTGAATGAGGTCAATGAAATTCAGGAGTTATGCACTCAGAAAAGGAAGGAACTGGTATGCTACATTAGTATGGGTTTTGGCAATCCCTATGGAGATCCGTATGATGAGAGCCTGGTTGGGCAATTCATTGATATATTGCGGACAATTGGTGTGCGGATTATATCACTAGCGGATACCATTGGTGCCGCAAATCCGAATCAGATCAGCCGGTTGTTCAAGCAACTGGTTTCCGATTTTCCAGCATTGGAACTGGGTGTGCACCTTCATTCCCAACCGGCCACAGCACGAGAAAAGATCGAAGCCGCTTATCGCGCAGGGTGTAAACGATTCGACAGTGCATTGAAAGGTTTTGGAGGGTGCCCGATGGCGAAGGATGAACTGGTGGGAAATATTGCCACAGAGACCCTGTTGAATTATCTGGAAGATGAAGGCGCATTTCCTTCACTTAATAAAGCTGCCTATGAGCAAAGCCTGCTGATTGCCCAAGAAGTTTTTCCGGTGAGGTAATCAGTTGGTCAGATCAAACATTTTTCCCGGCATTGATTTCACCACATTGCGGAACTCAAGGGTTAATAAAACAGAAGCCAGTTGACTTAGAGGCAGGTTGGTTTTCCAACTAATTTCATCAATCATCATCGGACTTTTTTCCTGAAGCAGTTTAATAACAGTTTCTTCATCAGGTGTACAACCTTCCAGACTGATTCTTGGCGGTTTGGTTTTGACAGATACCTGGTTGGCCGTCCAGTTCATGATGTACTCAATATCTTTTCCGCTGGTGATGAGATGGGCCCGGTTGGTTTTGATCAGGTTGTTGCAACCTGATGAATAAGCAGCATCCACCGGCCCGGGAAAAGCAAATACGTCCTTATTGTAACTATTCGCAATCTCAGCAGTGATTAACGCACCCCCTTTTTCGGCTGCTTCAACCACCACCAGCGCATCGGATAACCCGGCAATGATTCTATTTCGTTGCGGAAAGTTGTGCGCATCCGGTTTGGTGCCAAAGGGGTTTTCCGTGATAATACCTCCATTCGTCTGCATCTTTCGGGCGGTCTCGCGATGCGCGGCTGGATAAATGATATCTATTCCGCTGCCCATCACGCCAATGGTAGGCAACTGGTGATGCAAGGCTTGTTTATGCGCGTGGATGTCAATACCATAGGCGAGCCCGCTGATAATCAGGGGTTGGTGGGGTAGTAATTCCTGGATCAGCTTTTCTACGCGCTCTTTTCCGTAGGAGGTTGCCTGACGGGTGCCAACAATGCCGATGGTTTTATCAGTTTCAAAATCTAAAGTACCCTTGCAGTACAACAGGGCTGGAGAGTCGGGTAATGACTTAAGACGCGAAGGATATTCCTTTTCCAGATAAAACAGAATCTTTACGCCATCACGTTCTGACCGCTTCAATTCCTCTTCGGCAAGTTGAAAAGCCTGGCTCCTTGAGATCGATTCAATGGTGACCGGTCCGATCCCGGGAATCTTCAGCAATTTTCCTTTGGGTGTGGTGAAGACCCGTGTGGCTGATCCGCAGTAACTCACCAGCTGACGGATGGTATAGCCTCCCAGTCCGGGTATAAAATGTAATGCAAGCAAGGCCAGTCGATCTTGGGCGGTCATGCTTAAAAATCTGATCAAATCCTCTTAAATGCAAAAAAACCTGCCGGTTGACAGGTTTCAGTAGTATCGTTCTGATCAACTTTTCAATGAAGCTTACTGCGTATTTCCATGAGGAAACTGCGTACCCGCTTGAGTGAATTCAATAATTCAATTTTATCCTTGACCGAATGGGTGTCATTTTTGAGCATCTCTTTGGCTCCCTGCAGGGTAAACCCTTTTTCTTTTACAAGGTGATAGATGAGGCGTACGTTTTCAATGTCTTCGCGCGTAAACTGTCGATTTCCTTTCCGGTTTTTTTTTGGCTTGATAATTTCAAACTCTGATTCCCAAAAACGGATTAACGAAGGGGCTACATTAAATTGTTCGGCAACCTCACCGATGGAGTAGTAAAGTTTTTCGATCTCTTTTTCCTTGTAGGCCATGTTGCTGAGCAAGGTAGGTAAATAATCTGTGCACGTCAATGCACCCGCGAACTTAAGGAAAAACTTTCTGTAAGGGTAAGACTGCTAATAAATTCTTATCCGGTTTTACCGGGCTACTGCTGATTTGTTGCGGTCAGTGAAAGATCTTCCGATTAAAACCGTTATGAGATTAACCTTTATTCGTATGCGTGGCCTAAGGTTTTGATATTGGCGACTGGATAATTTTCTGATATTCGGAAGGTTTCAGGTCACGCTGGAAGAAGTGTATTGGATTTACTGCTTTATCCTGGAAATATACTTCGTAATGCAGATGGGGCGCCACGGAAATCCCTGTATTGCCCACATAGCCAATGACCTCTCCTCGTTTCACAAAGTTACCGGCTTTCACCGCAAACTTTTGGAGATGAGCATAGCGTGTTTCAAAACCGAACCCGTGATCAATAAAGACAACATTGCCGTAGGAGCCTGAATGATAAGCCATAGATACGCGCCCATCAGCAGTTGAATATACCGGAGTACCAAATCGGGCGCTTAAATCCAGGCCCTTATGGTCCATGTAGCTGTTGAATATCGGATGCAGTCGGGTGCCGAAGGTAAGATGCAGTGTGGTAAGATCGCGATTATTGATTGGCTGAATGGCCGGCCGGGTAGCCAGCATCTGGTTTTTCTTATGGGTAGCTTCTTCTATTTGTTCGAAGGATTGCAGAGCCACGGTAAGCTTATGGTTCAGTTTATTCAACAGTTCGAAGCTGCCTGAAATTAAGGGGATATTTTCATTGCCCTCATCAGCGCGTTTAGAACCGCCCACACCGGCTTCGCGCATTTCAGCAGGTAGCGGGGGCAAATCCAATAAAGCACGGTAATGATGGTCATCTTTCCAGTTCAGGCTGTCAAGTTGGGTAGAAAGCAATTGCAATTGCTGCTGCGTCTTATTCCACTGGCGGGTCAACCGATGGTTCTCCAGCAAAAGTTGTTGCTCCTGAAGTGAATGGTATTTCTTGATATACCAGTCTACACCCGGCACAGCGATAACGAATCCTAACATCAGGTACGCGAAAGTTCTAAGAAAAAATCGTTTGGCCGATGGGTATACAGGCTCAAATCTGCAGGTGGCACGGTCATATCGGAAGAAGGTCTTCATCGATCAATCCAGTGAATACCGTTTGCGTTTGTTCATGGCCAGCCAGAAAGCATAATCCGTACTGTTCAGGTCTTCCATAATGTAGCGGGCCGGATCTACCGGAACATTGTAATTCAGAATTTCATAATGAAGATGAGGTGCAGCACTGCCGCCACTGATACCGACATACGCAATCACCTGGCCCTTACTAACCCGCTGCCCGGATTTAACCGAAAGCTCACCGAGATAAGCATATCTTGTTTTGAAACCGTTACCATGGTCTATTTCAATTACGTTTCCTTCACCGGCCGGCAAGTTGTTCTTGCGCACCTGCGTGACTTTACCGGCCGCAGTCGCCATTACCGGTGCATTGCGTGAAGCTATGAAGTCGATGCCGTTGTGTTGATAGGCTCCTTTATGAAACGGATTGATATGAAAGCCGAAACCAGAAGCTATCTGTTCCATGCTCTTGATTTCTACCGGAAAAGCAGTAGGCAGACCACCCAATAAAGTTTTACCGGCATTATCAAGTTGAAATGTGGAGGCAAAATAGCGATTGGTATTTCGGGCACGCATCATCAATAAGTTGGCACGATGCCAGGCAGAAGCCAGCAACAAATTAGTATCGCTGGTATCGGTAGGTGCGAGTTTGCTGCCGGCATCAGCAGCAGGGCTATTGAAACTGGCTGCCAGGAGTTGGCGTTGAATTTCCTGGTCTTTTTTTTGTAAGGTATGCAGTTCGTTGCTGGTCTCACGGATAGCGCTCGTTATTGTATTTTGGTATTGAGCCAGTAATTGATTTTCTCGTTTGAGCACAAGTGCTTTGTCCGTTGTGATATAAGCGCTGTGCAGGAGTAATAAGGTGAAGAACAGTGCGGAAGAAACCAAGAGTAGAATAAGCACGGGTTTAATCACGGAAGTGAACCGAAAAGGCAAAGGCTCATAGCGGCAGGTTGTTGGATTAAACCGGTATCTCATAGGCGGCTTGACAACTAAAAAAAACACATGTTCCTGCGCGTTCTCTGATATACCCGGTTAATTTTGTGCCTTTATTCGCCTTTGCACAGGGAATCAGTGTTTTAAGGGCGAACAATATACCAATAAATTGTAGAATTGACAGTAGCACATGATGGACTCCTCATTAATCAGGCAAAAGTTTCTCGATTTTTTTAAAGAAAAAGGACACCTTATTGTGCCCTCAGCGCCTTTGGTGCTGAAGAATGATCCGACCCTGTTGTTTACCAACTCAGGTATGGTGCAGTTCAAAGACAACTTTTTAGGACACGCAGCACCAAAAAGCAAACGTATTGCAGATACACAGAAATGCCTGCGGGTAAGCGGCAAACATAACGACCTGGAAGAAGTAGGTATCGACACCTACCATCATACCATGTTTGAAATGCTGGGCAACTGGTCATTCGGAGATTACTTCAAAAAAGAAGCTATTGAATGGGCGTGGGAATTACTGACCGAAGTGTATCACCTGCCGAAAGAACGCCTCTATGCGTCCGTGTTCGGTGGGGATGCCGGGGATAACCTACCGGCAGATACGGAAGCGGAGAACTACTGGAAAAAAATTCTTCCGGAAGACCGGATCCTCTACGGAAAGAAAAAGGATAATTTCTGGGAGATGGGCGAAACAGGGCCATGTGGTCCTTGTTCAGAAATTCATGTTGATCTCCGTTCTGATGAAGAGATCGCATTGAAGCCGGGGCGTGACCTGGTCAACAACGATCATCCCCAGGTTATTGAAATCTGGAACCTGGTGTTTATGGAATTTAACCGGAAGTCCGATGGCTCCCTGGAAAAATTACCCGCACAACATGTAGATACGGGCATGGGCTTCGAGCGTTTGTGCATGGCCATCCAGGGAAAGAAATCCAATTACGATACCACCGTCTTCAAGCCACTCATCGATTTTATTTCATCCGCTTCGGGTATTGCTTATGGTTCTGCTGAAAAGACAGACATCGCTACGCGAGTGCTGTCTGATCATATCCGCGCGGTAGCTTTTACAATTGCCGATGGTCAGCTGCCGTCAAATACAGGAGCAGGTTATGTGATTCGCAGAATATTGCGCAGGGCAGTTCGCTATGGTTATACGTTTTTGAATTTCAAAGATCCCTTCCTGCACACACTGGTACCTGTGTTGGCTGCCCAGTTTAAGGATGTCTTTCCCGAGCTTCATGCGCAACAGGACTATGTTGCCAAAGTGATTCTGGAAGAGGAAGTTTCTTTCCTGCGTACACTGGAGAAAGGTCTGAGACGATTTGATCAGATCGAAAGTGAAATTCAAAATAAAATTGTGCCGGGCAACGTTGCCTTTGAGCTATATGATACGTTTGGTTTTCCGCTCGACCTGACTTCACTGATTGCCCGCGAGCGCGGCTACAGCGTGGATGAAAAAGGATTTCAGTCAGAGATGCAGAAACAAAAGGAGCGCTCGAAAGCAGCCGCTGCCAAAGAAACAGGAGATTGGGTTCTTGTTGGAACAGATGAGAAGACCGAATTCATTGGATACGATCATTTCGAAGCGGAGGTGCGCATCATCAAGTATCGTAAACTCGTACAAAAGAATAAGGAATTGTATCAGCTGGTGTTCGATAGAACGCCTTTCTATGCCGAAAGTGGCGGGCAGGTAGGCGATACCGGCTTCCTGACCAGTGCCGCAGAACGAGTAGTGATTACCGATACGCGCAAAGAAAATGAGCTGATCGTTCATTTCGCAGATCGATTACCCCAAGCTATGGATGGCACATTTCATGCAAGGGTCAACGATCATAGGCGCAGGCTAACGATGAATAATCATTCGGTTACGCACCTGCTGCATGCAGCACTCCGCGAGGTACTAGGTAAGCATGTAAAGCAAAAGGGCTCCCTGGTGAATGAGAAGATTACCCGTTTTGATTTTTCCCACTTTGCCGCGATGACCCCGGAAGAAATTCAACGTGTGGAAGACCGGGTCAATGCTAAAATTCGTGAAGACATTCATGCCGACATCCGTTACAACGTACCGCTGGAGGATGCTAAAAAGATGGGCGCGATGGCGTTGTTTGGCGAAAAGTATGGAGACTTTGTTCGGGTAGTGACCTTTGATCCTTCGTTCTCCGTGGAATTGTGTGGTGGAACGCATGTGCCTTCCACTGGAAACATCGGTTTGTTCAAAATAATATCCGAAAGTTCAGTCGCAGCCGGTGTACGAAGAATTGAAGCGATCACCGCAGAAACGGCTGAAGCTTATGTACGCGAGGAGCTTGGTCTGCTCGAGCAGGTGAGGGGCTTGTTGAAAAATCCGAAAGATCTGGTTCAATCCGTTAAAAATCTTTCCGAAGAAAAACATGCGCTCGAGAAGAAACTGGAAGTCATCCAGCTCCAGCAAGCCAATGCTTTGAAAGATGTGCTGGCTGCTAAAGCAGTAACTTCGAACGGACAGCGTCAAATCATAGAAAAAGTTGCTGTGCCATCGGCTGATGCACTAAAGCAAATAGCGTATGCGTTGAAAAACCAGTTTGATGATTTACTGCTCATCCTTGCAGCGGATGTGGATGGCAAACCACAGGTAGCTGTGATGATTGGTGATAAGCTCATGGAATCGAAAAAATTTCATGCCGGTGAACTGGTTAAGATTCTGGCGAAAGAAATTGAAGGCGGTGGCGGAGGACAACCCTTTTTCGCCACAGCCGGAGGTAAAAACCTGAATGGATTGGATGCCGTGGTTGCCAAAGCAAGGGAACTTGTGGATCACTGAATAAATAGATCCTTTTGCACCCTGAATTTGGTATGAATCACCGATAGCGAATGAACATGCAAGCAGAAGTCCGCAACAAATACCGCGCAGTTATCGGTCTTGAAGTGCATGTTCAGTTGCTGACGAACAGCAAAATCTTTTGCGGTGACGAGACACAATTTGGCGTTGCGCCCAATACCCAACTCAGTGTCATTTCACTGGCGCATCCCGGTACCTTGCCTAAGTTGAACAAACGTGCATTGGAATATGCAATACGCATGGGGCTTGCCTGTCAATCTGAAATTTCAAGACTCAATATCTTCGACCGAAAAAATTATTTCTATCCTGATCTGCCTAAAGGATATCAGATAACCCAGGATAGAACCCCCATTTGCCGTGGTGGTATGGTGGAGGTTACACTTAATGATGGCCGTCCTGTTTCAATCCGCTTGAATCGGATTCACCTGGAAGAAGACGCTGGTAAATCAATCCATGTTGAAGGAGAACCGGATACCCTGGTCGACTTCAACCGGGCAGGCATGCCGCTCATTGAAATTGTTACCGAGCCGGTTATCAACACATCAGAAGCGGCTGCAGCGTTCCTTACTGAAATACGGAAGTTGGTCCGCTACCTCGGCATCAGTGATGGAAATATGGAAGAGGGTTCATTGCGCTGTGATGCCAATGTTTCCATCATGCCGGTGAATGCGACCGCGTTCGGAAATAAGGTTGAAATCAAAAACATGAATTCATTCCGTCACGTACAGCGGGCCATCGATGTGGAGGTTGAGCGGCAAATAACACTTGCGGAAAGGGGTGAAAGGATCATTTCAGAAACGCGAACCTTTGATGCTGATTCCGGCAAATCGTACAGCATGCGGGTAAAGGAAGAACTGAATGATTACCGCTATTTTCCCGATCCTGACCTGAGCCCGGTGGAGGTAACGGAGGAGTGGCTTTCTTCCGTAAGGGCTTCTATGCCTGAATTACCTCAGGCACTGTTTCATAAGTTTACGACAAACTATAAACTACCTGCTTACGATGCCCGGATACTCACCGAGAGTCGTCAAATCGCGAGCTATTTTCAAGAAGTATGCCGGCACACCACCAACTACAAGGGGGTATCCAACTGGATCATGGGGCCGGTGAAGGCCTGCCTGAATGAACTTACATCAGTGGAAGTGGTGTTTCCGGTGAAGCCGGTTATTTTAGCCGAGTTAATTCAATTGGTGGATACCGGGAAATTAAGTTTTTCAGTAGCCTCTCAGCAGGTATTTCCAGTGCTTATTAAGCAATCCGGAGATTCCGCGCTCGCAGTGGCACAGCAATTGAATGTTATCCAGGAAAGCAATCATGACCAGTTGTTGCCGGTCATCGATGAAGTGCTGAAAGCTTTTCCGGATAAGATTGCAGAATATAAAAAGGGGAAGAAAGGATTGAAAGCCATGTTCATCGGAGAAGTGATGAAACGTACCAGGGGAAAGGCTGATCCGAAAATCACCGATGAACTGATAACCAGGAAATTACAAGAAGTATGAAACGCAACCCAATGAAGAGCAACTACCTGTTAATTGTTGTCTTATTATTACTCGGCTGTTCCTCCAACGGCCAGCAAGCTAAAAATGATGGAAGCTGGGAAGTTACCGTTAGCGGTACTGTAAAATTCCCTTCGAAAAGCGGAACCATCTCCATCAGTGAAATCACCCGGAATAATGACGGATGGAAAGACACCATCCGCTTAAAGTCTAATTCAACCTTCGCGAAGAAGGTGCGGCTGAAAGAACCGGGTTACTATAAAATCAACTTCTACAATCAGCAAACCGTAGATGTTATTCTGTACAAGAGCAACCTGACTGTCAATGCAGACGGTAATCAGGGCAATGGCTTTTTTGAAGTTAAGGGCTCACCGGAAATAGAGCTGATCCAGTACACGCAAACAACACTTAACGGAGTTCAGTCATCACCTGAAGCGCAGGCGCTGATTAATGATTTTAATAAAGCAGTTGCCGCGAATGATCAGAAAAAGATCGCTGAGTTACAACAGGCCTATCAGCAATTGGTGAGCAAAGCCAGTGATCAGGTTGCAGAACGGTTGCGGCAAAGTCCACCATCTCTGGGCGTCATCAATATCCTGCAAAGCCAGATGATTGATAAAGATCAGTACATGGATGTCTATCTTTCGACTGCTGATAAATTGAAAAAGGAATGGCCCGACTTTCAGCATGCCAAGGAATTTATTACCATGGTGGATGCCATGAAAGTGACTGCGGTAGGACAGGTGGCACCGGAAATTGCCCTGCCTAATCCGGATGGTCAGATCATTCCTCTTTCGTCCATGCGTGGTCAGTATGTACTGGTGGATTTCTGGGCCAAGTGGTGCGGGCCTTGCCGAAGAGAAAATCCCAACATCGTCAGAGCGTATAACAAGTATAAAGACAAAGGTTTTACGGTATTCGGTGTGTCGCTGGATCGTACCCGTGAAGACTGGTTGCAAGGTATTCGTGAAGACGGTCTCACCTGGACGCATGTTTCAGACCTGAAGTTCTGGCAATCAGAAGCAGCCAAAACGTATAGCGTAACGGCAATACCTTTTTCTATTTTGCTTAATCCGGATGGTGTAATCATCGCCAAGAACCTGCGGGGAGCTGCACTGGATAATAAGCTGGAAGAAATATTTAATGGCAAGAATAAATGAAATGGCATTCCATTACTTTATTGGCTGTTGCTTTACTAGCCGCCTGT
>JALOMI010000250.1 GCA_025455465.1 Cyclobacteriaceae bacterium | reverse complement strand
TGTAGGCCTGAAAGAAGTATTCATCCACGGCTACCTTACCTATCGCATCAAGAGTACAGCCTATTTCGGAGAGAAGCTGATCGCCAAAGGAGTTCCGGTGATGCAGCCCATTGGCGGACATGCGGTGTACATTGATGCGCGATCATTTTATCCCCACATCCCGGTGGATCAGTACCCCGGGCAAGCATTGGTGTGTGCGTTGTACAAAGCCGGTGGAATTCGCGCGGTGGAAGTAGGTTCGCTGATGTTCGGGAAATACGATACGCAAGGAAAACTCATTCCGTCAAAAATGGACCTGGTGCGCCTGGCAATACCGCGCAGGGTGTACACACAAAGCCATATTGATTATGTGATTGCCCTGTTCGATGAACTGATCCGTAATAAAGATTCCGTGAAGGGTTATCGTGTTACCTATGAAGCTCCGCTGCTACGGCACTTCACCTGCAAACTCGAGCCGGTGAGTTAACGCAACACCAGGCTCGCGATATTCTCTACGTGCATGGTGTGGGGGAACATGTCCACCGGTTGCACTGCGGTGATCACATATTTTTCCGATAAAAGTTTCAGGTCGCGTGCCTGTGTAGCCGGGTTGCAGCTTACGTAAACGATTTTTCTCGGCTCAGCCTGCAGCAGCATGTGGCAGACATCTTCGTGCATGCCGGCACGGGGCGGATCGGTGATCACCACATCGGGCCTGCCGTGGGTGCGTATGAAATCATCATCCAGCAGGTCTTTCATATCCCCGGCAAAGAATTCCGTGTTGGTGATATTGTTGATGGAGGCGTTGATCCGTGCATCGTCAATGGCTGCCTCAACATATTCCAGCCCGATAACCTTTTTTGCATCAGCCGCCACAAAGTTGGCAATGGTGCCGGTGCCGGTATACAGATCGTAAACCAATTCACTGCCGGTTAATGCGGCCAGCTTCCAGGCTTCATGATACAGCACGTACGCCTGCTGCGAATTGGTCTGGTAAAACGATTTGGGTCCGATACGAAATTGAAGCGTTCCATAGCCGTCTGGCTTCGGCATGTTCTCGGTGATATAATCCTTGCCGCTCCAGGTCTTTATATCAAGATCGTGAAAGGTATCGTTTCGCTTGCTGTTGATAACATACAACAGGGAAGTGATCGCAGGGAATTGATCCTTCAGCGTATTCATCAATGTTTCCAGCCATTGCGGCTGGTCGAAGGCTACCTGAACGATAACCATCACCTCACCGGTGCTGGCAGTGCGAATGGTTACCGTTCGCAGGTAACCTGTTTGCTTACGCAGATCGAAGAAGGAAATATTTTCGCGTACAGCAATTTCTTTGATCGCCAGTCGTATTGAATTGCTGGGCTTGGCCTGAAGGTGGCATTCATTGACATCAAATACTTTATCAAAACTTTTGGGCACATGAAAGCCCAGGGCAGGTTCACCGAAGGGTATGCCGGCTTTCAGTTCGTCACGGGTGAGCCATCGCTGGGACGCTGCGCTGAAGTCGAGTTTGTTGCGGTAGAATTGAATTTGTTCCGAGCCGATGATGGGCGAAACAGCCGGGAGCTCAAGTCCGCCAATGCGTTCCAGGTTATCAATAACCTGTTGCTGCTTATACTTCAGTTGCGTTTCATACTGAAGATGCTGCCACTTACATCCGCCACAGAATCCGAAGTGCTCACAAAATGGCGTTGAGCGCAGCGATGATGGTTTGATGAGCGCATGCACCCGGCCTTCGAGGAAACTGCTCTTGATTTTGGTCACCTCCACATGAACGGTATCACCGGGTGCACCACCGTCAATGAACAGCACTTTACCATCCAGACGGGCTACGCATTTTCCTTCAGCTGCCATGCTCTCGATGACGATATTTTCCAGGATGTCTCCCTTTTTCATGGCGCGAAAGTACAACAATGCATTGACCTGCTCATGTTCGTTAAGGATGAATATGAACCGGTGAAAATCAGGAGTTCTACGCTTTTGCTTAAACATTAATGAATCAAAAACTGCCAAAATCCCCAAAGGAAAGCAGGCAGGATCGTTGATTGGAAGAGCGGGTTTCGCGCTTTTGGGGCTTTTGTTATCTTTCGAAACGAGTAGGAGCCATGCGTGTTGTTTTATCCGTCATATTGCTGTTCACCCTGTGGTACAAGGCCAGTGCCTCGCACATTGTGGGTGGTGAATTTGAACTCCGGCACCTGAGCGGCAGTTCCTACAGACTCAGCCTCATCTTATACTTCGATGAAATCAACGGCAATCCGGGAGCGCGCGATCCGTTTGCCGATGTGCGCATCTTCCGTAAGCGCGACAATGCCATCATGATCAATGCCATTCGCCTTTTGCAGGTCAGCATTACCAATGTGCCGTACACGCAGCCATCCTGCTCCAAGGGTGAAATTGTAACTTCACGCATCCTGTATTCAGCCGATATTCAGCTTCCGGCTTCCCAGTTTAATGATGCTCAAGGGTACTATGTTGCCTGGGAGCGCTGTTGCCGCAACTACACCATCACCAATATCTTCAGCGAAAATCCTGTGTTGGGTAATCGTACAGCCGGCCAAACTTTTTATATGGAGTTTCCTCCGGTGGTGAAAGACGGATCGCCCTTTATCAATTCATCACCCCGGTTGTTTCCTCCGCTGAACGACTATGCCTGTCCGAACAAAAAATACTATGTGGATTTTGCCGGTGTGGATGATGACGGAGACTCGCTGGTATATTCACTGGTTACCCCGTTGAACACCAAATCGGCTGATGCATTGCCTCCTGGTAACCTGCCGCGGCCGGCTCCCTATCCGGATGTGCAGTGGCGTCCCGGATACAGCCTGCAACGAATTACCCGGGGATCTCCGGACCTGCAAATCACTCCTGACGGATTTTTAACGGTAACGCCTCCGTTGGCTGGTGTGGCGCTCTATGTGTTTGCCGTGAAGTGCGAAGAGTACCGCAATGGGGTAAAAATCGGTGAAGTGCGCAGGGATTTTCAGATGCTGGTGGTGGATGCCTGCCCGGTGGCTGAACCTCCTCAAATTGTGGGACGTAAAAAAGGCGAGGTGAATTTCAGTGTGCCCAATCAAACACTGGCGCTCAGTTATTCGAATACGGTAAGTGCAACCGACCGCTGTGTGGAAGTGCGCATCTCGGATGAAGACTCGAAAAAGCCAGAAGATGGCTTTCAGGAAAAAGTGAGTATCCGTGTGTTGCCCCTGAATTTCAAGAACAATACCCGTTACCTGAATGAATTGTTGCCGGCAGTCAGTGCGGCTACGTTGGTGAATGGCAGCGCTGCGGATTTCACCATTTGCTTCCCGGAGTGTTCATATGTACCAGGCGGTATTTATCAGATCGGTGTCATCGCCTATGACGATGCCTGCAGCCTGCCGTTGTCGGATACGCTGCGGTTATCAGTCTTTGTGGAACCACCACCTAACCAGCCTCCGATATTTATTACGCCTGATCAGCAGATTACCATCAACGAAGGGGATCCGCTGCTCACGATACCCATCCTCGCAGAAGATGCTGACCTCGATCAGCTGGAAGCATTTTTTATCACCGATGGTTTTACGATGGCCAACGCTGGGGTGGGGTTAAACCTGGTGACTGCTGAGAAAGGTAAATTAACGGGAGCCTTTACCTGGGATTCGCGCTGTGATGTATTCGACTTTACCCAAAGGACTACTTTTTTGCTGAAAGTTTTTGTGGAAGATCAGGACAAGTGCCGCGTTCAAAACCGCGATACATTGACCTTCAACCTGAACATCATCTTGCCGGGGAATAACGATCCGCTGATCAGCAGCAACCTGCAGCAGGGAAATGAAAAGCGGATTGAGGTAACCCGAAAGATTTTTGAATCCTTGCAATTCGATGTTTTCGGAAGGGATGCCGATAATGATTTCATTGTGCTGGGCATGAAAGGCAAAGGTTTTAACGCAGCTGACGCAGGCGTAGTCTTCAACGGGGCCCAGGGAAATGGTTCAGTTCAGTCTCCGTTCAGCTGGAACCTGAATTGCGAACGGATTGACCTGTCGAAGCAGACCGTCTATGATCTGGAATTTATTGTGGTGGATAATGCCAACAAGTGCCGGCTGTATAAAGCAGATACTTTGCTGGTTTCCGTGCGCGTTGAGCCCCCTGACAATACTCCGCCCACACTAACCATCGCCAGCATGAATGACGTCACGCTGGCGGCAGACCGATCGATAAAAGTTTTTCAGGGCACAGAAATTCAGCTGAAGCTGACCGCCATCGATCCTGATTTCTCACCTGCTGATATGGTGTTCATCGATCTGCTCGATGTTAAAGGCAATGTATTGCCCGTGTCTTTTACGTTCACGCCCGGTGTGGGTACAGGCAGAGCCGAAGCCTTTTTTACATGGCTTCCTGACTGCTCCATTTTCACCAACAACATGTTTGAAAATAACTATGAGTTCACCTTTGTTGCGCGCGACAACCGCTGCTACTCAGCTGGTGAAGATCTTGGTTTAATCAAGCTCCAGGTAAACGATTACGATCGGGGTGATTTTAATTTTATTCCACCGAATATCGTCACCCCGGATGGCAATGGTAAGAACGAGTATTTCGCCATGGAACGCTATCAGGCTCCGGGCGAATATGTGAGTATTCTGCCACCCGACAATTGCCTGGGTACTTTTGTAAATATCCGTATTTATGACCGCTGGGGTAATCAGGTATATGAAAGCACCGACCGTAATTTTAGATGGTATCCGCGCGGTGCCAGTGCCGGTGTGTATTTCTACTATCTCACCTACACCAACATGATTTACAAAGGTTCTGTTTCGGTTAAATATTAAGGAGTGATAAGCCGCAGGTTGTCCTGGCGGATA
>JALOMI010000249.1 GCA_025455465.1 Cyclobacteriaceae bacterium | reverse complement strand
GCTTGAAGTGTGCAGGTGAATAGTGAACCGAGACACCGTTTTCCCAGTATAATCCAATAGCTTTCTGGAAGCGTAATCCAACATCCAGAACCGGACGTTGTGCCTGGGTAACGGAAGGAATTCCCATCAGCATCAATAGCACAGTAACACGAACAATATGTTTCATGTATATTTTTTATCACTTAAAGATAATGGCTGTCAGGTAAATCGTCTTCTTCTAATTCACTAACAAAAGTCAGTTTTTAACCATATCCGCAATCATCGACAATGATGGATGGATAGGGTAGATTGAAGAAATTTAAATCACAGTAGCTATGAAAACCAGAAAAGCCATTTTAGCCGTTGCCATTGGCATCGTAGCCGGTGGACTGATTGGTGTACTGTTCGCTCCCGAGAAAGGAGCAGAAACCCGTAAGTCGATGAAAAAAAGAAGGGATGCCATGCTGAAAGACCTGAACCGTGAAATCGACAAGCGCTTTAGGGAACTGGCCAATACCCTGCCTGAAGATTACTCCCGCCTCAGCCGGCTGATGCAGGAACCTCTTGAGGAAATGTCTGAAGTATAATCGTTCCTGCCATCGATTGGTAGTGTATCAAATTCTGCCGAACAGGAGGGCAAGTTTGCTTTGCTCTTACATTCCCATCGATATAGATAAAGGCAAATCATGGCATCACCTGAAGTGAAGCATGTATCCTTCAACTTCCTAATAATCCGTTAGCCAATGCGGATAAATGTATTTAGCGAACGATTTCATTACCTTTACCTCATGCCAGAAAATGAAACCTTAAACCATCAAAACCTCAACACCATAGCACCTAAACACTTAAACACCTAAACACCTAAACACCTAAACACCTAAACACTGTCCCCATGCACCCCATCCTCCGCAATATCCTCGCCCTTGTAGCCGGCATCATTCTCGGCAGTATTGTCAACATGGGCCTGATTAACGTAAGTGGTTATATCATTCCTCCCCCCGAAGGGATTGATAACACCACCATGGAAGGATTGCAGCAAGCCATGAGTCGTTTTGAACCAAAACATTTTTTATTTCCGTTCCTTGCCCATGCGCTGGGTACACTGACAGGCGCATGGCTCGTGGCTCGTCTGGCGGTATCGTATAAATTCGCCTTCGCGATGGCTATCGGCTTGTTGTTTTTAGCCGGTGGCATTTATATGGTGATGCTTCTCCCGTCTCCTGTATGGTTTAACACCCTTGATCTTGGTGCTGCTTACCTGCCGATGGCCCTGTTGGGTTGGTGGCTTGCCGTACGGAAGAGTCATCAGTGACCCTGGTTTTTTGGTTTCATGACATTAACAATCAGGTTATTTACACGATTGGTAACGCAAGCTCAACCGAAGCGCTTCTGTTTATTGAGTATGCCGTTAACGAAGCGAATGTTGTTCAAATATCTGAAGTAGTATCTGTTGTCATTGGTATTCTTGCCGGTGGTTTGATTGGTGTATTTTTTAGGAATGGCATGCCGAAAATTCCTGGCTTTATCTGCAAATCCTGGATTTTTTGTTTCAGGTATTATTCAGGCCAATGCTTATCTTGTCTGCTGTTAATCACTTCCCGATGAAAACCGTTTTAGCCGTAATCGTAAACTTCGGAGCGGAGCAGAAAAAATACCTGCAACAAGTGGTCACGGCACTCAAAGAAATTACAGCCTATAATATCACTGTTATTGTCAATTCGAATATTCCCCTTCCGGACATTACCGGTATTGACCGGGTAAACGTCATCGAGCTATACACGAAGTGGGATATTACCAACCTGTTCTTCAAGATAGATAAGCGCTTTTGGAACGGAAAGGTATTTGATTACAAGCTCCTTCCGATGACCTGCCGCCAGGTAATCGACCAGGAATCGGAAAATTATGATTACTTCATTTTTACCGAGAATGATCACCTGTGGCTGGAGGATCACATCAGTAGTTTTATCGAGTATGAACGTATACTTCCGGAAAACAGGATTGCCGGGTTGATTCAGTATGAAGAATTTGATGATGCATCGGGTTATTATTACCCGGCTTATCACGCCAAGTATGACTGGGATTTTGATTCCGTAGAGGAATATTCCGGAAAGAAGTTTGCGCATTTCACGAACCTGAATCAATCGAGTTTTATAATTTCTAAAGAGCAATTCAAACGGATCAAAAAGTTGCATGGAAACTTTGCCCGGTTTTATGGTAACGATCGCTACAGAACCATACCCAAAGTAAACACCGACATTTATCAGCATTGCGGAATGAAAAAGGTTATCTGTATTTCTGAATTCGAACGAAACCTGATCCATCATCTGCCCAATATTTATACCAGCGGAAAACTGGGCCGTGATAAACTTGGTTCAGACGATGTCAGGATGAAGGAGAGCTTGCAGCGTCTGTTGCATACAAATTGATTTGATTTATTTTATCACGGGAACGACTACCCTTATCTGCATCAACTAATCCCACTCAATGCATACCATCAGAAAAGTAAGTTCATCCGAAGCGCTTCGCATGGTGGAAGCCGCTGTTCATGAAGCCAATATCATCCAGAAGCCATTGGTTGTGGCGGTTGCCGGTCCGGAAGGAGAACTGATTGCTTTTTTGCGGATGGATGGAGCCAATGCGGCTTCCGGTGTCATCGGACAAAACAAGGCCTACACCAGTGCGCGTGATAACAAGACAACGCGCGAAATGGGGCAATACATGCGCGAGAAAAACAGTCCGCCAGCCTTTTGGGGCGATGAACGCATTACCGGTTTTGGCGGAGGCGTGCCCATTGTACAGCAGGGCAAGGTTATCGGTGGTATTGGCATCAGCGGTTTATCCCAGGAAGAAGATGAGCGCATCGCCCGAGCAGCCATAGCCGCAGTCTATGGTGACAGCGTATGACTGAGAAAGATCGATTGCATGCACACTGCCTCGCGCTGATTCACCAGCGCATACAATCCTTGCAGGAAGAGATTCAGTTGGTGCAGGCCTCGGCCAACGAAGAAACCAAAAGCAGTGCCGGTGACAAATATGAAACCGGGCGCGCCATGGCGCAAAACGAGGTAGCACAATACATCGTGCAGTTGGCTGAACTTGAGCGGCAGTCCGCAGCCTTGCAGCGATTGGCAGAAATGAAGGCAGTGGACAGGGTGATACCCGGCTCGCTGGTGACTGCATCACAAGCTGTTTTTTACATCAGCATCAGCCTGGGTAAGGTATCATTAAACGGAAAGGAATACCTGGTGGTGTCACCGGATTCGCCTATCGGAAAAACATTGCTCGGCAAATCCATCGGAGAAGTAATTCGCTGGCAGCATCAGGAAATGACGGTGCTAACCGTCCTGTAGGAATAGCAAGTCTTGTTTTCGGTTACATCCGGATGATACGTATGACGGAAAAACCAACCAGTGTAAAGATAGTCCCCATCACGCCCAGCAATATGGGCAGCAGCCATTTACCCATAAAGGAATTAATGAGTATAGCCTGCGGATTATCCGGATCAATCAGCAATTCAACGGATTCACCGATGGCATAGTCCTGACTGGACGAACTCATATCGCTGGCCTGACGATAATTTTTTCCATTCCAGGAATATTCAAAGATAGGCGTGTACATGGTTGTGCTTCCGCCATCGTCATCGGAACTTTCGTATTGTTCATACTCCGTTACTGTACTCATCACCGGCATGGCACGCTGCATAAAGTCCTGATGCTTCAAAAAAAGATGGGTGGTAAATCCCAGCATACCAAGGCCGATGATTAAGAAGATTGTTCCGCCAATGATTCCACCTGTGGAAGGCTTTTGGCTGCTGTTTTTACTGCTGTATATAGCAGAATTATCGCTTGACTTTATTTCTTTCTCTGCTGCATCCACGAGTTCCTGCGCACGGAATGCATTGAGGTGAAGCGTTTCCTGGCAATACTGGATGGCTTTCATCCGTTGATCCCGGAGTAGAAGTTTCCGTATATGTGCTTGTTGGTCGGGGGTGAGGTGCATGAAATTAAAGATAATCAATTCAGAATTATCCTGAGTGAAATGTATAAGTTATCTAACTACGCAATCTTTCTTTAATCGATTATCTTTCCAGCTCAATCAGTTCTCTTGTCGCCCGGCATTCGTTTTACACTCACCGGTTTTTCCTTTGCCATGCTGTGGGCTTCGGCTTCTGTGGCGGGCAAGTTCGGCCTGATGTCCGCTGAGCCGCTGACGTTGTTTACCATCCGTTTTTTTCTGGCGGGCACCATCCTGCTGATCATCGTGCACTTCTCCTCCAGGCGGTTCTGGCCGCAGGGGATGGAGTGGAGGCAATTGGTGATTTTCTCCCTGCTCAACACAGCGCTCTACCTCGGCATTTTTATTATCGCACTGCAGTATGTGGCAGCCGGTATCACCGCGCTGGCACTGGCGCTGAATCCGTTATTCATCAGTACCTTCTCTTCACTCTGGCTGAAACGCGGTGTTACCGGGCGAGAATGGTTGAGTATTGCGCTGGGCATGGCGGGTGTCAGCCTGGCCTCATGGCCGCTGGTGGAGCGTGGTTACGCCACCATTCCCGGATTGTTGCTGATTATACTGTGTATGGTGGTGTATTCGTTGGGGGCTGTGTACTATGCTTCCGTATCCTGGAATTTATCACGCACGGTCATCAACGGATGGCAGACGTTTCTGGCAGGTTTCATCCTGCTGCCGTTCACCTTGTTCTTTGAAGGAGATGCAACCACCTTTGACTTGCGCTTCTGGCTGTCAGAGTTCTGGCTGGTTATACCGGTATCCATTGGCGCGGTGCAGTTATGGTTAACATTATTGAAGGAAGATCCGGTACACGCTTCGCTGTGGTTATTCCTTTG
>JALOMI010000055.1 GCA_025455465.1 Cyclobacteriaceae bacterium | reverse complement strand
GTAAGCTTGTTACCGGCCCAGTCGAGGGGAGTCTGATTTAAAGTAGCACCTCCGATTCTGATGGTTGTCACGTTAACTGCAGCGTTTGGTTATTGTTCATGCATTACGACTGGCATCATTGAAAACCCCCAAGCGTTCGCAGGCCTTAAAGGCAGCATCCTGTTCGGCTTTTTTCTTGGTGTGTCCGTAACCAGTACCGGCAACTTCGTTATCGACTACCACTTGTGCGGTGAATTCTTTATGTACTTTGCCTTTCATGATACTCACGATTTCAAAACGTATTTCTTTTCCTTCACGCTGGCTCCATTCAATCAACCGGCTTTTAAAGTTGGTGTGTGTACTGGCCAGTTCATCGAGGTCGTAATTCGGGGCGATGAGTTTATTGACTACGAATTTTTTCGTGCGCTTATACCCCTTGTCGAGATAGATGGCACCAACGATGGCTTCCAAGGTGTTTCCAAGGATAACCTGTTGCAGTTGTGCATTCTTTTGATCGTACTGTACAATAGTAGCAATACCGATTTTTCGTGCCAAATGGTTGAGTGATTCGCGGTTAACGATGCGCGACCGCATCTCTGTAAGGAAGCCTTCACTCTTAAAGGGGAATTTCTTGAACAGGTAATCGGCAACTGCTGCCCCTAATATTGCATCGCCCAGGTATTCGAGACGTTCGTTATTTTCTTTGTAGCCTGTACCATTTTCTTTAATCACCGAACTGTGAATGGTGGCCAGCCGGTATAATTCCAGGTTATCAGGTTTAAAGCCGGCTATCGTCCGGATGGCATTGATCAGTTTCTTGTCGGAGGGTGAAGACTTCCGTGTGATGTTCAGTAAATGCCACACAAATTAAGGCAGTTAATAGCGCTGCCAAGGTAATCAAAGAGAATGAATTATCGGAACAGGGGAGTACAGTACACTCAGAGCTTACGGAAGATAATGGAGGCGTTATGCCCGCCAAAACCAAAGGTGTTACTCAGCGCCACATTGACTTTGCGGCTTTGGGCTTCATTAAAGGTCAGGTTCAGGCGACTGTCCAGTTCAGCATCGGGTGTGATGTTGTTAATGGTTGGCGGAACGACTTCCTGGTTGATGGCCAGCAGACAAGCCAGCGATTCAACGGCACCGGCAGCGCCCAGCAAGTGACCGGTCATCGATTTGGTGGAGCTAATGTTCATCGTGTAAACATGGTCACCAAATACTTTTTCGATGGCCCTGATTTCTCCGATGTCACCCAACGGAGTTGAAGTGCCGTGGGTGTTGATGTAATCAACCTCTTCCGGTTTTATTCCGGCATCTTCTAAGGCATTGATCATTACCCGCGTGATGCCTGCTCCATCCGGATGGGGGGCAGTGATGTGATAAGCATCGGCTGACATGCCACCACCGATTACTTCAGCATAAATTTTTGCACCCCGTTTAACGGCATGCTCGTATTCTTCCAGTATTAACGCACCGGCACCTTCACCCAGCACAAATCCATCACGGCTTTGGTCGTATGGCCGGGAGGCCGTTTCGGGCGAATCATTTCGCTCGCTCAGCGCCTTCATGGCATTGAATCCGCCAACCCCGGCTTCGCATACAGCGGCTTCTGAACCTCCGGAGACAATGATGTCAGCTTTACCGAGACGAATGTAAGTCAGGGCATCGTAGATGGCATTGGTTGAGGAAGCACAGGCCGAAACGGTTACAAAGTTAGGCCCGCGAAAACCATATTTAATGGAAATGTGCCCGGCACTCAGGTCGGGAATCATCTTAGGAATAAAGAAGGGATTGAAGCGGGGGGTGCCGTCACCCCTGGCATAGGATTTTACTTCTTCCTGAAAAGTAAGCAACCCTCCGATGCCTGAACCCCAGATTACGCCTACGCGATCGGGATTTAATTCAGACAGCGGAAGGTTGGCATCTTTAATGGCCTCATCGACCACGACCATGGCATACTGGGCGAAAGGATCCATTTTACGGGCTTCCTTTCGATCCATAAAATTGCCGATGTCGAAGTTTTTTACTTCACAAGCGAACTTGGTTTTGTATAACGTAGCGTCAAAACGGGTAATAGGAGCAGCTCCGCTTTTTCCCGCTTTCAGGCCAGCCCAATATTCCTGCAGGTTATTACCAATAGGAGTGAGGGCACCAAGGCCGGTGACCACTACGCGTCTTAATGCCATGAGTACGTTGGTAAAGTAAACTAGTAGAAGAGGGTCGGATTACTTCTTTACGTTTTGTTCCAGGTAAGAAATGGCTTGGCCAACGGTTGAAATATTTTCGGCCTGATCGTCTGGAATGGAGATATTGAATTCTTTTTCGAACTCCATGATTAATTCAACGGTGTCCAGCGAGTCAGCACCAAGGTCATTGGTAAAGCTTGCTTCAGGAGTAACTTCAGATTCTTCAACACCTAATTTGTCGATAATAATCTGTTTTACTTTTTGTGCGATTTCAGACATGTTTTTGAGGTTTTAGGATTTAAAAATCTGTGCAAAGAAAGATATTTACGGGAATATTATCAAACCTTTTTTAAACCCCATCGGCAACCGGTAAATGCCGCTGAATCAACCTGAAAATGAAGAAAAGCAAGTTGATTATTGACTATGATTATGACTTTCGGCTGGCCGGAATTGTATCGTCTGCCCGAAGTTATAAGCTGGCGTGGGAAGTCAACCGGGCATTAGGTATTCAACTCATAAGGCAGCCAGACCTTACCGTGGGCTTCAAGGGCAAACCTGGCGTGGAGAAGCAGTTTGTTTATTATTCCTACGATGGTGTCATCAATCGTTTGAAATTGTTCAAAAATAAACCGATGGACTATGAACAGGGAAAGTATTTCCTAGTTCCTGAATTTCCTCGATTTGATTTCATATTTTTGACGGCTTCTGAAAATCCGGAGTACCATACCATGACAATTCAACTGCTGAAAGAAATAGGGTCCATTGAATTGGTTACACCCCTATCTATGGAAAACCTTCGGTCAAAAGAAAACTTCATATTCTAATTCATCTCCAGCTATTATGTCTGAGCGGTCAACTTACAACAAGACTAAAATTGTGGCCACTGTTGGGCCTGCTTCCAATTCCAAAGAAATGCTTCGGGCCCTTGTGAAAGAAGGTGTGGATGTATTCCGGCTCAACTTTTCTCATGGATCCCATGCTGACCATCAAAAGGTGGTGGATTTGGTTCGTGAAATCAATGCTGAACTGGGTACAACTGTGGCTCTGTTACAGGATCTGCAAGGCCCCAAGATAAGGATTCAGGAAGTTGCTGCTGACACGGAACTCACCCGCGGGCAGGAGTTTATTATTACCACCCGTCAGCTTACCGGCAATCATGAAATTGCCAGCACATCGTATCAGGACTTGCCGCGGGATGTTAAGAAGGGAGATATGATTCTCGTTGATGACGGGAAGATTGAACTGCGCGTGAAGGAAGTACGTAACGTGGATGTAGTTACAGAGGTAGTCTATGGTGGCCCGTTGAAATCCCGTAAGGGTATTAACATGCCATTTACCAAAGTTTCTGCGCCCTCCTTGACTGAAAAAGACCTGGAAGACCTGGAGTTCGGTCTGAAAAATAACATTGATTGGATTGCGCTCTCCTTCGTTCGGAAGGCTCAGGATATAAAAATCCTTCGGGGCATCATTGATGAGCGAAAATCAACATCGCGCATTGTCGCTAAGATTGAAAAGCCCGAAGCCATCAGCAACATTGATGAGATCGTGAATGCTACGGATGCTGTTATGGTTGCACGTGGCGACCTGGGGGTTGAAATCCTTTTGGAGGAAGTTCCCATGATGCAGAAGATGATCGTCAATAAGTGCAATAAAGCAGCCAAGCCCGTGATCGTTGCTACCCAGATGATGGAGAGCATGATCGAAAACCCCCGTCCTACGCGGGCCGAAACAAACGATGTGGCCAATGCAGTGATGGATGGTGCCGATGCTGTTATGCTGTCGGCAGAAACAGCGGCAGGAAAATATCCGATTGAAGTAATCCGAAGTATGGTGCGGACAATTTCCTCTGTGGAGAAGCATGAAAAAATGTATTTCCGTTTTCGCGAGGTTGATCCCAAGTCACCAATTTACATTAATGATAGCCTGGTACTGGCCGCCTGTAAGCTGGCGAAGGATGTAGGTGCCAAAGCAGTGGTGGGTATGACTTCTTCCGGATATACCGCCTTTAAGTCTTCCTCGCACCGGCCCAACTCGAACATCTTTGTATTTACAGCCAATAAGTCACTACTCACTACTATTAACCTGGTGTGGGGTGCCCGTGCTTATTTCTATGACAAGGTTACGTCCACCGATGAAACTATTGCCGATGTGGAGGCTATTCTCAAACAAGAGGGGCATCTGCATAGCGGTGATATCTTCATTACCCTGGCCAGTATGCCGATACAGGAACACCTGCGCACCAATACACTGAAAATTAATGTGGTGAAATAACAATCAGGCTGACTTCATCAGGGATTGCCTTCCTTATTAAGTCAGCCTGAGTTGTTTTTTGAAGGTTGGTTTTTGCTATTTCATATTTACACTTAATACCGGCACCGGGCTGTGGAAGGCTACACTTTCTGTAACCCCCAGCGTATACGAAGGCTGGTATTGCCGCGTACGCGTAGCCAGGGCAACAATGCCCTGCGGATTTTCTTCAAGGTAGCTGGATATTCCATTATGCACTTCAAAGTCGGTGTATAGTGCGCGGGTGAATTTTACATCTGGAAAGTTTTGGGCAAAATTATCCATCATGGTCTGGATGGTACGTGTGCTTTTGAAGTTAATCGGTGTGCAGATATGCAGAAACTCCACAGAAGCATTTAATGCTTTGGCAAGCACCAGTATTTTTTCAAACGGTTTGATGCTTCGCTCATCGAAGTTCGAGGCAAAGACAAATTTCTTGAGGTTCTTTACGGTATGGTTCTTTTGCACCGACAATACCGGACAATCTGCACCGCGCAATACCTTCTGCGCATTGGATCCCACAAAGGGATGATCGGCCTCTGCTGTGCCGTGTGTTCCAATTGCTACCAGGTCGGCTTTCCATGATTTCGTATAGTAAACAATATCGCGGGCGGGCGTTCCGACATCCAGTTTAGTTTCTACTTTGAGTTTTTTCAGTGCGGCACTGCTTACTTCTTTATTCAGTTGCCTTTTTGCCTTCAGTACGGCCTCTTTCATTTCCGGATAATCGGCCAGTTTGGATGGCAACTTTTCCAATCCCAGCGGACTGTATATAATATGAAGGAGCAATATTTCAGCACCCGTTGCTTTGGCAATGGCTGCACCAACCTGTGTTGCATTCTGTGCACACGGTGAAAAATCAGTAGGAATCAGAATTCGTTTCATGGCATTGGATTTTAAGGTTCATTGCTGCAACAATTTTCCTGAATTATGTCCGTTTCAGGAATGACCGTCATCATCCTATGGCCTGATTATCATCAAGTTAATTCGGGAACTTATCTGCGAGATTTGATGGCCTTGAAATGGTTGGGTACATATGCTAACCAACGACTATTACCGCCTGCCGATAGAGATGTTAATGAATGCATTGCGGACTTCATTGCAGGGGTTAACCAGTGAAGAAGCAGCGGCAAGGCTGCAGCACCACGGCCTCAACCGGTTGCCTGAAAATAAACGCGTCACTTTTCTTGCGGTGGTAATACACCAGTTCATGAGTCCGTTGATCTATGTTCTGGTTGTTGCCGGCATTGTTTCGCTATTTATTAACGAGTATGAAGATGCCATCTTCATTTTTCTGATCATCACAATCAATGCTATACTGGGCACTTATCAGGAATGGAAAGCCGAGTCAAGTGCGGCTGCCTTGCAGCAGTTAGTGAAGTCAAAAGCACGAACCCTACGGGATCATGAAGTTGTGATTCTGGAAGCTGAATACCTGGTGCCCGGTGATGTGGTGCTGGTCGAATCGGGCCAGCGCGTACAGGCTGATATGCGACTGATTACTTGTATTCATCTTAGAGCTGATGAAAGTATGCTTACCGGTGAGTCGATGCCGGTTTCTAAAAACACGAAGGAACTGCAGCAGGAAAACCTGAATCTCGGTGATCAGGTCAACATGCTCTTTGCCGGAACCACCATCATGAGTGGGCGGGGCAAAGGAATCGTAGTGGCTACCGGGTTGAATACGGCCATCGGTCATATCGCACAGACAGTTACCGAAACTTCACAGGAGCGAACACCTTTGGTAAAGCGTATGGAACGGTTTGCCCGATGGGTAAGCTTACTCGTGGTGGTCGCCTGTGCGTTCATTTTCGTAATTGGCTACCTCCATCATATACCAGCCCATGAAATGTTTTTTGTGGCGGTTGCTGTAGCGGTTTCCGCAATACCTGAAGGTTTGCCCATTGCCATGACAGTGGCTTTGTCGATCGGCAGCAGCCGCATGGCAAAGCGAAATGTGATCATCCGGAAGCTTTCGGCTGTGGAAGGCCTGGGTAGCTGCAGTTATATCGGAACCGATAAAACGGGCACACTTACTGTTGATCAGCAAACAATTACCCAGGTGCATCTGGAAGGTGGAGAAGTGTTCCAGGTAACCGGAGCCGGATATCATGGTAATGGTGAAATTCTGGACAGTCATGGCAAAGCCGTTAACGGTAATCCTTTGCTGGAAGTATTTGTTGCCTGCGGTGTACTATGCAATGAGGCTGAGCTTAATCTTCAGGATGATCAATGGATTTACCAGGGCGATGCTATTGATATCGCTTTCCTGGCTTTGGCCTATAAATATGGTAAGTCCCCGGAATTCTGGAGAAAACCTATCAGTCGAATTCGTGAAATACCGTTTGAGTCAGAACTGAAGTATGCCGGCCTTATTTACTTCGATGCTGCGCACAAACGCCAGGCATGTCTCAAAGGTGCTGTTGAAACAATACTTGATTTCTGTAATGCCAATAACCGCACAGAACTGATTCAGCAAGCAGAAATACTTGCGGCCAATGGTTACCGGGTGATGGCATTAGCCAGTGGCAGTGTTACTGATAAACTTGAGTTGAAAAACCTGACGTTTCTGGGGCTGGCAGCATTGATTGATCCGCTTAAACCGGAAGCGAAGCAGGCGGTGCAGTTCTGCCGAGAGGGTGGCATTGAGGTTGTTATGATTACCGGAGACCATCCGGCCACGGCTTTATCCATAGCGCGCGAGGTGGGTATTGCAACTCATGCAGAGGAAGTAATCACCGGTAAGGAGCTGGGTTATTTTGTATCTGATATCAATACTGACTTCAGTCACCGCATAGCCGGCAAGAAAGTATTCGCCCGTGTAAGTCCTATCCAGAAACAGATGATCATTGCTGAAGTACGCAATAGCAAAAAATTTGTGGCGGTAACGGGTGATGGTGTTAATGATGCGCCAGCCTTGAAGTCGGCCAACATTGGAGTGGCAATGGGTTACGGCAGTGATGTGGCCAAGGAGGCAGCCAGCATCATCGTTACGGATAATAATTTTGCTTCCATTGCAGCCGGTATTGAAGAGGGGCGTTACACCTACGGCAATCTCCGCAAGATTATTTACCTGCTCATCTCCACCGGTACTGCTGAAATACTGATGGTCTTTCTGGCCATACTGCTGGACTTACCGCTACCATTTTTGGCTGTGCAACTGCTGTGGCTGAACCTGGTCACCAATGGCGCACAAGACATCAGCCTCGCCTTTGAAAAAGGTGAAACCTATCGATTAAAAGAACCTCCGCGCGATGCACAGCAAGGAATTTTCGACCGGCTGATGATTGAGCAAACGTTGGTGGCCGGCATCACCATGACGGTGCTGACATTTGGTATGTGGTATTATTTCCTGAAGGTAGAGGGATATGCCGAGGCTGAAGCACGAAATCTGGTGTTGCTGCAAATGGTGCTCATTCAGAATTTCCATGTCTTCAATTGCCGTTCGGAACGTGCTTCAGTTTGTTCTATTCCTTTTGTTGGTAATCCGGTGGCGTTGGCATCCATTGTTATTGCTCAGGGTATCCATATCCTCTCCATGCATTTGCCATTCATGCAGAAGTTACTGGACATTCAGCCGGTGAGTATGAAGGAATGGTTTGAATTGCTGATCACAGCTTCACTCATACTGGTCGTGATGGAGGTTTACAAGTGGCTGAATAGCCGAAGGCGTTCAGCTTCTTCCGCTAGTCAGGCTTCGGCTCAACCAGGATAACTTTTTCGCGCTCTACCACCACGGCACCGGGCGGATCTCCCTTGCGTTTACGAACGAATTTCTTAGGCGTAACAATCACGGGGCAAAGTGTGTCGGTTTTTCTTTTGGAGTAATAGGCTGCCAGCTGGGCAGCACGTTCAATGACTTCTTTGGGAAATTGCTTGCCAGCCTGATGCTTGATCAGCACATGCGAGCCCGGTACATCCTTGGCGTGTAGCCATAGATCTTCCTTGAAAGAAAACTTCAGCGTGAGTTCATCATTTCGTTGAGCATTTTTACCCACCCAAATCCGATAGCCCATGTATTCAGTCTCATGGTAGGGCATATTTTCTTCTGTTTCTTTGCTGGTCCTATGAAAAGGAAATGCTTCCAGTGCCTTTTTAAGTTCTCTGGGCTCCAGGTTAGTTTTAAGCAGGGTTAATTGCGCTGTCCACACGCCAATTTGTTTTTCTTTAGCCTGAATGCCCTCCTTTAGTTTTTCGATTTCGATGTGCTGGTTACGCGCCTTACGGTAAAAAACCTCGGCATTCTTTTGCGGTGAAAGCTGCGTGTTCAACTTCACTTCCACAAGGAAATTCTCCTGATAAAAGTCGGGCAGGGTAACATGCTTAACTCCGGATGGAATGGTATGCAGATTGGCCATAATCAGATCTCCCCATTTCCTGTAATGGTCATCAACCCGGAGCTTTTCCAGCAGTTGTATGTTTTTCTGAATGTAACTTTGGGCACGATTAAGTTGTGCAGTAAGTAAGGTGATACGCTGATGCCTGCGCTTTTCCAGTCCGGTAACAGAACTGTACCGGATAAAGAATTCATTCAGCGCTACGAGTGGATCATCGGCTGAATATAGAATTTCACCCAAAGGCACGAGTGAGAAGTGTATTTTTCCCTCATACCGGATAACCCGGTACTCGGGTTGCTCCAGCTCACGAAGCAGCTGTTGCAGGCGATAATATTTTGCTTCTGTGTCAGCTTCATTAAAACCGTGTGCATAGAGATAGTTCCAAAGAATCTGACCGAAGGTGAAGTAAAGTGCTTCCAGCCGGTTCAGGTTTTGATAAAAAGCTTCTTCTGACCAGTCGATTGCACGATGTAATTTTTTCACTTTTATTGACCAGTCAGCTTCCAGGTTATTCCGAAACAGTGCTACCGGTTTTTCCTGTTCCAGCAGAATCAGGTTTGACCGGTTGCCATGCAATTTGAACAACAAGGACAGGTTGTTGGTAAAACGGATGCAGAAACTTCGCTCATGTTGGAATACATGGATGTCGGTTATTCGCTGACCGATTAATGCACCAAATAAGTCTGCACTGTTTTTTCGCGCCCTGTTGAATTCATTTGGAAATGATAAACAGGAAAACTCCGGCAACAGGCTGGCTTTGATGAAGAACGGCTTCTGCCCGGTTTCAACACGGATAATTAATTCATCTTTCGACTGACTGAAACATTCCGACACCACGCACCCCGCAAGCTTTTGCTGGAGTATTGGTATAAGCAGTCGTAAGAAATGATAATTATTATGCATCAGAAGTTTTGCGGAATACCCCGCTGAGAACGGGGGTAAAGTTAGCCGCTGACGGTCAGCTTTAAACCATCGTATGCCACATGAATATTCTCCGGCAGTTCGCGCGAAACCTGGGCATGCAACCCCAGCTTGTGGCTGATGTGGGTAAAGTAGGTCCTGACGGGGTTTATCCGTTGAACCATAGCCAACGCTTCTTCCAGGTTAAAGTGAGAAATGTGGCGTTCGCGTTGCAGGGCGTTCAACACCAGCACCTCCGTGCCTTCCAGTTTTTCCAGCGTGCTTTCCGGAATCTGGTTGGCATCGGTAATGTAGCTGAAATTGCCGATGCGGAAACCACATACAGGCATGCGGAAGTGAAGTACAGGTAATGGCGTTACGTTCAGGCCTTCTGCCTGAAAGGGATTATGATCAATCGGATTCAGTGTAACCCGTGGAAGGCCCGGATAATTTTTTGGCCCAAATACGTAGGCAAAATCCTGTTTCAGTTGTTCCAGCGTCTCCGGCATCCCGTATGCCGGCATGTCTTTTTCTTGCAGAAAGTTGAATGACCGTATGTCATCCAAACCGGCAGTATGGTCCCGGTGGGCATGTGTAAAGAGAACGCCATCCAGGCGATTAACTCCCTCGCGCAACATCTGTTGCCGGAAGTCCGGGCCGGTATCAATGACGATATTAACCTGATCTGATTCCACTAAAACGGAACTACGCAGCCGCTTGTCACGGTAATCCAGTGATGTGCAAACTTCGCAGGAGCATCCGATTACTGGTACGCCCTGGGAAGTACCGGTGCCAAGAAATGTAATGTTCAAGCCTTAACTTCAGTTTGAAAAAGTTCTTCGTAAAGTTTCCGGCTTTTTTCAGTGAAGCGGGTGGTGTCAAGTGCAACCGTGCGTAAGATGTCCAGCAAGGCATTGATTTTTCCTTCTGTGGTGTAAAACTTATTCACGATCATGATCTTCTGCTCACGCAGCAGACAGTAACCTGACTTGAAATTTCCCTTTTCATACCGAAGCGTATAATCCGACTCGGCAATCAGGTCTTCCAGTTTCGTTAAAAACGGAACAGTATACTTAATCATAGTGGTTGTTTCTTGCGGGGCTAAGATACTGGATAATCGGGAAATACCGCAGCATCCGGGGTATGATCGATCTATCAGTAAAACCAGTGGTACGCCTCTTATCCTCAGTTCGTGTTCGTACTTTTACACAGTGAAGGCGGCAGAAAAAAATCTCATCGTCATTGTCGGGCCGACCGCAGTTGGTAAAACTGCGGTGGCAGTAAAGGTTGCTGAATATTTTCATACGGAAATACTTTCGGCCGACTCGCGCCAGTTTTACCGGGAACTCACTATTGGTACCGCCAAGCCTTCGAAAGAAGAACTTCAGCAGATCAAGCATCACTTCATCGACTCCCATTCCATTACCGAAAAATACGATGCCGCACAGTATGCCCGTGATGCCCGAGAATTATTGCTCCGGCTTTTTATGGAACTAGACCAGGTGGTGGTCTGCGGAGGTTCAGGTCTGTACATAAAAGCACTTCTTGAAGGTTTTGATGATATCCCTGATGTTCCTGATGAAATCCGTTATCAGATAAGCCAGCGGTATCGAGAGCAAGGTATTACCTATTTGCAACAGGCTTTGCGCGAACTGGATCCGGAAGGGATGACAAGAATCGACAGTCAAAATCCGGCCCGTCTGATGCGCGCGCTCGAAGTAGTGATGGGCACCGGACAACCGATCGCTTCTTTTCAGCAGGGTGAAAAACATATGTTGCCTTACCGGGTAATTAAAATCGGATTGGAACTGGAGCGGGAGGAATTGTATCAGCGCATTGATGAGCGCATGGATAAAATGATTGAAGCCGGGTTGTTTGAAGAAGCGAAACAGTTGTATCACTTTCGCCAGCACAATGCCTTGCAGACAGTAGGCTACCAGGAGATTTTTGATTACCTGGACGGGCAGTATGATTATGCCGAAGCCATTCGATTGTTAAAGCGTAATTCACGAAGGTATGCCAAGCGGCAGTTGACCTGGTTCAGGCGTGACGCAGAAATAAATTGGTTCAATCCTGCTAATATTGACGGTATCATTGCCTTCATTAACCAATGTTGAACATACAACGATAGTGGCCAGAAACATGGAGAAGAAAGTACTCATTATCACCTATTACTGGCCACCCAGCGGAGGAAGCGGTGTACAGCGCTGGTTGAAGTTTGTGAAGTACCTGCCGCAGTTTGGCTGGCAGCCGTTTGTCTATACACCGGAGAATCCTTCGTTTGATGTTAAGGATGAATCATTACTAAAGGATGTACCTGCGGAAGCGGAAGTGATCAAATTACCGATATGGGAGCCCTATCATCTGGCCGACAGGCTGTTATCGTTGTTTGGTAAAAAAGAAAGAAGTGATCGTGAAAATAAGCAGGCGGTTTCGGCCCATCGTTCATGGTTGCAACGTTTCATCAGTTGGGTTCGAGCCAATCTTTTCATTCCGGATCCCCGTATTTTCTGGATGAGACCTTCGGTGGCATTTCTTCATGATTTTCTCAAGGACCGCCAGATCAACACCATTATCACCACCGGTCCGCCACACAGTATGCACCTTATTGGATTGAAACTGAAGCAGAAGAATCCGAACCTTCGCTGGCTGGCAGATTTCAGGGATCCCTGGACGGAGTGGGGCCTTTGGGAAAAACTGGGCGTTGGTGAATGGGGGATGAAGCGGCACCGCAAACTGGAACAACAAGTGCTCACGAATGCAGACCGGGTAATATCGGTTACACCGTTTTATGTGGAACGATTAGAAGCGCTGTCAGGAAGGAAAGCTGATCTGCTGACCAATGGTTTTGATGAGGAAGATGTTGAACATATCCGTTATCTGCGAACAGCGTATTTTATCATCCGGCATATAGGTATTGTGAATGAGCAGCGCGATCCGGTTCCGTTCATGGAAGCGTTTACAATGGCGCTGACAAAGGACAAATCGTTTCGTGAGCAAGTGAGGCTGGAGTTTGTCGGGGAAGTGTATGCTCCTTTCAAAGCCTATGTTGAGGCCCGGCCAGAACTTCAGCCTTATGTAACCTTCACCGGCAACGTGTCGCACGATGCAGTGATGGACTATTACGGAAGTTCATCGTTGCTGTTGCTGATACTGACCGGCTACCGCGACCCGCATGGCTTCTTCCCGGGTAAGTTGTTTGAATATGTGGCCACCGGGATACCCATCCTGGGAATCGGGCCGGATCCCAGTGATGCAGCTGATGTTTTACAAAAGGCAGGCACGGGTGTGATGATTGCCCCGGAAGAAAAAGAACAACTCGTTGCTCAATTACTGACCTTCTTTGCTGCCTGGAAAAATAATCCGCATGTTGCTGCAAAGCCTTTATCGATTTCAGCCTATTCACGCAAGGTAATTACAGGAGATTTGGTCAGGATTTTGGAAGAATAAAAGATTGGCAGTTACACCTGCAGATACAACCAGACCCAAAGTATGACACTGATAAATGCGGCTACTGGTCCGGCTACCATAAAAAATAGTCCGCCACGCCTGAATTCCTTTTGTTCAAGAAGGCCAGTAGCATAGGCAATAGCATTCGAAGGTGTCGATACCGGTAGCAGCAAAGCCGATGAACAACTGATGGCTACCATCACCGGCACGGCAACGGAGAAGGGCAGGGGCAAGGTTAAGCCTAACGGTATGAGGATGGAGGCTGCGGCAGTATTGCTCATTACATTCGATAAGAGTACGCCCACAAGACTGAACAACATGGAAATAATCACACCGCCAATAGGCAGTCTGTTGATCTCATTCATAAGGATATTGGCCAGTCCTACTTCAACCAGGGCTATACCCAGCGCAAGCCCTCCGGCAACGAGCATAAGTGTATCCCAGGGAATGCTTCGAACCTGCTCTGCCTGAATAACCTGGGTCAATGTCAGCAGCAGGATCGGAACGGCTGACGTGGCGGCAACCGGTATACCGTGAATGGATTCGGTAAGCCAAAGCAACACCGTAACAATAAGTGTAAAAATCACTGACTTCCGTTTTACCGGATCGATGGCTCTCGTACTTCGCGGCAGCAACGAAAGGTCAATGGAAGCCGAGTGAATGTGCAGTTTGTAATTCAGAAACCGGAAGAAGAGATAGATGAGTAACAGGGCTGTGGGCATACCCACCAGCATCCAGTCAATGAAGGTAATATTCCAGCCTTTCTCCTGAAGTGCACCTACGGCAATGGCATTGGGAGTGCTTCCGATGATCGTACCAATACCACCGATGGTGGAAGC
Source organism: Cyclobacteriaceae bacterium (assembly GCA_025455465.1). Taxonomy (GTDB): domain Bacteria; phylum Bacteroidota; class Bacteroidia; order Cytophagales; family Cyclobacteriaceae; genus UBA2336. The sequence goes on along the minus strand of JALOMI010000055.1, from coordinate 662 downwards.
TGCCGGAATACCGGTGAGCAAAGCTTTGGAATAATTGGCTTCTTTGCCCAGTACATACACCAGCGGAAGTACTGAGGAAATCATCATGGCTGTTGTAGCCGTATTCGACATGACCATGCTGGCCAGGGCGGTGACAACCATGATACCCATCAGTAACGATTCGGGCCTGCTACCGAAACGTTTTACAGCAAATTGAAACAGAGACCTGTCGAGTTCTACTTGTTTCATGCCCTCGGCCAAGAAAAATCCTCCGAGCAAAAGCCACATCACATTGCTCGTCCAGGTACTGATGTAAATGTCAACTGGTGAAGGTTCATCCATGAGGTAGTCTGTGCCGAATCCGAAGAGCAGCATGCAGATAATCAAGATGCCTACGGCAAAGGGTGGGATCGCTTCGGTTATCCATAAGCCAACAGCCAGCACGGCAATCAGGAAAACATAATCTACAGCATCACCATAGTTTAGTTGACGGAAAAAGTAAGTCACTACCAACGCGATAAACAGATTGCCGAGAAATGTGGATGTGTTAAACAACCAGTCAAGGTGAATCTTTCGGTACCATTTGTGTGCTTCTTCACGCGAATCGTTGCTAGCCATACCTGAAGGTTTATTGCTGATTCAATTCCTCAAAGGTAAACACGGAAAATTATTTTGATGTCGCT
>JALOMI010000054.1 GCA_025455465.1 Cyclobacteriaceae bacterium | reverse complement strand
CTTGCTGATTTGTATGCTGACGATGCTACCAATCACCAGGTAGCTAATGAACCTGTTCATGGTAAAGAAGCGATTCGTCAGATGTTTGTGTATGAATTTTCAATAGCCACCATGGTTTGCATCCCCGAAAATATTTTCCAGGATGGGGACTGGGCCATGCTGGAATGGAAAGATCCGAACGGGCTTCGCGGTTGCGGATTCTTTCAGATTCAAAACGACAAGATCGTTTTTCAGCGAGGCTACTGGGATAAACTTTCTTTTCTACGAATTCACAACTTACCCATTGGATGAATGCCCTCCAAAGCAACCCTTCACAAGGCTACTCACCGGCCACAGTTGTCTTTACCGTTACTTTATATCATGAGCTGATCGTAAACCTGCATGACCCGAATCGGCTCATCCCCTGTACCCGGAAATGGTATACGGGTAAGATTTCATTCAGGCAATTGACTGGGACACAAACCTCCCGGTGGGAGGTCCACCCTGTTGAATGACACGCGTTATTCCGTATGATTATTTTCCGGCAACGGCATGCCAACCCTTTTGCAAAAAACTTTGTCTAACGTAAATCAGGTATCCGATTAATCATTCAGTTACATTAGCGACTAACAACCGCAATAGTACCACCGCAGAACATGAATATCCCTTTGCTGCGCTGTATACGTGTTACCAAAGCCGCTTGCCGATCCAGTTTTTGCTGCCTGCGAATACAGTCAGTCAACCATCCCATTATTGCCAAATCATTCAGTAACTAGCAATATGGTTTCATCTCACCGGTGGATCTCACACGTATCTTGGGAAAAAAGGTCAGGGGGGTCTTCGCATTACTTCACTTACCTGGTTATTTCTTTATACTGCCTTTTTCATCAACAGTCAGTTGCGCAAGCTGATTCGCTTCGGTATGTTTTTCAGTCTGCCGCTCCTTCAGGTTCCTCTCTGTTTAGTTTAACCGGTCGTATTACGGATATAAACAATCAACCGGTTTCACGGGTGAGTATCTATGTCGATGGTCAATTTACAGGTACCAATACCGATGATCAGGGCAGGTACTTTATTGCCTTGAAGCCAGGTGACTACCGGGTTGTTTTCCGTCATGTCGCCATGTTACCGGTTATTATTACCATCGTTCTCAGGAACAACGGTGTAGTAGACCTGGTTATGAATGAGCGGAAATTCAACCTGCAGGAGGTGGTGATAGAGGCGGAAGGTGCTGATCAGTATGTTTCAAAAATTGATGCCGGGGTTGTTCAAATGGGTATCACCGAATTAAAACAAATACCCTCGTTTCTGGGGGAACCGGATGTCATCAAAGGATTGCAATTTATGCCCGGCATTACATCGGTTGGCGAAGGATCGGCCGGCATTAATATACGCGGTGGACAAGCCGATCAGAATCTTATCATGATCAATGAGGTCATGGTGTTAAGTGCGAATCACGCCCTCGGCTTTTTATCTCCGTTTAATCCGGATGTGGTTCAGGATTTCACGCTATTCAAAGGAAACCTGCCGAGTTATTATGGTGGACGATCAAGTGCAGCATTGAATATTCAGATGAAGGATGGTGACGATGAGCAGTGGACGCTGAAGGCAACGGCAGGAACAACAGCTTCCAAACTGTTTGCCGAAGGACCCGTAATAAAGAATAAAGTGTCGTTGATTTCGGGCCTTCGAATATCGAATACCAACTGGATTCTCCGGCAGGCGAGCAATGACGATATCCGAAACAGTTCCTTAGTATTTCATGATGTCTATGGCTCAGTCCGTTATAAAATCAGTCCGAAATCACATATTAACTTCAACACACTGTCCACCGGGGATAATTTTTTATTCAATGAAACGTTTGGCTACGATTGGCGCAGCACCATCACATCGCTTCATTTTAAATCGATGCCTACCAACCGGTTGGCGCTTCAGGCGCTGGCTGCTTATGGACGATTCAAAAACAGCTATGTTGACCCTTCCGGCAATGAGTCCGCCACCTTGCGTAACGGAATTACATACTGGCAAACCAAAGCCTCAGCGTTATTGACATTAACGAAACATACGCTGACAGTCGGAGCGGAGTCCATATTTTACCTCAGTGACCCCGAATCCCTGTCCCCTTATGATGAACAATCTGCCATCAGCAGCAGGTCTATAGAAAAAGACAAAGGCGTTGAAATAGCCGGTTTCATTGCAGAAGAGTGGACTCCCTGGCCTTCACTGGGAATCTCGGCCGGATTGCGATTCTCCCTCTTCCAACAACGGGCACCGGATTCGGTTTTCCTTTATGCTTCCGGCCAGACAAAATCACGGGCTTCAATCACCGATACACTGGTGTTCAACCATGGCGTATTAAAACAATACCACGGATTCGAACCCCGGGTTTCCATTCGCATTTCAACGGCCAAAAATCAATCCGTGAAGGTCAGCTATAACCGGCTGATTCAGTACATACAATCGTTATCCTCAACAACGGCACCGACTCCCATTGACCTGTGGCAGATCAGTTCTTACTACATCAAACCGCAGGTTTCGGACAATTTATCTATCGGGTATTTCATCAATGTGAAGGAAAACCGGTGGTCGTTCTCCGCAGAAGCCTTTTACCGCAAAACAAAAAATGTTCTGGACTACAAAAATTTCCCCGATCTCTTTATGAATAACCACCTTGAAACTGAACTGATTACGGGACGGGGAAAAGCATACGGTATGGAGTTTCTGCTGAAACGAAATCAGGGAAAATGGACAGGCTGGCTGGCCTATACCTTCTCGCGTTCCCTGATACAGATGGGAGGCGCATATCCCGAAGAACAGATTAACAACGGTGCCTGGTATCCTGCCGTGTACGACAAACCCCATGTTGCTTCCTGGGTTATGAACCGTAAACTCTGGCCCAACGGATCATTCGGCTTCAGTTTTACCTATTCTACCGGAAGGCCTGTTAACGCAGTAAGTTCAACCTACCTGGTAGACGGTGTCAGCATTCCGAACTATTCCCTTCGAAATGAATACCGTATTCCGGATTATTACCGCGTGGATTTTTCAATTACAGCAGGCAGCATTATTAAAAAAATTAACGATAGCCTTACGTTTACCGTTTACAACCTGCTGGCCAGGAGAAATGCCTATTCGGTATTTTATCAGTCGGTTGATAATTCACTGATGCTTAAACCGTACAGGTTATCCATCCTGGGAACAGTATTTCCATCACTTACCTATACTGTTACTTTCTGATGCGAAGAATAACCTACATGCGCTTGTGTTACCGGCTTATTGCAGTCACCCTGATCGGGGGAATAGTCTCCGCTTGCATTGATCGCATTGAGTTCCCGTTAAAGAAAGATATTAAGCAATTGGTCGTTTATGGTCAACTGACTAACCTGGAAGAACCCCACTACCTATATTTAAGTGAAACATTCTCAGGCTCAAATAATCCGATCATCGTTAATGGTGTACTCATAACGTCCGCCCTTCCGACACCGGTAAAAGGTGCTCAGGTTACCCTTTATGATGATCAGGGAAACCAATTTCCCTACCGGGAAACAGAAGCTGGAAAATATGAACTGCAGGTATTAACTCAAGCGATGCCCGGGGTTAACTACAGGGTAAGGATTGAAAAGGCTGATCAGATCTATGAATCATTCCCGCAACAATTACCCCCGTCTCTGGGTGCTGATTCTGCGTACTATGAAATCACCGAGGATGTCTTTCCGAGCAAAAACAAAAAGCGCCTGACGCACCTGCTTAATGTATATGCAAAAACAACTCTTCCGGAAACCGAAGTTTATTTGCGCTGGGTCGTGGATGAAGTATATTTCTGGGAACTTACTTTCTTTCCGAATCCCTTCAACAAGCCGCCCCCCGACTGTTATGTCTTCAGTAAAGCAGACCCACAGCGGATAACGTTATTCAACAATGCAGGAATGAATTCGCGAACAATTACCAACCAGGTAGCTTCCCGCGAAATTGATGCCTCCTTCAAGAACAGGCACTATTTTATTGTGCGGCAACTGAGTATGAATAAAGACAACTACCGGTACTGGAATCAGGTTAAGCAACTGATTGGTAATACCGGTTCGGTATTCGATACACCACCCGCACCAATTTCCAGCAACCTGGTAAATCTGTCAGACAAAGCAGAAAACGTGCTGGGCTATTTCGAAGTTAATCGTGTTACGGAAACACGGTTTTTCGTGGTCCGAGGATACATTCCCTACTACCTGGAGCCGTATTGCGAGTATGATTACAGGAAACCTTACGATGAGTATCCGGAGGAATGCATCACCTGTTCAAAATTCCCAAACAGCACAGGTATTCCTCCGCCCTGGTTCTAAACTGTCGCGAAAGCGCTAACAATTTTCGAAATAAATTAAACCACTACTTTCTACCAGCACCCTCGTTCGAAGCACCTTCAAGATTGTCCATTCGCACTTCCGTATCTTTGGAAACACTAATTAACACGGTACAATTTCTCTCAAAGGTTGGATAGGCATTATTGCTTATCAATAGCCTTCGTTTAAACCCTGGCAAAATTAAGTCCGTGAATTATCGAATTGAATTCAGGAAGTTGCCACCATCGATTCCTTCGATTTATTCAGTGCCTGCTTCATGCGCTGAACGGCTATCCTTTTCAACAGATTAAGGCATTTCGGATCGTATGAAGTTAATTCAATTAGCAGACAACGTGATCTTCACTCATTCACTTAGCGGATCAACCCCATCTTAAACTGAAACAAGTCGGCTACCAGGCGTGCACGGTTTTTTGCCTCCGTGGCATTGTAGCCTTCAAAATTTTCATCCACTGTTGCCGTGAACAGTAATAGCCATCGGGTGAAGTGGTGCTTTTCCAGCGGAAGGTGCAAGTGTTTACTCATCGGGTTTCCCGCATAGGACTGATCGCCCAACAGCACCGATGACCAGAAGTTATACATCACCGGCAAATGATGAGGCCAGTCGACTGCACTGAACAGGGGTGCCAGCAGTTCATCGGCACGAACTTTTGTGTAAAAAGAATTGACCAGGTATTGAATGTCTTCCCGGGTAACAATATCAGTCTTGATAATCCGCATCAGTTGATGATTGCTGTTTGAATGGTCTTTGTTGCTGCGTCCGTCCAGGCCATCAGCACACCGTTTTCATAACGGGTCAGTTGCGGAAAACCGCTGGCACGGGCATCGGAGGAATCAGCTACTTTGACCGGCTTACTCATCACTCCATCGGTGGAAACGCTCCTTACCCATATACCTCCGCTTTCCATCCAGCTTAACATAGCCGTAGTTTCATTCAGCATGACCAGGTCTACCCGCCCGATGCAATCTTCACCGCTCACGCGAAACGGCTTACCGAAGGACGCTCCTCCATCGGAAGAAAAGATCACCTTCACCTCAGCTTGATTATCCGCCATCGTAAACCAGGCGAGGCCAAGGGTATTTCCTTCGACTTCACAACGCGGACCATTCACCGGGCAACCGTTTATGGTCCAGTTGTCATTAAAGATGGATTGCGGTGCAGTCCATTGATTATTCACATACCTGACGATGGAAATATCACGCACTTCATCGTCAGACCGGTCGCGGTAAATAACCACCGGGCCGTTGGCCGTAATGGCCGCTGTGGTCTGGCAGCAATCGCAGGTGCGGCTGTCCAGTTCCCACTCCTGAAGTTTTTCACCCGAATAGGTAACAACCGCTGCACGCAGGGTCATTTCACCGTGATGGTCATGTCCGGTATGCACTGCCCCATCATCACCCACCGTGTTACGGCCATCGAGCCATGAAATAAAAACATCCTTACCATAAGGTATCATGGAAACAAAACCGTGCTCAGCTTCAAGACCGTCATCATGTAACAACTGAAGCGTTGACCAATTCACTCCATTAGATGTTGTTGTAACCTTCACATCGTACGAAAATTTTCCGGGCCCGCTGCGATCGAGGATGTGGGCAAGCATATTGCCGTTGCCCTCTCCGGTTACGAGCGGATAATCCGCCCAGTTTACAAACCAGTTGGTACCGGAGGTGATGACAACGGGGTCAGACCAATGCCCCTCCTGCAGTGTTGATAATGTTAACTGACTGAGGGTATCGGATGACTCGATCCAGGAAAGAAAGACATGTTTATTTGCATCAGTGAAAAGGTAGGGTTCACCGGCATGATGTGTCTTCGGTGGCTTCAGTGCAGCAATCTGAAGCTTTGCCTCATCAACGCTGCAACAGCTCAGCCATTGCAGGCATGCTGCAAGGAATACTAAACCAAAAATATGGTGTCGCTTCATGTACAATGACTACAGGCTTCAGCCGGAAATTTACGCATATTTAATCCCGCAGCAACCGGCACTTGCACCTGTCAGTAATAGTGATCAGGGATTGGTTTGCTGTGATACAATGCGTCAGCTGCTTCTGGCATCAGTCAGCAGTAATTAAAGTAAAATAAAAAACGCTTTTGTGCCCCTTACGCATCCAGGCTATTGAAATAAGCTGTTAATACATAAACTTAATTATTACACTAAAAGCGTTTAAAACGCGAGCGTTACTTAATGGACTCCACGGTGTGATTATGTATATTCGGGCAGTTCGTTAAAAAACGAAAAACGGAATGAATCTTACGATTGAAAATATATTGCTGATTGGCTCCCTGCTGCTGTTGCTCAGCATTATTGTCGGTAAGACCTCCTATAAATTCGGGGTACCCACCCTTTTACTGTTTTTAGCGATCGGTATGCTGGCCGGGTCTGACGGTATTGGCGGTATTCATTTCGACAATCCAAAAGTTGCCCAGTTCATTGGTATTGTCTCCCTGAACTTTATCCTTTTTTCCGGTGGGCTGGACACCAATTGGTCATCGGTAAAACCTGTATTGCGTGAGGGAATTGCCCTGTCTACGTTAGGCGTTTTGCTCACCGCGGTCTCCCTGGGCGCTTTTGTCTGGTGGATTACCGATTTTACGATTTATGAAAGCATGCTGCTGGGCTCCATCGTTTCATCAACGGATGCGGCAGCTGTCTTTTCCATTTTACGGTCAAAAAGCCTTGCCTTAAAATCAAACTTGCGGCCTACACTGGAATTGGAAAGCGGAAGCAACGACCCGATGGCCTATGTGCTCACCATTGCCTTTCTGTCGCTGGTCGTTGATCAGGATAAATCCTTTCTCTCCATCATACCCTTATTCCTTCAGCAAATGACGATCGGTGCCTTGGCCGGCTTTGCCTTTGGACGGCTAAGCAAGATCACCATTAACAATATAAAACTTGATTTTGAGGGTCTTTACCCCGGCCTTGTTATTGCCTTGATGTTTATCACGTTCTCCATTACCGATTTCGTGGGAGGGAATGGCTTTCTGGCTATCTATATCTGCGCGGTGTACCTGGGCAATCAGGACCTGATCCATAAAAAGACCATCCTTAAAATGTTTGACGGCCTTGCCTGGATCATGCAGATTGTACTGTTCCTAACCCTGGGGTTATTGGTTTACCCCAGTGAAGTACTGCCGTATATTGGCATTGGCCTGCTCATCTCTTTGTTTCTGATATTGGTGGCCCGTCCGGTTGGTGTCTTTATCAGTTTGATGCTTTTCAAAATGAATTTACGGAGACGCATCTACATTTCCTGGGTAGGGTTGCGCGGGGCTGTACCGATTGTATTTGCCACGTACGCGCTGCTGGCCGGCATCGATAAAGCTGACATTATTTTCAATATCGTATTCTTCATATCCATTACTTCGGTCATCATTCAAGGCACCACATTACCGATCGCTGCCAAATGGCTGCATGTAGCGCTGCCGGAAAAAGTAAAGCCGGTAAGTGAAATTGAAAAATTCATTGCTGACATACCCAAGACCTCGTTACAGGAAATCCGGATCTTACCCGACTTTTATGCGGTGAAAAAAAGAATCATTGACCTCAATATTCCTAAATCCAGCTTCATTGTCCTGATCAAACGCAACGGAGAATACCTGCGTCCCGGTGGATCTACACAACTCACTGCTGACGACACGCTGATGGTTCTTGCTGACCGCCAGGAAGACTTTGACAAGGTTCTCATTTGCCTGACAAATCCGAATCCGGTTCAAAAATCATAGACTTCATAAACGCAGAATCTGATTTCACAGCTGTTCAAACAGGCTGAAATTCCCTCCCGGGCTCTTCAAACTAAAACCGGTATCACAACCGAAGTGTCGGGCGTTTAAGACTAAATCAGAAAAATACCAACCGAAAACTTAATCCGGTAACCACAAAGGCCACTGCCAAGACAGTGGCCATAATGATGTGCGCTGCCAGTGACGGCAATTGCATAACCGTTAGTTTGGGGAAAATGAAAAAGCGGGCATGAATAGCCAATACCAATGTGGCAACAAGCAGGCCGAGTTTCGTCCATAAATACACATGATGAGGTGTTGCCCATGAAAACCAGTACGGAAAAGGCACGTAGAGCAACGCCATCCAAACACCGGTGATTACCTGTAGCAGTAAAGCAGGTATACCGATACGTTCGTAGTACTTTTCGAAATTCAGAATGACGGACAAATCACGAGTCTTTATAGCTGCCGGAAGAAAGCCCAACGATAAGACCAGATGACCTCCTGTCCAGACACAGGCACCCAGCACATGGAAAAGAATAAGCCATTTCATCGTTTAAAGATCTTTGCGGTTGAAAACACGTGCTGCAATAACAACCGGCATTACAATCCATGCAAAGAGCACGGCTGTTGAGAAAATCATCCCGGTGGAACTGCCGAAGAAATTCTTGTAAAATGCTCCGGTAAAGCCCATGAGCGCGGATATATCCAGTTGGAGCAGCATGAGTATGCGCGCCATATCAATAGGATTGAATGAAATAAGTGTGAGCGTCAGCCTTTCCAACGGATAATCCATGAAAGTATAGGTGATCCACAACAAAAGACCGTCATAGATCAGGGAGAAGTAAAACCAGAACAGCAGCGCAACACCGATGGCCTTTGCCTTATCGCGGGTAAGCACCGAGGATAGAAACGCCAGTGATACAAACACCAGTGTCAACATCACTCCTGCATACAGCAGTGTGAATCCGCTGGCATCAGCACCGTACAGCATCATCGGAATACCCACACCGGCCAGTATCGACAGACTCAGTGAAAACGCAACCGCAAAATATTCCCCTAAAAAAATCACTTTTCGGTCGACTGGCTGAGCCAGCATCAGTTCAATGAATTCGTAGGAGTTATAGAAATGTATCGTGCTGAACACAATGCTGATCAGCGGCACCACCATGAGCACAATATTCATCAGGCTGAGGATAACCTTACCTGTATCGCTGTCCAGTTGAAACATCGCAATCGTGCACAGCAACAGGAAGAGGGTATACAGCAGGATAAACCGTGTGCGCAGGATATCGTAGAAAACATACTTAATTACGCGTGTCATCGCTGATCGGTTTTATAAAACAATGGTATTCAATTTTTCATGTGACTTGTGAATCCTGGGATGCTGTGCTGAAACACTACGCATCAGGTTGGCGATAGCCTTGCCGAGCTTTTGCTCCCCGGTAACTTCCTTGAGGGTCTCCAGGGAGTTATTGTATTTCACCGTGCCTTCGTGCATATACACCACATCGGTGGTGAGTTCATCCAGGTCGCTCAGTATATGCGAGGTGATGACGATCAGCTTGCCGCGCTCCTTCTCGTGTACGATCTTTTCCTTCAGTATTTCTACGGAGAGCGGATCAAGTCCTGATGTGGGTTCATCGAGAAACAACACCGGTGGGCTGAATAAAAATGCTAAGGCCGCACTTACTTTTTGCCGTGTTCCTCCGGAGAGTGTATGCATCCGTTTATCGAGCATGGCATTCAGCTGAAACGCTTCAACCAGTTCTTCGTCTACTGCCGGAGGATGCTGGCGGATGTTACGGATCATATCAAGCAACTGCCCGATACGCATATTATCCGGAAACTGTCCGATCTGGGGCATGTAACCAATCTTCTCGCGGTAACTCCAGTGGTGGCGGATATTTTCACCGTCAACCAGTATTTCACCGGAGGTAGGTATCACCATACCGAGGATACTTTTTATGAGTGTGGTCTTTCCTGAACCGTTAGGTCCGATCATGGCATAAGACTTCCCGGAACGGAACTCCACGTCAATTCCCTTCAGCGCCTGTAGCCGCCCGAAATTCTTTCTAAGTTGTTGGATGGAGATCATAAGCTTTCATGCTGGGGTAATTGTCCTTCAGATTTTCTGGCGTTACTGCCGGGAATACACGTTCGGCCCGGTCAATTAAAAACACGAGGAAACTGCGCCAAAGCAGCACAGCCGTGGGAACGCGCTCCACGATCATGGCATAGAGATTCACCGGGCGGAACGGCACATCACCGATGCCATCGCGGTTCAGGTCATACCCTTCGTACTTATCCCAGTAATTTTTGTCGATGGTATTCAGCACCAGGGTACCGTTGGTGGCCATATCGAACGTGTTGCTCATAAAATTATTTTCACGGAAATCATTCGAATCGCAAGAGGCCTGCAGCCGGATGGCGTATCCATTTCGCTGAAAGAGATTGCGGACGAAGGTGGTGCGGCTTGTCCCCTCCATGTAGATGCCGATGGTATTTTGCACAAAACGGTTATGAGAAACTTCACTGTCGTTGATATCCTTCAGCAACAATCCGTAGGCGGAGTTACCCCAGTTCTTCTCAAAAATATTGTTGATCATCTTTACGTTTCGGGTGTACATCACCGCCACTCCGGCTCCGTTGTTCCGGAATGTGTTGTCATGATATTCATCGTCATGCGAGAACATGAAATGCAGGCCGTAACGATGGTTATTCTCACTGACATTTCCGTTTACCACCGACCGGGTGACGAATTCGAAATAAATACCATCGCGGTGACCGGCAATGTAATTATCGCGGATGGCACTGTTGGAACATTGCCAGAGATGGATGCCGTTGCCGGTTTCAATTTCACCCCGCAGCTCACCGCGAAATGTATTTTGCTCAACCACTGAATAGTTGCTGTTAGCCAGGTGAACGCCAAAAAAGGTGTTGATGAATTCGTTCCTGCGGATGGTGATAAAATCCATGCCGATACTACCTATGCCCGCCAGGTCTTTCACGCTCGACATGCCGCTGTTGCGGATGACAAATCCGGTGATGGTGACATGGCGTGCATCGATGGTGAATATTTCAGTCTTAAATTCACCATCAACTACCGGCTTGCCTTCTCCCTGCAACACCAGGGATTTGCTGATGATGATGTTTCCTTCGCGGTATGTGCCCGCTGTAACACGGACGGTGTCGCCCGTTGAAGCTTGCCGGATGCCCGCGGTAATCGTTTTTGTTTTACCGGCCGGATCAACGATGATGGTGGTAGCGCTGCACAGTGCAATACTCAGCAGCAATACGATACTATGGATGATTATAATCTTCATTTTGTGTGGCGACAAAAGTGAAGCGAATGCCTGAACACTGCCTTACAAGGGCAGCTTATTTAAACTGGGTGGTTAGTTCACCCCATGTCAGGTAAATGCCATTGGCTTCTTTTTTAAAATTCTTGTACGCTTCTTCCGAACCGAAGGCTGCCACCTGGCTGGCCATCGGACTGCGGATTTCTGCGGATTTGATATAGAAGGCCTCATCGGCCGGTACCAGTTTATCCGGTTGTGCATAATCGGCAACGAGTCTGTATTTGATTTCCTGCTCTTGCAGAAATCCGGAATGCAGAAAATCCATCATGCAATTCACATCATCAAACTTGTATACCTTGCCCTTGCGTGTTACCACTTCGGCACCGAACCGCTTATCCATCATCGTCATCTTACAGACGTGGCAGTTATCAGTTCCGTACACAATGGGCTCCGGCTCTACCCGACAGGCTGTTGCAAGACCTGTCAGTACGAGGATGAGGAAGATTGGCAGTGGTTTCATGCGGCTTTCTTTCCGAATTTATAAATCTCCAGGCCCAGGCAGGTGAATACAGCCAGGCCGATTACCAGGAAAATCCAACCGCCAATATCCGGTCCGGAGAAGGCGGTGAAGTTGAGCAACTGCTTGGTGCCGATGAGCGGAGGCTGATAGGCCATGCCGGGCACGACAATCGGTGCTGTAGGATCGAGGTTATGGCCGTAATCATAACCCCACAAGTAGAAATCCACCAGGGCAGCCACACCGGTTCCTGCCAATAACAGTGCATAACCAACCAGCATGAACCTACGGTTAATCAAAACTGTTATCAGGCCAATACCTACCAGCGCCATCACGATGTATTTCATATAACCGAATTCCGGAAACATACTTACCTCAATGTGCTTCATGCCGATGTAGTGATTCAAGGCGCTGATGATTTTCACGTCACCGGAAATATCATCAATCCAGATTTTCATTTCCAGTCCTTCCGGGTATTGTGGCGCCCACATCAGGATCTGCCACAGCGGAACATACAGGGCGCTGATCATGGCCAGTGATGCAATGCCTATAATCAGACGCGTTATGGGATTTAATTTTTTCACAGTTGAAGTGGCTAATCGTTTTTGAAGTAGCCCTTACCCCGGCCGAAGCCGGGGCAGGGCTTATCAACCTGCAAACAATGGAATGACCTTCCGGTCAGTGCCACTATTTCTGACCCTCGATCACTCCGGTTGAAAACTTCAATGGTGTATTCGAACCTGCCGGAGATACACGGGCATAGCCTTGCATTTCCTGGTGCAGTGCAGAGCAGAAGTCGGTGCAATAGAAGGGAACCACACCCGGCTTCAGCGGCTTCCACAACAACGTTTGTGTTTCACCCGGCATGATCAGAATCTCTGCATTGGTGGCACCCTTCACAGCAAAACCATGGGGCACATCCCAGTCTTGTTCCAGATTTGTGACATGAAAATACACGTTATCACCGACACGGATGCCTTCAATATTATCGGGTGTGAGGTGCGAACGGATGGCTGTCATGTACACATGCACATCGTTGCCTTTGCGCTCAACACGCGCCATCTTTTCTCCTTTGGCTGCGTACGGATGTTCATTATGCTCAATCGGATAAATCTTCACCGACTTGTCTTTAATCAGGCTGGCTGGTAATGCTTCAGCATAATGCGGTTCGCCAATGGTCGGGAAGTCAAGCAGGAGTTGCATCTTGTCGCCATCGATTGAATACAACTGCGCACTTTGTGTTAACTCAGGGCCGGTTGGCAAATAACGGTCTTTGGTAATCTTGTTGTACGCAATCACATACTTGCCATGAGGTTTCTTGGTCGGGCCGCCTGGCACGCAAAGGTGACCGATGGAATAATAGGTAGGCACGCGATCGAGTACCTCCAGCGTCTTCACATTCCACTTCACAATTTCAGAGGATACAAAGAAGGACGTATACGCGTTGCCGTTGGCATCAAACTCGGTATGTAACGGACCCAGACCGGGCTTCTTCACTTCACCGTGGAGGGCTGATTCGTACTTGATAATCGGAATCCCATCAAAGTCACCTTCAAAATCCTTATTGGTAATAGCCGTTTGAATTTTACCGAATGAGAACACCGGCATCACTGCGGCCAGCTTACCGCTGCCAACAATGTATTCACCACTCGGGTCAACATCGCAACCGTGAGGAGATTTCGGACACGGAATGAAATACACGATATCCGGGTACTCCATGATATCAAGCACCAGCACCTCGTCCATCATGGTACTGGTGGCCGAATGGGTTTTTTCATCCCATACATTATGGGCATAAGTTGCCTTCTCCTTCTTGCCCTTTCCCTGGGCGATGTATTCTTCCGCTTTCTTCCAGTTTACCGCCATGATGAAGTCTTTATCATTACGGGAAGCATTTACTTCCAGTAAGGTATATGCCTGCTCCGTATTGTAGCAGGAGAAAAAGAACCATCCGTGTGACGGGCCTTTGCCGGCACGGCTCAGGTCATAGTTGAAACCGGGGGTGCGCAGCTGAAAGGCGATATTCATGCGGCCGGATTCCGGATTTACTTTAATGAAGCTGATGGAGCCCTTAAAATTTTCCTTGTACGAACTGATGGGCACATCGCGGTTATCACCCAGCGGAACGCTGAAACGGGTACCGGCTACCACATACTCTGTATTTTCGGTAATGAACGGTGAAGAGTGATTACCGCCACTGTTTGGCAACTCAATGATTTCGGCCGTGCGGAATGTCGTCAGGTCAATGCGGGCTACACGTGGTGTGTTGTTGGCATTGCCAAAGAGCCAGCGGCCATCATGTTCGCCATTGGTAGTCGACAGGGCCGGATGGTGCAGGTCATCCCACGGAATAAATCCATGCGAGGTGGCAAGCATGGGCTTGGTCTCTTCGCTGTAACCATAGCCGCTCTCCGGATTAACGGAAAATACCGGAATGTTCCGGAACAATCGTCCGGAGGGAATGCCGTACACAGCCATCTGACCGTTGAAACCACCTGATACAAAATTGTAAAACTCATCATATTGCCCGGGGGCAACATATACTTTTGAGGCAGCATCACCGGTGGTGACACCCACAGGGCCTTTCGGCTTGCAGCTGCCAACCAGCAGCACCAAAGCGACCAGGCCCAAAACAATAAACATCTGACGTATTTTCATGGAATTCATTGTTTAGTAGTATGTGATTAAAGTTTGACTATTTATCGGGAGGCAACAGCACTGAATCAATGACGTATACGATACCGTTGGAGGCCTTTACTACGCCTAACACGTT
>JALOMI010000053.1 GCA_025455465.1 Cyclobacteriaceae bacterium | reverse complement strand
CTTAGTACATTACTTACAGTAAAAAGGACCACCATAAGCATCATCCAGCCCTTGCCGGCCTTATCCCAGGTGGCCCGGATAAATTCCCACTTGCTCTCCCCTTCACCCACATTGAGGGAGCGGAGGGCAAACCAAACCAGAAAGCCGGTCAGGAAGAGGATTAGCAGGTACTGAAAAATGACGCGAATGTGGCTGGCCAAACGAAAAAATTCTGGATGAGGGGCAAAAGTACACAGGTGCATCCGGAATTGGCTATTACCCCGGGTCTAAAAACGCGAATTTTCGACTAAAACGTGGACTAATTGCACCAATCAGGCTGAAAATCTGTTAGTTATGGTACGCCTGATTTCTCAGCCCGCCCGAGTAATTCCGGGATTAAGGTTGAATTCGGGGGGCATTTTGCGTACCTTTGTGCCTCGTTTCTCTATCAGTCATTAAAATCCATGACCTATGTCCAAACTTCGTATTCTTTATGTAGCCAGTGAGATCAATCCCTTTCTGCAAACTTCTGAGGTAGCTGATTTTGTACGAAAATTACCGCAGGCTATGCAGGAGAAAGGCATGGAGATCCGCATCCTGGTGCCGCGCTTCGGCATCATCAATGAACGAAAAAACAGGCTGCATGAAGTAGTACGGTTGTCGGGTATCAACATCGCAGTGGGCGATGAAGAAAAGCCGCTGACCATCAAGGTCGCTTCCATTCCGAACGCCAAGCTGCAGGTTTACTTCATCGATAACGAAGATTACTTCCACCGCAAGTCGGTATTTCATGACAAGGAAAACCGCTTCTACGAAGACAACGATGAGCGCGCCATCTTCTTCTGCAAAGGTGCTATTGAAACGGTTCGCAAACTAGGCTGGGCGCCCGATGTGGTGCATTGCAACGACTGGATTACCAGCTTCATTCCGCTGTACCTGAAGACCACCTACAAGAACGATCCGTTGTTCAAAAACACGAAAACCGTTTTCACCATTTACGATAATCACTTTACCTACAAGTTCAAGGAAGACATCATGGACAAGGTGAAGATGATAGACATTGAAGACACCATGCTGGGCAACCTGAAGACGGCCGACTATGAAGGCTTCATCCGAATGGGTGTTGAATTCTCCGATGCCGTGATCGTGGCCGGTGAAAACAAAAAGCTGGAAGGCTTATTCAAAAAGATCAAAGAGAAGAAGGTAGAAACCATCGACAAAGACGAGAATTACACCGAATCATACTTCAATTTGTATAATGAGCTTATGGGTTAGACGAACAGGGCAGCTTTTATTGGCTGCTTTGTTTTTGATGGCTTGTGAAGATGAGAACAGCCTTTTAGGATTCAGGAATCCAAATCGAAAATTCACCGTTGACTTTATTGACATTCCACTCACCAGCAGTGTGTTGCTGATTGATTCGGTGCGTTCCGACAATCAGCAGGCCGGCCAGAGCCGGTTACTTGCCGGGCGCTACTTCGATGATGAACTGGGTGAATTCAAGGCTACTTTTTTTGCCCAGCTGCGACCGGCAACATTGGATACCCTTCCTGCCGATGCCGTCTACGATTCTATCGTGGTTGAGTTTCAGCTGGATTATTATGCGTACGGTGCCTCCTCCATTTCGCAGGAATCCATCCGCGTACATGAAATCACCGAGGACTCCATAAGCTACAGTCTACCCCTCAAACCGTATTACTTCAATGACAAACTGGGATATGGTCCTCCCATGGGCGAAAAAGAGTTTCTGATCGATTATGCTGTATTAAAAAAACAATTAACATTGAGCAGGCCCGATTCCATTGTTTCAGTACGGCTTCGGCTCAATGAAAACACCGATTTCAGCGCCCGGCTTTTTGACCTGATGAAGAACAATCCGGATAACGCCTTTAAAGACGCCCGCAAATTCCGTTATGCCATCAAAGGCCTTGCGGTAACAGCAGGAAACAACAGCAGCAGCGTTATTGGCTATACCGGTTCACCCGCATCACGGACCAGGTTAGTCGTTTACTACCACCTTGGTAATTCAACCGATGCACTGTCGCGGCCTTTCCTGCTGGATATCGGCAGCTTCAACAATTATCAGGTCGACCGCATCGGTGAGCTGGCCAACAAGGCCTCGTATGTAAACTTTCAGCCTGCCAGCGGCAAGCGCTACCTGCAAAACGGCAATGCGGTGATCACCCGGATTGAACTGGCGAATTTCTATACCGCCATGGAGTCGATTCCAAACACGTTGTTTAATGCCGCTGAATTTGTGATTGAATCCGTGGAGAATCCTGAAGAACTGCCTCCTCCACCCAGCTTAAACCTGCGTACCATTAAAAGCAACAATTTCTTCCATAACCGCAATAACCTGAATGACCGCAACTTCATGGCCAACTTCTGGGTTGTTTTTGACGGAGACTTCTTCAATGCCCGCAGCGATATAACCAATGCGGGGCAGGCCCTGCCCGTTACACTGAACTACCAGGATGGAAAATACGTGGGCAACGCCACACTTTTTATTCAGGATATTTTTTCTAAACGGGCTACCGATCCAACCCTTCAGCACCTGGCTCTGTACAGCACCAATATTGGAAGAACGGTAAATCGCGCTATTTTTGATCAAAGCAAGGTAAGGCTGCGGGTGTACTATACCGTGCCTGCCGATTAATTCAGAACTCAAACCAACCCTCTCTATCCATGTGTGGAATTGTTGCCTATGTCGGGCATCGCAATGCCCAGGACGTTATCATTAAAGGCTTGAAGCGACTGGAATACCGCGGCTACGACAGTGCCGGTATTGCCTTACTCAATAACGGCCTCAACGTTTACAAGAAAAAAGGAAAGGTAGCCGACCTGGAAGATCACGTTACCGGAGAAGAACTCATCAGCACCATCGGCATCGGGCATACCCGCTGGGCTACCCATGGTGAACCGAATGATGTCAATGCACACCCGCATTACTCGTCTTCACGAAAGCTGGCCATCATCCATAACGGCATCATTGAAAACTACAGCGCGCTAAAACAGGAGCTGATTAATAAAGGACATCAGTTTCTCAGCGAGACGGATACGGAAGTACTCATTCATTTCATTGAAGACATCTGGGAAAACAACCACTGCTCCCTCGAAGAGGCTGTGCGCCTGGCACTCAACCAGGTGATTGGCGCATACGCCATCGTCATCATGAGCAGCGAAAACCCGGATATGCTCATCGCTGCCCGCAAAGGCAGCCCGCTGGTGATCGGTATCGGAAAAGACGAATACTTCATGGCCTCCGATGCCACACCCATCATTGAGTATACCAAGGAAGTGGTCTACCTGAACGACCAGGAAATTGCCGTAATCGACAACGGTGAACTGCGCATTAAAACCGTGGAGGACATTCCCTCCACGCCTTATATCCAGAAACTTGAGATGGAACTTGAAGCCATTGAAAAAGGCGGCTTCGATCACTTCATGCTCAAGGAAATTTTTGAGCAGCCCCGATCCATCCGCGATTGCATGCGCGGGCGCCTCGATGCCAACGAAGGACGCCTGGTACTGGGCGGCATCCGCGAGTACCTGAACAAGATGGTGAATGCCGAGCGCATCATCATCGTGGCGTGCGGCACCTCCTGGCATGCCGGGTTAGTGGCGGAATATTTGTTCGAAGAATTCTGCCGCATTCCGGTAGAAGTGGAATATGCCTCCGAGTTCCGTTACCGCAACCCGATCATCCGCGAAGGTGATGTGGTGATTGCCATCTCCCAATCCGGTGAAACGGCTGATACATTAGCAGCCATTGAACTGGCAAAATCAAAAGGCGCGATCATCATTGGTGTATGCAACGTGGTGGGCTCTTCCATTGCGCGTACATCCCATGCCGGTTCATACACCCATGCCGGACCGGAGATTGGTGTGGCGAGTACCAAAGCCTTTACGGCACAACTTACCGTGCTGAGCCTCATCTGCCTCAGCATCGCGCAGAAACGCGGCACCATTACCGACCAGGCGCTGCACCAATTGCTGGTGGAGCTGGAAACCATCCCCGAAAAAGTAGAACGCGTGCTGGCGCTGAACGACCAGATCAAAGAAATCGCGAACACCTTTAAGAATGCTTCGAACTTTTTATACCTCGGTCGCGGCTACAACTTCCCCGTGGCGCTGGAAGGCGCGCTGAAACTGAAAGAAATTTCCTACATCCATGCCGAAGGGTATCCCGCGGCAGAGATGAAGCACGGACCTATTGCACTGATCGATGAAGCCATGCCCGTAGCCTTTATTGCCACCAACGACAGCTCCTACGAAAAAATCATTTCCAACATTCAGGAAGTGAAAGCCCGCAAAGGGCGTGTGATTGCTGTTGTTACGGAAGGTGACAAGCTGATTCCGCAAATGGCCGAGTTTGTGATTGAAGTGCCTTCCGTGCATGAAGCGCTCATGCCGATGGTATCCGTCATCCCGCTGCAGCTCCTCTCCTACCACATTGCCGTGATGCGTGGTTGCAACGTGGACCAGCCCAGAAACCTGGCGAAGTCGGTGACGGTAGAGTGATTCGGAAAAGCAGTAAAAGATTTTTACACAACCATTCCCCCTCAACGTCACTCGATAGAGCCTGCCTGCTGCAGGCAGGGACGTTGAGGCATTTGAACTCCACAAGTAATCCTTTGAGCGCTACCTACTATTGTTGCTTGCCCGTGCGCGTAAGATCAAATCGTAACATCAACATAGACCAGAAATAGGAAAGTATCAGGCTTCGAACGCTCAGCGTCCCCTATCGGGTGACGCTGAGAGGGTGTACGCAACGAAATCTATCGATCAGACATGATTCAGCAAATACTCCCGCTTCAACAGCGGGCAGATTTTGTATCGCTCATCACGCGTGTCTTCATACACGGCTTCCAGCACTTCGTATACATGCCTAATGCCGATGCGTGCGCACCATTCAAACGGACCGTACGGATAGTTGGTGCCCAGCTTCATGCCCTTGTCAATAGCATCGCGTGAAGCAGTGCCTTCCTGCACGGTAAAGTACGCTTCGTTGATGATCATGCAGATGATGCGCGGGGTAACCAAGCCTACCCGGTCATCCACCAGCTGCCATCCGGTACCCAGCGCGTTACCAATTTCCTGCAGCCTGTTTTCATCCTCCCGGTTTAACAGGGATACCTCCAGCAAGGGGCGGTTTAAAAAGGTGGGCAGTCCGTTAAAGCCAATCCACAATGATTCTGGGCGCTGCCCGGTCAGTGCGGCCAGTTCGGCCAGGGTGATTTTGGCCGTATTCAAAAAATAAATTGTGTCCGATTCATCTGCATACGCTGCTGCTCGTTCGGGCTCTTCATCAATGGTGAAGTCCATCACGATGTCAGCAGCTGTGTCTTCAGCAGCAGCATCCGCTTCATGAATATACTGATGGGCTGTGCCAAACTTGTCTTTGCACTCCTGCAGGTTCATCCCATCACCGATTACCAGTATGGTCATGCTTTCGATTTTGTTTCTAATTTTGATGCCTTGCGAAGTTATTGTTTAATCACACACCCATGACAAAATCCGTAGTTTATTCCGATCAGGCACCAGAACCCATCGGACCGTACAGCCAGGCCATCCAGTCCGGCAACATACTTTTCGTGAGCGGGCAGATCGCCATTAACCGCGCCACCGGCCAGCTGGTTACCGGCACCATCCCGGAAGAAACTGAGCAGGTGATGAAAAACCTGAAGGCCGTATTACAGGCTGCCGGTATGGATTTCAGTCATGTGGTGAAATGTTCCATCTTCCTGAACGACATGAACAACTTCCCGGTGGTGAACGAAGTGTACGGAAAATACTTTACCGCCAATCCACCCGCACGCGAAACCGTTGAGGTAAGCCGGTTGCCGAAGGATGTGAACGTGGAGATTTCGTGCATTGCTGTGAAGTAGGCAGTTGGCAGTCGCCAGTAGGCAGTTTCGAAATAGTTAATTCACAAATGGTTGTCTCCTCACTGCCTTCTTTTGATCAAACGATTAGCTTACTGCTTGGCCCACGTATCGCGTAAGGTTACGGTGCGGTTAAACACCAGCTTATCGGCAGTCGTATCCGGATCGAGAATGAAGTAGCCTTTACGTAAAAACTGAAAACGGTCGGTTAACGTGGCCTGTGCCAGTGACGGCTCGGCATAGACAGCCGGCAATACCTGCAGCGAATCCGGATTGAGGTGTTCTTTAAAATCTCCTTCGGCATCGCTTACATCCTCCACCTTAAACAGGCGATCATACAAGCGCACTTCCACCGGAACGGCATGGCTGGCGCTCACCCAGTGCAGTGTACCCTTTACGTTGATTCCTGAAGTGTCTGATCCGCTGCGGCTCTCCGGTATATAGCTGCACCGTAATTCGGTGATTTTCCCGGAGGCATCTTTCACCACCTCATCGCACTTAATAATATAGGCGCTCTTCAGGCGAACCATCTGCCCGGGCGCCAGGCGGAAATATTTTTTCGGAGGGTTCTCCATGAAGTCTTCCTGCTCAATCAAAATCTCCCGGCTGAACGGCATCGTGCGCTTACCCGCACCCTCATCCTCCGGGTTGTTCTCCGTCTCCACCATTTCGGTAGCGCCTTCGGGATAGTTGGTGATGATGACTTTAACCGGATCAAACACTACCATCCTGCGCTGTGCCACTTTGTTGAGGTGTTCGCGCACGCAGAATTCCAGCAAGCCGACATCAATCAGGTTATCGCGCTTGGCCACGCCAATGCGGTCGCAGAAATCGCGGATGCTCTCCGGGGTATAGCCTCTCCTCCGTACACCACTCAAGGTAGGCATGCGCGGGTCATCCCAGCCACTGACAAAACCTTCATTGACGAGCTGTAAAAGTTTACGCTTGCTCATCACCGTGTATGTCATGTTCAGGCGGGCAAACTCATACTGGCGTGAGGGATAGATTTCCAGCTTTTCGATCAGCCAGTCGTAGAGGGCGCGATGGGGCACAAACTCCAGCGTACAGATGCTGTGCGTTACCTGTTCAATGGCATCGCTCTGTCCGTGCGCGAAATCATACATCGGGTAGATGCACCAGGCATCACCGGTGCGGTGGTGGTGGGCATGCTTGATGCGGTAGATGATCGGGTCGCGCATGTGCATGTTCGTGTGCGCCATATCGACTTTCGCGCGCAGCACCTTCTCTCCATCTTTGTACTTGCCGGCCCGCATATCCTGAAACAAGGCCAGATTTTCTTCCACGCTGCGGTTCCGGTACGGGCTGTCGGTTCCGGGCTGGGTGGGCGTTCCTTTCTGCCGGGCAATTTCTTCGCTGGTGCTGTCATCCACATAGGCCAGCCCTTTTTGTATCAGCTTGATGGCAAAATGGTAGAGCTCTTCAAAATAATCGGAGGCATAGAGTTCGTTCTTCCAGTCAAACCCCAGCCAGCGGATGTCGTTTTTGATGCTTTCCACATACTCGGTTTCCTCTGTTACCGGATTGGTATCATCAAAGCGCAGGTTAGTATATCCTTTGTATTTCTGTGTTAGTCCGAAGTTGAGGCAGATGCTTTTGGCGTGCCCCATGTGCAGGTAGCCGTTGGGTTCGGGCGGAAAGCGGGTGATGATAAAATCATGCTTGCCGCTGTTCAGATCATTCTCGATGATCTCTTCGATGAAATTCAAACTCTTTTCTTCGCTCATGCTGCAGTGTGTAAAACGTGCAAAGATAATCTAACGGAAGAATTAACTTTGCGCCATGAAAGAAGTTCGCGTACGTTTTGCTCCAAGCCCTACAGGAGCCCTGCATATTGGTGGTGTGAGAACAGCCCTTTACAATTACCTGCTGGCCCGCCAGCAGAATGGCAAGATGATTTTGCGGATTGAAGATACCGACCAGAACCGTTTTGTGCCCGGTGCGGAAGACTATATTATTCAGTCGCTGGCCTGGGCAGGAATAAAAATGGATGAAGGCGTGATGGAAGGCGGTCCCTATGCGCCTTACCGCCAGTCGGAACGCAAAGGCATTTACCGGCAATACGCTCAGCAGCTGCTGGACAGCGGCCATGCCTACTATGCCTTCGATACCGAAGAAGAACTGGAGAGCCTGCGCGAACGCCAGAAAGCGGCCGGCTCCGACCAGCAACAGTACAGCGCAGCCACACGCCTGCAAATGAGTAACTCACTGACGTTAGGTGCTGTTGAAGTGAAGAAGCGCCTGGATGCAGGCATGCCCTATGTAATCCGTTTTAAAATTCCGGAAAACCAGGAAGTACACCTGGTGGACCTGATCCGCGGTGATGTGATCGTCAGCACAACCCAGCTTGATGACAAAGTATTAATGAAGTCTGACGGCATGCCCACCTACCACCTCGCCAACGTGGTGGATGATTTCCTGATGAAAATTTCCCATGTGATCCGCGGAGAGGAGTGGTTGCCCTCGGCTCCGCTGCATGTACTGTTATACCGTGCGTTCGGATGGGAAATGAACATGCCTCAATTCGCACACTTGCCCCTACTGCTCAAGCCCGATGGCAACGGCAAGCTGAGCAAGCGCGATGCCGACCGCATGGGCTTCCCGATTTTTCCGCTCACCTGGAAAGACCCGAAAACCGGTGAGGTATCCAAAGGCTTTCGCGAATCCGGTTATCTGCCGGAAGCATTGATCAACTTCCTCGTGTTGCTCGGATGGAACCCGGGCACGGAACAGGAAGTGTTTTCAATGGAAGAACTCATCGACAGCTTCAGTCTTGAGCGCATCAGCAAATCGGGGGCAAAGTTTGATATCCACAAAGCCCAGTGGTTCAATGAACAATACCTGCGCGCGAAAACGGATCAGGAACTGGCCGCTTACCTGCTGGACGGTCTTCAGCAAGGGGGCATTTCATGTTCTACCGACAAAGCGGTGCAGATCAGTTCCATCATGAAGGAACGCATCCGCTTTCCGCAGGAACTGTGGGAACACGGCCAATATTTTTTCATTGCACCATCTGCTTACGATGAGCAGGTGATCAGTAAAAAATGGAATGCCGATGCCGTGCGTGTGCTGACTGCCTTTCGCGATGCCGTACAGAAAGCGGAATCTTTTGACGCTTCGGTTGCAAAGAACCTGTTAGAACAGGTAACCACTTCCCTGCAGATCGGTGCCGGTAAAATCATGCAGGCCCTGCGGGTATCCGTCACCGGTGTGGGTGGAGGCCCCGACCTGATGATGATTATGGAAATCATCGGAAAAGAAGAGGTAGTCAGTCGCATTACCTACGCGCTGGAACATATTCACGCTAACGTTCGACAGTCATGAGCAAGAAATCCGGTTCAGAAAAAAAATCATCGGTTAAAAAGCCCAGGGTGCATAAGGAACTGCAGGGCTTTGAAATCTCCATCGATTCATTCGGAGAGTTAAGCTCCAACATGAGCATTGACAAGCTCAATGAATTCCTGAACAAAAATGTGGATGATAAAAAGCTGGCTGAACGGGAGGATTACGAGGAGATGAAGAAAGGCCGGAAAAAAAAGAAAAAAGATTAACGCTACCAGAATCGCGGAATCAGCGCAGGCACATCCTTCTTATACTTCCGGTAAGCATCTCCGTATTTTCGAATCAGCTTTCGTTCTTCCAGCGGTATGCCGATGGCCAGGTAAACAAGAATGCAGCCTGCCGATACCAGGGTGGTTACATTGGGAATAAACAACCAGAATCCGGCCACGATAAACAGCGTAGCGAGGTAAATAGGATGGCGTACTTTTTTCAGGATGCCACCGGCCTTAAACACCTCCTGCTCATCATCGCGCAATCCCATAAACCCGCGGCTGTCGTATTGGCGGAAGGCGGCCCGGAAAATAAAAATCCCAACGGTCGCCAGCATCAGGCTGAAGTAGCGTGTCCATGAAGAAGGCTCGATAAGGTAAGCCGAAGGTATGCTTGCGTTCAGCACCAGCATCACCAGTAGGCTCAAAGTAAAAATCACATTGTAAATGATCCGGTAAAACCGCGATACCGCAGGCATCGACTGCTTGAAGAATTGTTTCACGGCATCGCTGGCAAAAACGCTGTGCAAGGCAAAGTATATTGCCCAGCCTGCCATCAGCATAAGGTATGCGTTCACAGCCGAAAGTTAAACCAAAAAGCTGATTACCTTTGAGCATACTGGTATTCGCATCATGAAATCCATCAAACTCGGCATTGTCCGCGAAGGAAAAATCCCGCCCGACAAACGCACACCGTTTACTCCGTTGCAATGTGAAGAAATTGAACAGCGCTTTCCGCAGGTTCAGGTAGTATGCCAGTCGAGTAACGTACGCGCTTTTGCCGATCATGAGTACCGCGAACTGAATATTGAGGTTAATGATGACCTGACGGCATGTGATATCCTCATGGGCATCAAGGAAGTACCGGTGAATCAACTCATCCCGGATAAAACGTATTTCTTTTTTTCGCACACCATCAAAAAGCAGCCGCGCAATAAAAAGCTGCTGCAGGAAATCCTGAAAAAAAATATCCGCCTGATTGATTTCGAAACACTGAAAGACCGCCACGGCAACCGCCTTGTGGCTTTCGGGCGCTTTGCCGGTATGGTAGGCGCTTACAACGGCTTGTGGACGTATGCCCAGCGCTTCGGTGGCTTCAACCTCAAACGAGCGTATGAGCATTTTGATGTGAATGATCTGAAACTCGATCTTCGCAACGTCAAGCTGCCTCCTGTGAAAATTATTCTTACCGGTGGCGGGCGTGTGGGCAAAGGCGCTATGGAGACACTCGACACTGCGGGCATTCGCAAAGTGGGAGTCTACGATTTCCTGACCAAAACTTTTAATGAACCGGTGTATGTGCAGTTAAGCAGTGCCGATTACCATGTGCGCAAAGAAGGAGGGCATTTTAACCGCGAAGAGTTTCATCAGCACCCGGAACGGTACGACTCCACGTTTCTTTCGTTTACCAAAGTAGCCGACATTCTGATGGCCGGTGCCTACTGGAATCCCAATGCACCGGTGCTGTTCACGCGGCATGACATGCTGTCACCGGATTTCAAAATCAAAATCATTGCCGACATCACCTGCGATATTGAAGGCTCCATCCCCAGCACCAAAAAAGCCAGCACTATTCCCGATCCGATTTATGATTACGATCCGTTTACCGATAGTATACAATCTCCGTCAAGCAATGACAAGCATGTAACAGTGATGGCCGTGGATAACCTGCCGTGTGAATTACCGAGAAGTGCTTCAGAAGAATTCGGGCGCGATCTGATTGACCGCATCCTGCCTATCTTATTTTCGCAGGATGTTGATGGCATTATCAAACGGGCAACCATCGCAGAGCACGGCCAACTCACCGAACCGTATTTGTATTTGCAGGATTACGTGGCCGACTAATTTATTAACTGCCCTTACCGATTGATCACACCGCGGACAACCTCACCCGGGGCCGGATCATTCACATAATCAATACCCAGACTGGCCGCTATGGTTCTGGCCACCTGATTCTGATATAACTGCATGCTATCTTCCACTTCACCAACGGCTGGTGTTTGCGGTCCGATGGCCGCCAGCCAGATTTGTCCGGCACCGTCAATGGATGATCCGTGTCCCTTCCAGTTCTCCAGCGGCATGGTTCCCCGGCCATGATCCGTAGTAATGATGAGTGTTGTCTTGTCTTTGTAATGCGGTGTTTCCTGAATATACGTCCAGATGCTTTGAATAAACTGATCGGTCTGACGGGCCGACTTCAGGTAAGCCGAATAATCACCATCGTGCGCAAAATCATCGGTTTCACCGTACGCGATATAAACTACGCGGGGCTTATTCCTTTTAATGTACTCCATGGCATAGTGATGCGTAAAGGCATCAAGCCGAACGCTTCCCCACGGACTCGGCACCTGGGGCTGAAGCTCATTCAGGAAAAGCTCACGTTCAGTCAGGTTGTTTCCGGCAGCAGTTTCAAAACCGGCATTCACCGGTATGCCGCTGCGCTTGAGGTTAATGATGAACGGGAAAACATCCCACGAACCAAAGGCAGCTACCTTGACGCTGAAACCGGGTTGTTCATTTAAAAACTCCAGCACCGTTTTGTTGGGGTTATCGATTTTATCATTGCTGGTGATGCGTGCATCATCAGCATAACCACTGAGAATTTCATTATACCCCGGGTAGGAAAACCACATGGTATTGGAACAGTCCACTTTATTGTTGTAAAGGCGGTTTCCGTACAACTGCCCTTCACGGGCAATCACCGTCCAGAAAAAAGGAGTCAATAACTTTCTGCGCGCTTCCGGTGTATCGGCCCAGAAACGTTTTCTGATTTCATCTGCATCGCGGGTAAATTCCTTTCGGTTGATCAGCGCGGAATCGGCACCGGTAAATAGTTCCTGCCACCGGTAGCCGTCAAGCGTAATCAGAAACACATTCGGGCCAGCCTCATCCGTAACCGGTTGCTGGCAGCAACACAACAGTAAAGCAAGTAGGGAAAGCAGCAATAAGCTTTTCATGAAGGCAAGATGCCAATAAAAAGGGTGGTTCTCAAAACGATTAATGTCCACCGGCAGGCATATCTACACCGATGATTTTTTCTCCGATACCAATCGGCTAACTTGCTTCCGATTCTCATCCGCTTCAATGAAATTTTCCAATTATCATACACACTGCGATTACTGCGATGGAAAAGGTACCCTGCGTGATTACCAGGATAAGGCTTCACGCCAGCAAATTCAAAGCATAGGCTTCTCCTCACATGCGCCCCTTCCTTTTCCAAGACCATGGAGCATGAAGGCAGAGGATCTGAGCCGATACATCGGGGAAGTGGCCGATGCAAAAAAGTCAAACCCTGAACTGGAAATCTACTGCGGACTCGAAGTTGATTACATACCCGGTATAACCGGACCATCACGTTTTCAAAGTCAGTTGGATTATACCATCGGCTCGGTTCATTTTGTGGATGCGTTTCCGGATGGAACACCGTGGGAAATTGACGGCACCCATACCTTATTCCTGGATGGCCTGCAACAGATTTTTCACAACGATATTCAGGCGGCCATAACGCGCTACTTTGAAATTACGCGAAGCATGGTTGAACACGATTGCCCAGATGTGATCGGGCACCTGGACAAAATCAAAATCCAAAACCGGCCCGGTTCTTTATGGGATGAAAACGACAACTGGTACCGGCAGGAAGTAATCGCTACGCTGGATGCCATCGCCCGGTCGGGCGCTATCGTTGAAGTGAACACCCGCGGACTGTATCAGAAAAAATCATCCGAAACATATCCGGGCAACTGGGCGCTGCAGCAAATCCTGCAGAAAAAAATTCCCATCACCCTAAGCTCCGATGCACACCACCCGGAACAACTCACCAAAAACTTTTCCGACACCCTATCCAACTTATACACCATCGGATTCCGGGAACTTATGGTGATTAGTGAAGGACGGTGGAAGTCAATCCCGCTTGCAACTGCTTAGTATTTCATCGACAGGAACAGTATTCGATGAGCACCTTTCGTTAACTTGCATCATGTATCTGTACAACGTAACCATCGGTATCGATAAGGATGCAGAGCAGGAGTGGCTGGCCTGGATGAAAGCCGAACATATTCCGGATGTGATGGGCACCGGCCTCTTTCTTTCCAGCCGCCTATATAAAGTGCTGCACGACAGTGAAGACGGAACTGTATCGTACAGCGTTCAGTACTTCGCAGCTACCCTGGAAAATGTGATCAGCTACCTGGAAAACTTTGCCCCGGCCATGGTAGAAAAACACCAGCAGAAATACGGAGGCAGGCATGTGGCTTTCCGCACGCTGCTGGAAGAAGTCTAAGCTTGCCTTGTAAAGTACGCGCGAATCTGATCCGCCTCCAGGGTTCCGTTCACCCACTCATCATCCAGTTTTGTTCCGTACTTTTTATAGAAGTTGATGGCGGGTTCATTCCACTCCAGCACCTGCCACATCATGCCGGAACAGTTTTCATCCAGCGCATGTTGCATGGTGCGTTCAAACAACAATTTGCCCATGCCCTTGCCGCGTTCCTTTTCCGTTACTACAATATCTTCCAGGTACAGGCGCTTGCCCTTCCAGGTGGAATAGCGCCAGTAATAAATGGATATCCCCATGATGCCTCGTGCTGTTTCAGCTACAAACAGTCCGTAGATCGGGTTCGGCCCGAAGCCATCTTTCTCCATCAGCGCTACTGTGTTGATCACTTCGTGTGAGGCGCGTTCATACTCGGCCAGTTCTTTGATAAGTTCAAGTACGCGCGGGAGGTCTTCCCGGGTACCAGTACGTATAGTAACCTTTGTGTTCATGCAGAAAATCTATCGTGTGAAGTTAGCAGAATTTTAACCGGAGGCAGCAACCAATGCAGCTGCTAAAAAATCATACTTTTGGGTAATGGTGATAAAAAGTAAGGTTGGTTTTTGCCGACCTTACTTTCCTGATGGCGGATCATTTATCAGTTACAATTCTTACATTCCCGCTTTAGCCAACGGAGGCACCACACCCATATTGTACCAGGCAAACGAATACTGATCAGCCGTAACATCCAGCGCTTTTGACAGGTTGGAAGAACCATGACCCGATTTCACATCGATGCGGATCAGCGTGAACCGGTGAATAACGATGGAGGTATTCAAACATCTCTTTCGAATCATCAGAGGTACCATAATCATATGCCCACGCAGCACCTACGGTGAATTTGTGATAACGCAGCATATCCATTACACCCACGGCCGGGAATGCAACTTTTGCCAGGTCAGGGCGTTGCGTCATGGTAGCGCCTACGAGCAAGCCTCCGTTAGAGCCACCGGCAATAGCCAGCTTATCATGCGAGGTATATTTTTCGTTCACGAGGTATTCACCCGCTGCGATAAAATCATCAAACACATTTTGCTTGCTCATCTTGGTGCCGGCCAGGTGCCACTGCTCACCGTATTCACCACCCCCGCGCAGGTTGGGCTGCGCATACACGCCACCGTTCTCCAGCCAAACAATACGCGAAGCGCTGAAGGAAGGGGTTAAACTGATATTGAATCCGCCATACGCATAGAGCCATGCAGGGTTTTTACCAGTAAGTTCAAGGCCTTTCTTATGGACGATAAACATGGGAACACGAGTTCCGTCCTTGCTGGTGTAGAATATCTGTTTCGTTTCATAATCATCCGGAGTGAAGGCCACCTCAGGTCTTGCATATTCGGATGATTTGCCGGTAGCGATATCATAGTTGAAGATCGTTGGCGGGTAAGTGAACGAGGTAAAGGTGTAATAAACGTCCTTGTCTTCCCAACGGCCACCAAAACCATTGGCTGTACCGATACCGGGTAATTCAATCTCGCGCTCCAGTTTACCCTTGTCAGTTTACCCTTGTTATCAAATTGTTTCACAAGGGTGCGCGCATCCTTCAGGTAATTCACAAACAGTCTGTGTCCTGCTGTGCTGATGCTCTGAATGGGCTCGGCTGTTTCCGGTATGATGGTCTTCCAATACTCCGGAGTAGGATTAGAAAAGTCTACTTCCACCACGCGGCTGTTGGGTGCATCAAGATTGGTTTCGATAATCAGCCGCGAGCCGTCATTGTCAATCACATTATGGTCTTTGTCAAAATTGGCAACCACCGGAATCAGCTTCGATTTCGGATCAGCCAGATCGCGGATGTACAGTTCATTGCCGGACGTACTGACGGAGGTTGCGATAACCAGGAAGCGTTCATCTTCGGTGAGGTAAGCACCGGCCCTGCGCTGCGGATTTTGTTTGCCCCCGTCA
>JALOMI010000248.1 GCA_025455465.1 Cyclobacteriaceae bacterium | reverse complement strand
GGACTGGAATCCTCTCCGCGCGTGGTCAGTGGTAATTATGCACGTTCCCTGGTGAGCGGCATGCAACGTACCCTTCAGTCGGCCCCAGTCAAAAAAGCCGCTACCAGCTATAAACCACCGATTGATTTTACACCAAGCGACACTGCCTTACTCAAAGAAGGTATGCGTGTAGAGCACCCTAAATTTGGATTTGGCAAAGTATTGCAACTCGATACGTCAGGCGCTGACCGCAAGGCGAAAATCACATTTGATGATTTTGGGGAGAAGACCTTATTACTTAGCTTTGCCAAACTTCGAATTCATAATGAATAAAGCCGCTTTACAGGCTTGCTACTAATCCGATAACATGATAGGTGAATACAACTCCCAACGTCCTGACATTATTTTAAAAGAATACGGACGCAACGTTCAAAAACTGGTAGAATACATCCGCACAGTTCCCGATAAGGAAAAACGCACCGAACTGGCGGCCACACTGATTGAACTGATCAAGCAATTAACACCAAGCCTGAAAGATCAGCCGGAAAATCCGCAGCGTTTATGGGATGACCTGTACATAATCGCTGACTTCAATCTCGACATCAACAATCCCTATCCGGTACCTGAACGCGAAATTCTTTTCAAGAAGCCGATGAAGGTGGAGTATCCGCAAAGCAAGGTACGCTTCAGGCATTACGGCAAAAACATCGAAAAACTCATCCGCGAGGCGATGAAGAAAGAAGATCCGCAGGAGAAAGAAGAGGCGATCATCTACCTCGGTAAACTGATGAAGACCTTCTACGGCAACTGGAACAAGGAAACACTCGATGATTCAGTCATCGTTAACGACATCAAGATCATGTCTGACGGCAAGCTGACACTCAACATCGACAAGGTGCGTGAAGACAATCTCTTCGAAAAGCTTTACAAGGAGAAGAAACGCGATCGCCCGATGGGTGGCGGTGGCGGTCACCGTCATCAGAAGCCGTTCAACAAAAACAAAAATCGCAGAAGAAGAGATCAGTAAATCACGTTTCCGAAAAAACCTGATTTTCATTTAACCGCTAGCCGTTCACCAGAACATGAGCATTTTCCGGATTAAAGGAGGCAAGAAATTGCATGGCGAAATTATCCCGCAGGGGGCCAAGAATGAAGCGTTACAGGTGATCAGTGCTGTGCTGCTTACCGAACAGCCTGTTACCATCCATAACATCCCTGACATCCGCGATGTCAATAAACTCATTGAACTGGTTGGGGACTTTGGTTGTCGGGTAGAAAAATTATCAGACAGCAGCTATCGCTTCTCAGCAGCCACCGTCAATATCGATTATCTCGAGACTGACGAATACCGTCAGAAAGCAGCAGCCCTGCGCGGCTCCGTTATGCTCCTGGGACCCATCCTTGCCCGATTCGGAAAAGCGAACATACCAAAGCCCGGTGGTGATAAAATCGGACGAAGAAGACTCGATACACACTTCATCGGATTTCAGAAACTGGGTGCTCAGTTTAACTTCGATTCACAGGATCACCTTTTCCATATCGATGCCTCGCATTTACAGGGTACCTACATGTTGCTCGATGAGGCTTCCGTGACAGGTACTGCCAACATCATCATGGCAGCTGTGATGGCCAAGGGAAAGACTACCATCTACAATGCCGCCTGCGAACCCTACCTCCAGCAGCTATGCCTGATGCTGAACCGCATGGGCGCGAACATCAGCGGTATCGGTTCAAACCTGATCACTATTGAAGGTGTGACCAAACTGAATGGTACCGAGCACACCCTCCTGCCCGACATGATTGAAATTGGAAGCTTCATTGGCATGGCTGCTATGACGCAATCCGAAATCACCATTAAGAATTGCCGCATCGATATGCTGGGTATGATTCCCGATGTGTTTAGAAAACTCGGGATCAAACTGGAGTTTCGGGGAGACGATATCTACATACCGGCCCAGGAGAGTTACGAAATTGAAACATTTATTGACGGATCCATCATGACGATTGCCGATGCACCATGGCCGGGATTCACGCCAGACCTGATCAGCATTGTGCTGGTGGTGGCCACCCAGGCAAAAGGCTCCGTACTGATTCACCAGAAAATGTTTGAGAGCCGCTTGTTCTTTGTGGACAAACTCATTGATATGGGTGCACAAATTATTTTGTGCGATCCTCACCGTGCCAATGTCATCGGCCTCAACCGCAAGCATCAGCTGCGCGGCATCAAGATGTCATCACCGGATATCCGTGCCGGTGTGGCCTTGTTAATTGCGGCTTTATCAGCCAATGGTGTGAGTGAGATATCCAGTATAGAGCAGATTGACCGCGGCTATCAGAAAATTGACGAGCGCCTTCGCCAACTGGGTGCCGATATCCAGCGCATTTAAAGGACTATCCGCAATCCGATCGGGCAGTGATCCGATCCGAAATACTCGTTGTAGATAGATGCCTCCTTTACTTTATCCATGATCTTTTTACTGGCCAGGAAATAATCGATACGCCAGCCCATATTACGGGCACGGGCATTAAACATGTAATTCCAGTAGGTATATTTTACCTCATCCGGATAGAATTGACGAAACGTATCCACAAAACCGGCATCCAGCAGTCGCTGAAATCCATCGATTTCCTGCTGGGTATAGCCTGCTGATTTGTTGTAATTCTCCTTGGGTCTTGCAAGATCAATCGGCTTGTGTGCCACATTAAGATCTCCGCAGATAATCACCGGCTTTCTACGGTTTAGCGCTGAGACATAAGCTGTGAAAGCTTCATCCCAGGTACCGCGGTAATCCAGCCGCTTAAGACCCTCACCGGAATTGGGAGTATAAACTGTAACCAGGAAAAATCCGGGAAACTCCGCAGTTATTACCCGTCCCTCCTGGTCATGATTATCAACGGCCATGTCGTAGGTAACGCTTACCGGTTCTTGCCGGGTGATGATAGCCGTTCCGGAATACCCCTGGCGTGCTTTGGAAGAATTGACATAGGCCGTGTAACCAGGCATCAGTTCAACCACGTTTTTCACCTCGTCAACCGGTGCCTTGGTTTCCTGAAGGCACAGAATATCCGGATTCATGGCTTTAACATCTTTCAGGAAATCCTTTTTCACGATGGATCGGATACCGTTGACATTCCAGCAAATGATATTTAGCATAGAATTGCGGGGGTTATTAATATGTACAAAAACAAAAGCCCTTTTCCATGGCTATGGAAAGGGCTCAGTATATCTTTTTAGAGGTTAATCAGCCTTTCTTGGCCTTGAACTCTTCCTTGATCGCTTCAATGTCAACATTTTTGATCACTGGCTTGGCGTTCTGGATCTTCAAGCTTTGACGTCTTACGGCAGCTTTCGACTTGTCTTTGCGGTTTTTGCGCTTTAAACGGGTAACTGACATGACTTTTTTATTTAAGGAGCGCAAAAATAACGGTTTCTGTCAGATAGGCAAAAGCATAGTCAATATATTGCAACCTTATGGGGAAATCCTGCCCATTAGCCGGCAGCTACCCGTTCACTCAAGCGATCTTGTGATTCATGGATAAACCATCGTTACCCAAAGGAACCCGCGATTTCGGTCCTGCCGTTATGGCCAAAAGGCAATGGATTCTTGGCCATATTCGAAATATTTTTCAGCGTTACGGATTCCTGCCGCTGGAAACTCCGGCAATGGAAAATCTTTCCACACTTACCGGCAAATACGGGGATGAAGGAGATCAGCTGCTGTTCCGGATTCTTAACAGTGGTGATTTTCTGAAAGAAGCCGATCAGGAAAGCCTTACAAGCAAAAATTCAAAGGCAGTATCCTCAGCTATCGCTGAAAAAGGTCTTCGATACGACCTCACCGTGCCCTTTGCGCGGTATGTGGTGATGAACCGACATGAAATCAACTTGACGTTTAAACGGTATCAGATACAACCGGTATTTCGTGCCGACAGGCCGCAGAAAGGCCGATACCGCGAATTTTATCAGTGCGATGCTGATGTAGTGGGCACTGACTCCTTGCTGTGCGAGGCTGAAATCATTCTGATGATCAACGATGTGATGAATGCGTTGGGGGTTCAAGATTTTACGATCAAAGTAAACCATCGCGGCATTCTCAATGCGATAGCATCGCGTATGGGCGCATCCGGTAAGGAGAGTGATGTGTTCGTGGCTATCGACAAACTGGATAAAATCGGTGAAGAGAAAGTAAGGCTCGAACTCTCAGAAAAAGGATTTACAAGAGAACAACTTGATCTTCTTTTTCGCCTGATTACCATCACCGGAAACCATCAGAGCATACTGGCACAATTGAATGCCGATCTGGCTGTAGTACCTGATGGATTATATGGCGTGAAGGATATGGAGCAAGTTCTTCAGATGGTGCATCAATACGGCTGTTCCGATGATCAGGTGCAGTTAGATATTTCACTGGCGCGTGGCCTCAGCTATTATACCGGCTGCATTTTCGAAGTAAAGATCAACTCAGTGCGAATCGGCAGTGTAAGTGGTGGCGGCCGATACGATAACCTGACACAAGCCTTTGGTGCCAAAGAGCGCCTCTCCGGGGTGGGCATTTCATTCGGTATCGACCGGATTTATGATGCACTGGATGAATTGGATTTATTTCCCCGTCAAACTCAGGCTTCCACCCGGGTATTAGTCTGTCATATGGATGAAACTTCCATGCATTACGGACTCCGTATTTTATCGGTCTTGCGCTTAGCCGGTATTGCCAGCGAACTCTACCCGGACATCGCTACACTGAAAAACCTTGAAACAGGCGATCAGCAACGGCTGGTTGTCGAACAGATTATTGAACTCATCCAGCAAGCCGGATGAAAAAAGCAATACATCATATAACCGACAAGCAATTAACGCTGGATGACCTTCAGCGAATCGTCTTTGAAGATTATTTGCTTGAACTTCCGGTGGAAACCACCGAACGCATCGAGGAGTGCCGCAGGTACCTGGATGAAAAGATCCGGCACACCGCCCAACCCATTTATGGCATCAATACCGGATTCGGTTCCTTATACAACACGCACATTCCGCCTGATCAGCTTGAAAAATTGCAGGAGAACCTGGTCAAATCACATGCCTGTGGAACCGGTGCAGTCGTGCCGGATGAAATCGTACGGCTGATGTTGTTTCTGAAAGTGCAGTCACTTTCGTATGGACATTCCGGTGTACAGTTGCAGACCGTGCAACGGCTGGCGGATTATTTTAATCACCAGGTTTACCCGGTGATCTATGAAATGGGTTCATTGGGTGCTTCCGGAGACCTCGCTCCGCTTGCCCACCTGGCGTTAACCCTGATCGGTCAGGGTGAGGTTCATCATGCCGGACGAAGCTGGACCGGTGCCGAAATCAATCAGTCTTTTCAGTGGGAGAACCTGCACTTCAAAGCAAAAGAAGGATTGGCCCTGTTGAACGGCACCCAGTTCATGAGTGCCTATGCCGTTTGGTGCACCATCCATGCGCACCGGTTGCTTAAACTGGCCAATATAATTTCCGCGCTTTCGCTGGATGCGTTTGACGGCCGCATTGAACCGTTTCTTCAACAGGTTCAAGCCATCAGGCCTCATCCAGGTCAGGTAAAAGTCGCATCCTCCATTCTTGACTTATTATCCGGAAGTGAACTCATCCGCCAGCCGAAAAAGCATGTGCAGGACCCGTATTCGTTCCGTTGCGTACCCCAGGTGCATGGCGCAAGCTGCGATGCCATCAACTACATTACCCGCACAGTACTAACTGAAGTGAATAGTGTAACCGACAACCCATTGATTTTTCCGGAAGATGACCTGATTGTTTCCGGGGGCAACTTCCATGGGCAACCCCTTGCGCTGGCATTAGACCACCTTTCCATTGCATTGGCCGAATTGGGCAGCATTTCAGAGCGAAGAACCTATCAACTGATTTCGGGTGCCCGCAACTTACCCAACTACCTGGTGGCCGAACCAGGAATCAACTCCGGACTGATGATACCTCAATACACCGCTGCCTCACTGGTCAGTCAGAATAAACAATTGTGCACCCCCGCTTCAGTGGATTCCATTGTTTCGTCCAACGGCCAGGAAGATCATGTCAGCATGGGTGCCAATGCCGCCACTAAAGCTTACCGCGTTGTTAATAACCTCTACTCCATACTGGCGATAGAATTATTATCTGCACGACAGGCGATAGAGTTCAGAAGACCGCTGCACACATCACCCTACCTTGAAGAAATATTGCATACTTTGCAGGAGGTAATTCCGTTTGTAAAGGAAGATCGTGTGTTGCATGATGACATACACAACGTTGAAGTTTATATCCGGAACGTTAAGCTTCATGAACAGTAATTTCCTGAAATCGCTGCTCCTTTTTCTTTTGGTTGTGTTATCTGGTGATTTACTGGCACAATACCTGAGTGTCAATCAACGGTTTTTTGTTGATGAAAGGAAAGGATGCACAGGGCTTCAGGTTACTATTCTTAATACAAATCTTAAACCTGTTGAAGCCTTATGCGGACCAGGGCAGCCATGTGATATCACCTGGGGCGATGGTTCACTGCCAGACCAGATCACTACCAATACTGCCACACACACGTACACACAACCAGGTACATATACCCTGCGTGTCTTGTATCAATCAGCAGGATTTGATGAAATACAAATTACGGTTACCCCCAGTATACAGCCTGAGTTTAATCTCTTCACCTGCAGCAACCGGGAAGTGCAGGTTCGGGTTACGGACAGCAACTT
Organism: Cyclobacteriaceae bacterium; assembly: GCA_025455465.1. GTDB lineage: Bacteria > Bacteroidota > Bacteroidia > Cytophagales > Cyclobacteriaceae > UBA2336. The sequence continues at coordinate 1,119 of JALOMI010000248.1, read as the reverse complement.
CGATGGCTATATCATCAACTTTGGTGACGGCTCACCGGAGGTACTGGTGCCTAAAGGCACGATGGCGGTGGCTAATCACACCTATGCCACCAGCGGTAATAAAACCATCTCAGTGCGGGGGAAGAATGTGAATGCGGCTGATAACTGCAATACACTAACGAAGAATTTTCTTGCGCTGCCATCATTGCCAACTCCTTTTATTAATGAACTGGATGTTGTGAATGACACACAAATCGACCTGCTCTTCACCACACTGCCCAACATTCAGTACCGCCTGGAGATTGCTACCAACAACAACACCACGTTTCAGCTGGTACAAAATATCTATAACCAAACTTCTGCCTCGATTACCAACCTGCGCACGAATGATAATTTTTATTGTTTTCGGATTGGTGCTTTTGATCCATGCAACAATACCATTTCGTATTCCAATACGATATGCAGCACACAATTCAGTGTGGCGGCAGGCAATAATCAGAATAACCTGACGTGGGCGACCAATACAGCAGCAGTAATCAGTTTCAGTATTTTGCGTGATGGAAACCTGTTAGCCAATACCAATCAGACCTCATTTATTGATGCGTTGGTGCAATGCCAAACAACCTATTGCTATCAATTGGTAACAAACTACAACAATGGCAGCAGCAGCGCTTCTCTGCCCCGCTGTATTACCGCTGTTTCTACGGATATACCCACCCGCATCGTCAATACAACCACAGTCGTTTCAGATGCTGGCCTGACTTTGACGTGGCAGCAAGACCCGGCATTTGTTGCAGAAGAATACCAGGTTACACGCAGCGAGAATAACGGCCCCTTCCAACTCTTCAAAACTACCGTGCAGCCACAGGCTACTGATGAAAGTTACACGGTTGAAAAGCAATCGGTTTACCGGATCGTATACACCGACCGTTGTGGCAACAGAGCTCCGGTAAGTGACCCGATAATACCGATACGTTTAAGTGGTGAAGTGACCCGGGAAAACAACAGCCAGCTATCCTGGTCTGCTTACGAGGGATGGCAAAATGGGGTGCTCAGCTATAGCCTTGAAAAATATTCCAGCCAGGGGCAGCTTCTCCAAACCACCACGGTTGGTCCAGTAACTACATCATTCACAGATAC
>JALOMI010000247.1 GCA_025455465.1 Cyclobacteriaceae bacterium | reverse complement strand
ATCAACAAATACATCGCTGATTACCAAATCAAATGTTGCCGTGCAGGTTGATGCAAACTGTGCCGCGTCAGCCAATTGAATATCAAGATTATCGATGGCTTCCAGTTCGAAATATTTCCGGGCCAGTGCGATTACTTCCGGATCGGCTTCCACACCGGTGATTGATGCATTAAGTAATAATTCCTTTCGAAGAATTTGCGCCACACTTCCGGCACCAAAACCGAGGATCAACACCTGTTTCGGATTGCGTTTCGTGATGGATAATTTTTTAAAGGCCTTCTGGAAGATCCGGTGCAGGGTGTCAAAGGAATAATTGGCATCGGGAGAATGAAGCACATATTTCCCCGACTGATACCATACTTCCAGCTCACCGCTGATGCTGCTCGGACGCTTCTCGACAATCGTGCCCGCTACGTAACTCAGTACCTGCTTTACCTTAGATTTCACTTGCGCTCAAACATCCTTTTGAAGAAATCCGCGGAAGCGAGGTAGGCGCTGAGCCAGTTTTTATGGAGCAAAAATCCGTGTACCTCATCCGGGAAAATCACTTGTTCGAAATATACGCCTTGCTCGCGCAGGCTTTCGGCCAGGCTTACGGTTTCACTGAACGGCACATTGCGGTCGTCATCACCGTGAATGAGCAATACCGGTGAGCGCCATCCTTTAATGAAATGCAGGGGGGATGATTCAAAGGCCATGCGCGCAAACGCCTGGTTCTTTTCGGCATTGTAGGCCGGCACAAAATTCCGGATCACTACGTTCCAGTCGTGTACACCGTGAATATCAACTCCGCAGGAAAACAACTCCGATGCGCGGGCCAGGCCGAGGGCGGTGAGGTAGCCTCCGTACGATCCGCCCCACAACCCAATCTTCTTCGGATCAACATCGGGGCGCTGCGCCAGGTATAAACCGGCTCCTTCCACATCGCGGTACTCGCTGGCACCGGTGGCTCCGTAATCCAGTGCTTCGCGGAACTCCATGCCGTAACCAATGCCGCTGCGATAATTCACCGACAGCACCACATACCCCTGGCTGGCGAAATACTGATTCAACGCATACGAGTTGTGGTAGTACTGGCTGTAATGAAAGCCCAGCAACATCTGCCTGCGCGATCCTCCGTGGAAGAATACAACAGCCGGGCGCTTATCACCGGCCTTCGCGCCTTTCGGCAAAAACAACTGTGCCGGTATTTTCATGCCGTCCGTAGCGGTAATCATAATGGCCTGTGGAGTGACGAGATCTTTCTTCGGAAAAGTTTTCGGAAACAAATCCGCCACAATCATTTTCGATTGCCCGTTGGCGCCAATCACATGAGGCCATGCAGCGGTGGTGGCATCGGTGCGCAGACAGACAATTCCTGCTGTTGTTTCCACCGGTGAGTACTCAATGCCATCGCCAACAGAAAGTTGTTGCGGCTTGCCTCCTGTAGGAAGTATCCGGTAAAGATGCCTGCGATCAATATCACCAATGTTGGTGGTGATGATCATGCTTTTTCCATCGCGTGTTAGTTCAACACCTTCCACTTCACCTTCGCCCGGTGTCAGCAATTGCGCTTCGCCTCCATTGACAGATACACTGTAGAGTTGCTGCCATCCGTTTTGTTCCCACGGGAAGATCAGCCGGTCACCCATCCACCACAATAAATTATCAGCCACCGGAAAGCCGCTGTGAAACACGCTGCCCCTGCCGGGTTTTGCCTTCCACACTTCACGTGCTTTTCCTGTGCTGACTTCAACCACGCGAACAGACCACGGATGTCCTTCGCGCTCCGGCATAAAAATCAGGCGGTTGCGCACATTCGGTGTGCGGATGAAGGCGATTTGTTTGCCGTCAGCCGACCAAACCGGATTACCATCACGGTCAACACTCACATCTAAAAACTGAACCTGGTTGGTTGACCGTTCAAACACACCAAGGAAGGCATGATCTCCTCGGCCGGATACAAAGGCCAGCTTCGTACCATCGGGTGACCAGCGGATGCTGTTTTGTGAGCCGCGGGAATGAAATAACTTTTTTCCTTTGCCGGCTGAGTCAGTCGGCACCAACCAAACCTGTCCGCTGCTGAGGTAAGCAACGTGTTGCTGATCGGGTGAGACTTTCGGGTAATACCCGGTAACCAGCTTCTTCAGGTCGCTTCCATCGGCATTCATCAGCCAGATGGAGCGGTCTACGCCCGGCTGCAGTGCAATCGGGTTGGGCAACTCCCCGGAACTGTTGGTAGCGCCTCCGCGCACGAAGAGAATTTTTCCGTTGCGCAGAAATTCAACTGCAGTAATTTCCTGTCCGTCATCCAGCGTATAGTTGGTGACTTTGCGCGCATTGAAATCCGGTGCATCGGCTACATAGATATTCCGCATGCCGCGGTCGTTAAACACCCAGGCGATGCGCTTGCCGTCAGCGCCTGACGTTAATGCTGTGGGATAAGGAACGTTGAGCAGGTTTTCGATGGTGACCTGGGCGAAGGATGCTGCCATCAGCAACAGACTTACGCCAAGCGTGAAAAATTTCTTCATAGGTTCGGGAAGTTATTGGAATATCAATGGCTTGTGACAACGTCTTTCAAGTTAAGAAAAAGCCATACGCACCCAAACGATGTTTTGCCGGCTGATGACGGGCTTTGACAAAGACGGCTAAGCGGCTTTCATTAAACCTAGAATTCACCAAGCTTACTGTCGATCGGTGGCACCTGTTTCAGGTTGAGTTCGCGCTGGTAGCGTTTAATCTGTGAGCGGCTTGATTTCGCCCCCACGCTGGTCGTAGCTCCGCTGAGAATCATCTTCACCCAATACTGAAAGACAGCCCGTGTGCGGTCGCGCTCAAAGTAAACTGTGCCGATGCGTTTCTTATTGTGGGTATTGATTACCAGCTCGTTGGCGACAAATTTGAGCAGCGCGTTTTTTACTGAATTGCGTGATGTATCATTCTTATTGAGGAAGTCCACCTTCAGGTCATGATAGAAGAATTTCATCGAACCGAGTGACAGGTATTCCCGGCCAACCGCGCGCATGCGCAGTGTATCGACAAAGCCGGATTTGAAATCTACCGAAACCAGCGGCACCAGTACCGGGTTAAGAATGGAGGTGTGAAACGGACTCACGGAGGTGATCATGGTAAATCCGGCCAGCGTATCCTCATACGATTCCATTACCCGCAGCGTAAGACTGGCGGAATCGAGCAAGCGGGCCTGGGCGCGGATGTATAAGGTATCCCCGGATCTTATATCATGGCTTTTGATATTTCTCACCATGCCCTCCAATTTTGTGAAATAGATTGTGCCTTCTTTTTCCGTTATTCTTGATTTCTCATGGTAGCTCAGGCGCCCCCCGCTGAACAGCAGGGTATCCAGCTGCAGCTTCAGCAGCAGTTGCTGCAGGGCGTTAGTCGGCAACGGTTTGATTTTGTCTGAGAAGAATGGATGCGTTTTATCCCGGCTGATCTCCAGTTGCGGAGCCTCGACTTCAACGCGGCCGATGTGGAGCAGGGAGTCATCAAAAAACTTCTTCACATTAAGGCCGTGAATGAGGATGCTCTTAAGGCGCGTATCGATGTAGTCGGTCTGGAAGTAATGCTCATCCAGGTAGGTTTGCCTGTCTTGCACCGGCCGGATGTGCACCTGCTGAAGCGCTGCCGACTGCTGTGCCGGATCATAATCCAGCTGACCCACGCGGAACAGCATGCTGCCGGTTTCTATGTTTGCCTGCAGGCTGTCAATGGAGGCCGTTGAATAATTATCACGAATGATCGCTGCTGTATTGCTGAACGATGTCGTGTTTAGCACCAGGTCACGGAAAGAGCCGTAAGGAACTGTTGCCCTGAGCTTGTCCGTGTTCAGGTTAATCGTATTGACGGTAAGTGATTTTACATCGGCCTTGATATGGGTGGCCGAATCCTGCAGTTCTGACGTAACTTGTTGCATTACGACTTGAATGCCTCCGTTTTCCGAGGAAACTTCTGTTAGCTGATAAACCACTGAATCCGTACGATTCGCCTCTGCGATACGCCTGGTATCAAGGCGTTTTCGAAAGACTGTATCAATAGACGATCTCAGCGCTCTCGGATTTTGATATGATGGCTTTTCCGGTGCGGCCACCGGGGCTTCCGCTTTCTTTCTGTTCAGAAAATAAAATGGACCTATGTTGATTCCGGCTTCAGCAATGGTTAACCGCTTCTGTTTATAAACGATGTTTTGCAGATGAATATCACTGGTCATCCGCAGTTGAGTGGACCGGAGGCTATCACGGTTCTCCACATCCAAATGAATTCCGGTAATTTCCAGCCGGCTGGCTTCGTGATTTTTATTTACGAGGTGATTCAGGTTTGCGCGAAACGCTATTGCATCAATTCCGGCCTGGAGTTTTTCTTTCGCAACGTTGCTGTAGCGTAATCCGGTCAGGTTACCTCCCTCACTGTTGATCATAAACGATGCAAGGCTGATCCCCTGCTTTCCTGCCGTTACATCCGTCTGGCCTCCCAGTACATCTGCGCCCGTAATGGTAACGCTGTCGTTCAGGATGAGGCGCTGAAGCTTGAGCCATTGGAGTTGTGTTTTCAGGTTTAAATTTTCCTTGTTATAGATAATTGTTGAATGGCGTCCATCGAGTTTCTGCAAGTCAATGCGGGGTAAGGCGGCAGGTGGTGTTTGCTCTGCTCTCTTTTCCGGTTGTTGCATCGTCACGTCAAGGCTGCTCCAGCCCATGTTTTTCAGCAGTATGCGGTTTGCTGGTTTATTCCAGTCGGCCTGATCAAGATAAAGCCCCTGTACTGAAAGCTGCAGCTGATCGGTTGACTGAAAGAATGCTTTTCTGATTTGTGTTTTGCCCCTGCTCCACCGGAAGGCATTGAGGCTGCCTGAAAAATTCTTTCCTTC
>JALOMI010000052.1 GCA_025455465.1 Cyclobacteriaceae bacterium | reverse complement strand
ATCTTGCCAGATGAGTTCTTCCTGGGGAACTTCCGGTCCAAGGTAACGGGCACGGGGACCCATATCACGGTGTGTCAGTTTGAACCACGCGCGGGCGAAAGCATCGGCAAACTGATCCGGGTTTTCGAGGAAACGTCTGGATATCTTTTCGTAGATGGGATCGAAACGCAGCGACAAGTCCGTTGTCAGCATGGTTGGCTGATGCTTCTTAGACGGATCGTGCGCATCGGGCACGGTGCCGGCACCCGCGCCAATTTTCGGCCGCCACTGGTGTGCACCGGCAGGGCTCTTGAACAGTTCCCACTCAAATCCGAAAAGATTTTCAAAGTAGTTATTGCTCCACTTGGTAGGCGTTGTTGTCCAGGTAACTTCAAGGCCGCTGGTGATAGTGTCACCGCCCTTTCCACTTCCGTAGCTGTTGTGCCAGCCAAGCCCCTGGGCCTCGATGGTGGCTGCTTCCGGTTCAGCGCCCACATGACTGGCGGGTGCTGCACCGTGTGTTTTGCCAAAGGTGTGCCCACCGGCAATCAGCGCAACGGTTTCTTCATCGTTCATCGCCATGCGCTTGAACGTTTCGCGGATGTCGCGTGCTGCAGCTATCGGGTCCGGGTTACCGTTAGGGCCTTCCGGGTTTACATAGATCAAGCCCATCTGTACGGCAGCCAGCGGATTTTCGAGGTCGCGCTCACCGCTATAACGGTTGTCGGCCAGCCACTCTTTTTCTTTTCCCCAGTAGATATCCTGGTCGGGTTCCCACACATCCTGACGGCCACCAGCAAAGCCAAAGGTCTTGAAGCCCATGGATTCAAGGGCCACGTTACCTGCCAGAATCATCAGGTCGGCCCAGGAAATTTTCTTTCCGTACTTCTGCTTGATGGGCCACAGCAGCCTGCGCGCCTTATCCAGGTTGGTGTTGTCGGGCCAACTGTTTTGCGGTGCAAAGCGATGCTGACCGCGTCCGGCACCGCCACGTCCGTCACCGGTACGATAGGTACCTGCACTATGCCACGCCATACGGATGAATAAGCCCCCATAATGACCAAAATCGGCAGGCCACCAGTCCTGTGAATCAGTCATAAGTTTGGTAAGGTCTTTCTTGAGGGCTGCGAGGTCTAATTTTTTAAATTCTTCCGCATAGTTGAAGTTTTCATTCATCGGATCGGACAGGGACGAATGCTGACGAAGAATGTTGAGTTTAAGTTGGTTGGGCCACCAATCCTGATTCTGGGTGCCTGTACCGGCTGACTGGTGAAAAGGGCATTTGCCTTCACCATTCATGGTTGATTTGTGAGCTTCTTTATTTTCCATCGCGTATTGGTTTAGTGAATTACAATTTTATCCGGTAATGATAGCTGCTTGCGTTCGTTGGGAGCAATGACTAAGATCATCTGACCTTTAACATTTTTACTGAAAACAAAGTCAAGGATAGGACAAACCAATTGATAATTCAAATTGATTATTTTTATGATCTTATAGTTATTATCTATGACACTGACTCAATTGGAGTATATAGTTGCTGTGGACAGCTACCGGCATTTTGCCCTTGCGGCCGAGGCTTGCTTTGTTACACAGCCAACGCTCAGCATGCAGATTCAGAAGCTCGAAAATAAGCTGGATGTAAAGATTTTCGACCGTACCAAACAGCCGGTAATTCCTACGGAAATCGGGGAGCGCATCATTGCGCAAGCCCGCGTGATCCTTCGGGAGGCAGCCGGTGTTCAGCAATTGATTGCCGCGCAGAAAGACACCATGGCCGGTGACATCCGGCTCGGAATCATCCCAACGCTGGCGCCTTATTTATTGCCTCCGCTATTCAAAAATATCCGCGAAAAATACCCACAGGTAAACCTCTTTATTAAGGAAATCATTACGGAAGAACTAGTCCAGGAATTAAAAAGCAACCGGCTCGACTGCGGTATTGTGGTAACGCCACTGAACGATGCCGCAATTAAAGAGGATGTGCTATTTTATGAGGAGCTGTTTGTTTATGTCTCAAAGAAGAATGCCTTACTGAATAAGAAATATGTACTGCCTTCGGATATTGATCCGAATCAGTTGTGGTTGCTGGAAGAAGGGCATTGTTTCCGTTCGCAGATGCTGAACCTGTGCGAACTGCGCAAGTATTCCGTTCTTCATTTTAACTATGAGACCGGAAACATCGAAACATTGAAACGGATGGTGGATAAAAGCGATGGCATCACCATTCTGCCTGAACTGGCGGTGATGGAGATCAGCAAATCACAGCTCAGCCAGGTCAAGCGATTGAAAGAACCCAGCCCGGCACGCGAAGTCAGCCTTGTTACGCACCGAGATCACCTGAAAACAAAATTGATCGCAATACTAAAGAAAGAACTGCTGGAAATTATACCCATGAAAATGCGGAATCTGAATAAAAAGAAAGTAATCGAAATCGACTATTGAACTATAAAATAATATTCGGTGAGAAAATTTGGCAGTTGAAACATTGCCACACTGGAAGAAGTTCGTTTAAGAAAATCAAATGCAGAATAGCCAAATCTAGTTAACCAAAAAGCCTTTTAAAAAATCCTTTCCGGGCATTTTGGTTATTAATCTCATCTAACGCTGTACGCAAATGAACCAGAAATGACTGATCTTTTATAATGTAACTGTCGACACCAATGTGCTTCACCTGCCTTTTAAGCTCTTCATCCGTATCAGCGGTGATATAAATCACCGGAATACGAGGTTTGATCTTTATTATATGCTTCAGGTAGAACACCCCACTTTTATTTGGCTCCTGCAGGTGATTATCAAGAATGATCAAAGACGGCTTTTGCTCATTTATTTTCTCCAACGCCTCATCACCGTGTTCAAAAACACGCGTTTCATAGCCCCCCATGCGTTTAAAGTGTTCCGTCATGAACTTGAGGTAAACCGGGTCGTCATCGATAATGTAAAGCAGTTTGTCCATATGTGTAGTTCTTATTGATAAGAGGGCCTTAGTACTACTTATGAAAGGACCGTAATTATACTACAAAATTTTCTTTGCTATCTACTAAAGTTTAGCGCTGTTTACACCCGGGATCTAAAAATGCCCTGGCTTCAGGCAATTGAATGGATGGACTTATACCTGTTATCAATAACCGGTTTTTTCCATTCTAAAAGTCGCTCAGGCAAGATTGAGATTAGCCGGCATAGTTGCCTCCGCTTGCTCGCTGTCTTTGAACAGTCGTACGGCCTTTTTTATGGTGGTTTCGGATACACCATGAGCGCGCGATACCCTTCGGATGCTTTCCCTGTAACCAGCACCATTGGCCCGCTCCTTTTGGTAGTGCCGGTAATAATCGATGTAGGCCAGGGTGCTGCCACTTAGTAACCCCATTCTAAATAGGTAGGTAATGATACCATGCTGATAAAGATTTAAGATACTCATGCTTCAGTTATTTAAGTTGAACAGAAGCACAGGTATCAATATCATACCAATACAATAAAGTTCGAAATCAGGCCAAAAAGAAGGATTTCATGATGATATTGTCCCATTTTGGGAAAGCCCAATTTTAAAGTGAGAAACCAAATAGCAACCCGTAAAAATAAACCTCATCCTAATGGCCGGGGTTTACAAACTTTAATAATACTAACCCTCATTTGGTATTAAAATATTCATAAACAATTGGGAACCAACATCTGCATGCACACCAAAGAAACTAATTAAAGGATAAACGATTCTACCCTCATAATCTGTTACAGTGGTCTTCCATGCAAACAAGCCAGGTGCAGGGTTTATTGCTGGAGGTTTAAAGCATCATCCTGAACTTTGGTGTGGTTTTAAATATTGAAGGATTGCCATTCGTTTTTAAGATTGACAGTAATAATTACAGTACCGTCAATAGTAACATCTGAGAATGTGACTGGACCTACATTTACGGTCTGATTGGCAAAAAGTGTAACGGATATTTCTACTCCTGCATAAGCAGTAAAATTTGTTCAGTTACCCTTAATAACATAACAAGTAACATATGCCCGTGCGATTTCGTCAATAGAGCATCTGGGAACCTCACATTGTCTTAAATTTCAGTAAAATATAAAATTACTCAACTGTGATTTTTGCCCTCTATTGTTTGACGGAAATACCAAACCAACATCCCCATAAATGTCTGGGCCATATAAATAAATTTTAGCCGCATTACTTCCTTTCACAATAACTGCAAGGCTACACATATATTTACTAATCGGATTCTCAAAACTCCAGGAAATAAAATGCCCGTCTGGTGAATCCACAACTGTAAATTTTCCGCCTTTTTCCGGACACAAAACATCAATAAAATCAAAAACTTAAGGGTAATCAAATCGATCTGTTAACGCAGGAGAATGTCACATAAGCACCCAACGTTGTGCCATTAACATCACCAATTGGATTAGGCCCTGTAAACTCAAAATGTAAAATGCTTAAATCATAAATAGCATTATAGATTGTCCGGGATTGATCTGACTTATATCTTATCTATTGAATCCTTAAACTGACAAGCGTTTGCCCCCAAGGTATAAATGAAAAACAAACTAAGCTTTTACATAAAACACGTAATTATTGATTACCAATCGGTTGACAGTTATTTAACCTTTAACGTTTCAAAGAGAAAGTTTGGGAGGAATTTTAAAATGATAGCGGTAACTAATTACAGTAATTCTATTCAGAAAGAAATATCGAATCAGACAACATCTATCATCGAAAGAATAGATGAGAAATGTCTTTTACAAATTCCAAATTTGCCCGAAATATTGTTTTTGAATTTGGTTATGAATTTTCAGCAAATCATCAAATAAAAAAATTCCACGATGGAAGTGACTTGATCATGAATTAGATGCCCAGCCGAAAAAGTGGGATAGGATAGGATTATATGGGATTGACCATTTATTGCTGGTTGCTAAATCAAATTAATCTGATCGCTTTTATGATCTGTCAGTCAACCATACTATAAAGTTAAAATGAAGACGCCACCATTGACTTTTCAGGGGACGTCTGCTTATGAGGCATAGAATCCCCGTTTTGAATTACACGAATAGCCTTTTTTATAGTCGTCTCAGATACATGGAATTCCTTGGATAGCTTTCGTACCGTTTCACGATAACCAAACCCTTGATCCCGCTCCTGCAGGTAGGATTGATAATATTCGATATAACTTATGGTGCTGCTGCTAAGCAACCCTTTACGGTGGAGGTACTCAATGACCCCGCTCTTGTGAAGTTCTAGGATATTCATGTTAAGTTGGTCTTTTGTTTACTTCATCATTTCTTCATGATTCATAACACTTGACGTAAGAATCACGAGACATGTGCATATCAATCGGCCGGGTTGTATTTAGGTAACCCGACTACCGATAAAAAAAGCCAACTCATCGACAGATCAGTGAAAGCCGTAATAAAAAAATCGGCCCAACGACCATGTAATAATACATCTTCAGTAAGTACATTCGTGATATCAAGTGAGGCTCAAAATTCTTACCCATTGGCAATCACGCTCGTTCGCTGCAGTACAACATCCCAGGTAACTGACTTCATTCGCCTCCCCCATCAATTATATTATAATGATCCGCATTGGGTACCTGTTTTATGGGCGGATGAGAAAAAATTTCATGATGCCCGGAAAAACGAAGCATTGAATTATTGTGAGGCCATTCGTTACCTGGCGTACCGTGACAATAAACCGGTCGGTCGTATAATGGGTATCATCCATCATCCGTACAATAATAAACATCATGAAAAAACGGCCCGCTTCTTTGCCCTCGACTGTATCAATGATGCGGACACCGCACGCATATTGATTGGCGCCATTGAAACCTGGGCCCGCGAACGGGGGATGGATAAGATCATCGGACCATTCGGGTTCTCCGATAAAGATCCGCAAGGCGCAAAGATCGAAGGTTTTGACTTTCTCCCGGCACTGGGCACTCCCACCAACCCTCCCTACCTGCCGGCCCTGATCGAAGCAGCCGGCTACGCCAAAGAAATTGATTGTGTCTCTTACCAGATACCGATTCCGAAAACTATTCCTCCGAAATATCAGGAAGTCTATCAACGCATTGTCAAAAATCCGGAATTGCGGCTTGTGGAGTTCAACAGAAAGGCGCAGCTGCAACCTTATATCCTGCCGGTGCTGAAGCTGATGAATGAAACGTATCAACACATCTTCGGCTTCTACCCGTTGCAGGAAACCGAGATGAAAAACCTGGCCGCCCAATACCTGCCGGTACTCGACCCCGAATTTGTGAAAGTGGTCGTCAATTCTTCCGGACAACTGGTCGCCTTTGTGGTGGGCATGCCGGAAATGAGTGCCGGCATTAAGAAAGCCGGAGGTAAATTATTTCCCTTTGGTTTTCTCCACATACTTAGGGCCATGCGCAGCACTAAACAGCTAACGTTGCTGCTGGGCGCAATCAAGCCGGCCTTCCGCGGTGTGGGCATCAGTGTGCTGATGGGCAAATCGATCATCGAAGCGGCTCAGCGGAGAGGCATGACCATTATCGACAGCCACCTCATACTGGAAACCAACCTGCGCATGCGCGGAGAATGTGCAAAACTTGACGGTCAGGTTTATAAACGCTTCCGGATTTACGCCAAACAACTATAGGTCAATCATGAGGAATCATTCACGATTTAAACAGCACTGTCTGTATTTCCTGCTGAGCTTGCTCGCATTATCCTGTAACCATCCCAAATACCCGACAACCGGCAGCCTGGAAAAACTGAATGCTGAACTGGATCAGGTGATTGAGCCGGGGGCCGTCATTGAAATTCTGGCCGATGGGTTTGTTTGGAGTGAAGGGCCTGTCTGGCTGGAAGCACATGAAAAATTATTGTTCACCGATGTGCCGCGCAACACCATCTATGAATGGTCGGAAAAATCAGGTCTCAAGGAATACCTGACACCTTCCGGTTTTACCGGAACTGAAACCCGAAGCCGTGAGCCTGGTGCTAACGGACTGGCACTGGATGCGGACGGATCATTGGTGATGTGCCAGCACGGTGACCGCAGGGTGGCAAAAATGAATTCACCGCTGACGGCACCTTCGCCCAATTTCACAACCCTGGCCGATCGTTTTAATGGAAACCGGTTTAACAGTCCGAATGACCTGGCATTGCACAACGGTTCATGGTATTTCACCGACCCTCCGTATGGACTGGCACAACAATCGGAAGATCCTGATAAAGAGATTTCGTTCCAGGGTGTTTACCGTGTGGATGTTTCAGGGGATGTTCACTTACTGATCGACAGCCTCACGCGACCTAATGGCATCGCCTTCACACCAGATGGCAACATGATTGTGGCCAATTCCGATCCTGAAAAACCTTTTTGGTACCATTATGTACTGGATGAACAAGGAATTGTGTCGGGTAGCTTGTTTTACGATGCATCACACCTGACTTCATCACGAAAAGGACTTCCGGACGGATTGAAGATTGATAGCCGTGGCTATGTCTACGCCACCGGACCTGGCGGTGTGCTAATTTTCAATCCGGATGGAAAGCTGCTGGGTACCATCCGTTTGGAAAATGCGGCCGCCAACTGTGCCTTATCTGCTGATGAAAAAACACTGTTCATCACAAATCATCAGCAACTTGTCCGTGTTCAACTGAAGAAAAGATAGCCAAAGCATTTACCTTTACCGGACCATCCATGCAGAAGTTGATCATTGATATTATCGGTTGGAGTGGCTCGTGCATGGTCATTGCTGCCTATGGGCTGAACAGTTATCAGAAATTAAAATCGGATGCACCGGCCTTTTACCTGCTCAACATTATTGGCGGCACTTGCCTGATTATTTATTCGATTTATTACAATGCTTTTGCCAACACGTTTATCAATATCGTATGGGTACTAATTGCCCTGCCGGCCATTTACCGTCTGCTGCGCACTAAAAAATACTGACATGACTGCCGGGCAACAAAATATACGCGTACAAACCTGGGTAGCAGCCTTCTCCACCGTGCTGTTGTTCACCAAATTGTCGGCTTACTGGCTGACAGGTTCTGTTGCCATACTTACCGATGCACTTGAAAGCATTGTGAATGTGGTTGCGGGTTTTCTCGGACTTTACAGTCTTCACCTCTCCGCAAAACCACGCGATGCCGATCATCCATACGGGCATGGCAAAGTAGAATTTCTCTCGGCTGCTGTAGAGGGCAGTCTGATTTTCATGGCCGGACTGATGATTATCTACCAGGCCATTAAAAATCTTATCGAACCTGACACCATTCACCAGCTGGACACAGGCATGTTACTAATTGCCGCGACTGCCATCATCAATATGGTCATGGGCTGGTGGTGCATCCGCACCGGTAAGCGCAACAAGTCACTTGCCCTTGAAGCCAGCGGAAGGCACCTGATGAGCGATACCTATTCCACGCTGGGTATTCTTGCCGGGCTGATCCTGTTATACCTTACCGGCTGGATTTGGGTGGACAGCATTGTGGCGATCATTTTCAGTCTTGTCATACTCTTTACAGGATACAAGATCATCCGCTCCTCGCTGGCCGGCATCATGGATGAGCGTGATCATGATTTACTGCACCAGATGGTAATGTTACTGAACAGGAAACGCAGTGTAAACTGGATTGACCTGCATAACGTGCGCATCATCAAATACGGCAGTACGCTGCACCTCGACTGCCACCTAACCGTGCCGTGGTATCTCAACGTGCATGAAGCACACACTGAAATCGACAAACTGGCCGGATCGGTCCGACAGGAATTTGGCGAGTCACTGGAGTTATTTGTTCATTCAGACGGATGCCTGGATTTTTCCTGCCGCATCTGCACGAAAAAAGATTGTGCCGTGCGCAAACACGCCTTCGAAAAACGTATTGAATGGACTGTTGAAAACATCGTGCAAGACAAGAAGCACGAAGTAAATACCTGATGACGATTACCGGTTAACCGATTTCAATAACCACGTCATCGGTAAGGGGATGTCCTACGCAGGTAAGCACATAGCCTGCCTCACGTTCTGACTGCGAAAGGCCTTCTTCTTCATCCAGCTTTACTTTTCCGGATAGCGCCCTTCCCCGGCAGGCGGTACACAAACCGCTCTGGCAGGAGTACGGAAGATCAATTCCCTGATCGAGTGCTGTCTCCAGAATGGTGCGGTTCGGCTCCACCATAATCTTGTGTTCAGCGCCATCGTAGATAATAGTTACCTCGCGGGATTTCATTTCCTCCGACTGAGCGGGGGTTGTCTCCTTCTTTTCCTTATCAATCGTGCCGTGAACAAAACTTTCCTTGAAGACTTTTTCCTTCGGGATCCGGTGCTCGGCCAGCAAGGTTTCTACGTTGCGCATCATACCCTCAGGTCCGCACATGAGGTAGGTGGTTTTTTCAATACCCCAATCAGGTATGCGTTCAAATAGTCTCGACAGCATCTCATGGTTAAGTAAACCGGAATATCCCTGCCAGTTCATCGGGGCATTATCCAGAATATGGATGACATGCAGGCAACCCTGGTAATTGGTTTCCCAGCGGGAGAGTTCTTCCTTGAAAATGATGCTTTCGATATCCCGGTTGCAGTATATGAGTGAACAGATGCTGTCGGGCTCCTGTGTCAAGGTGCTTTTAATAATCGACATCATCGGGGTAATGCCCGATCCTCCGGCAAACATCACCAAATGGCGCTTGCGGTCCTTACCATACTCCGTGGTAAAGTGCCCCATCGGTTCCATCACCTTAATGACATCTCCCTCACGGATATGATCATTAAGCCAATTCGAGATAAAGCCATTCTCCACCCTCTTCACCGTTACGGCCAGGTCGTCATCCACAAAAGGAGACGTGCATAGCGAATACGAACGCCTGTGTTCCTTGCCGTCAATATTCAGGATCAGGGTTAAAAACTGACCGGAGTTATAGGTGATTTTCGTTGAAGGTTGTTCAAACACGATGCTGATGGCATCTTTTGTTTCATTAACCACACGTTTCACTTTCAATTCATGGTACAGGGAGTGTCCGGTGGATACCGGTTGATCCTTCTTCTCGTTTTTCTTGAAAAAACTGAACGCCATAGGGTAATATTCAGGGCACAAAACTACGTATTAAAACCGATGCACGATACCGCTCCGTGTACAGCCAGCCTTATAATTTAAGGCCATTGTTCTGTTTTCGGGTAAGGCGATCGTTTACTGCCATTTATAACAAAAAAGAACGCAGCCGGTTCGCATCATGTTGACTTCTGCTTCAATTTTAACGCAATCATTTAAAGGAAGACAATTCCGATTGCCGGATTTGGTAAATCTGAAAACCGATGATGCATCCTTTTGCTATTTTTACACTTTAATGACACCCTGTGAAACTCAACTCGCTAACAGCAATCTCCCCGATTGACGGGCGTTATGCCGCCTCAACCGCTCCGCTAGCACCCTATTTCTCCGAATTCGGCCTGATGCGCTACCGCATCCGTGTGGAAATTGAATATTTCATCGCGCTTACCTATACCCTGCCAGAATTAGCCGGAGTTGCCCGGGAACGCGAAGAAACACTACGCGACATTTTCCGGAATTTTACCGAGGAGCATGCCCACGCCATCAAGGAAATCGAGAAGACTACCAACCATGATGTCAAGGCAGTTGAGTATTTCATCAAAAACCAGTTTGACAAAACCGGACTCGGTGCCTACAAAGAATATGTGCACTTCGGACTCACTTCGCAGGATGTGAACAACACCGCTATTCCGCTGTCGATGAAGGAATGTCTGGAAGAATTTTTTCTGCCTTTACTACAATCGGTAATACATGAACTCACAGCGCTATCCGTACAATGGAAAGATATCCCCATGCTGGCCCGCACCCACGGACAACCGGCCTCACCTACCCGGCTGGGAAAGGAACTATATGTGTTTGCGGAGCGGCTCAACAAACAACTGGAATTGCTGAAGACCATACCCCACTCCGCCAAGTTCGGAGGAGCCACCGGCAACTTTAACGCACACCATGTGGCCTACCCGGAAATCAACTGGGGTCACTTCGGCAATCAGTTTGTGAGCCAGTACCTTGGGTTAGTGCGTAGCGAACCCACTACACAAATTGAACATTACGACAACCTTGCAGCGTTATTCGATAATCTCAAACGCATCAACACCATCCTGATTGATTTCAGCCGCGATGTTTGGCAGTACATATCGATGAACTACTTCAAGCAGAAAATCAAAGCCGGTGAAGTAGGCTCTTCGGCCATGCCCCACAAGGTTAACCCGATTGATTTTGAAAATGCGGAAGGCAACCTGGGATATGCCAATGCCATCTTTGAACACCTGTCGGCCAAGTTGCCCGTTTCCCGCCTACAGCGTGATTTAACTGACTCCACCGTATTACGCAACATCGGTGTGCCGGTGGCACACACGGTGGTAGCAATACGTTCTTTACTTAAAGGAATTGGTAAACTCGAACTCAACGAGGCTGCCATCCGGGCTGACCTTGATGCCAACTGGACGGTGATTGCCGAAGCGATTCAAACCATCTTGCGCAAAGAAGGCTACCCGAATCCCTACGAAGCCCTGAAGTCGCTGACGCGGAAAAATGAAACGATCACCGCCAATGACTTCACCAGCTTTATTGATGATTTGGATATCGCTGAGGAACTCAAAGCAAAGCTGAGAAAAATTACGCCATTCAACTATACTGGCATCTGATCCTTACCGGTTCAAGATGATTTTACCGTAGCCCCGTTGAAGAAATTTTTCACCTTCCGGAAGTTGAACAGTTACTTCTTCACCAGCAGAAAATACCTGCATACGGTACAGGTACAGACCCGAAGGCAATGGGTTACCGATGAAATCCATTCCATCCCAGGCAATGCGGTTCGTGCCAATACGCAACTGCTTTACTTCAACCTGGTTGACGATTCGTCCATCAAGTGCGTAAAATGTAATTAGGATCAAATCCGGAGGTGTGGTTCCTGCTGCTACCACATCAAACCAGCATGTTCCTGATGATGGATTCGGATGCGGAGGCAGAATAACAATTGCCGATGCTTCTGTTACTTCAAAACTGATTCGGTAAGGTTCGCTGTGCCGATTGTTGCTGGCATCACGTCCTTCCACGTCAAGCCGGTAAATACCGGGACGAAGATTGACCGGTTTAAAGTCAATGGATAAAACCCGGCCTTCCTCCCGTACCATCCATTGAACATCGCTGCGATTGTAGGTAATTACTGTTGAAAACACATCACCCGGATACTGCAACCTGATGCGCACGAGTTCAGGATCAATCATTGGCAGAAAAAGGTTTTCATCCCGAAGCATAATGCGGATATGGGGATTTGGAGAGACATAATCTCCGTTGATCAGGTAACGACCGTCCACCGTCACATTCAGTACGGGTGGCATCTGATCAGGTGTAACACGTAAGAAGCCGGTTAGTACTAACTGGTTGTTATCATAATACTGTTCGGGAAGTATCCGCGGGTTTACTGCAACAGTAACATCATTTAACCCAACCTGCTGTTGGGTGGTGTGAGTAACTTCAAACGCACTGGATAGTCCGGGTAAAGGTGCCGGTATTTTCATCCATTGGGTTTTGACCCTCCGTGATTGCTGATTGATTAGTTCGAACCGAACCTGAAGGCTGTCTCGGAATAATTTATCCGAGATATTATAAAATGCATAGTTCGCTTTCCAGGGTTGCCCTTCCATCACTTCCTGAGCTTCCCGATTGCCTTGCACCAGCAGAACACCCTCAGGCTCCGGAGTATAGGTTACAATCCAGTGACGCAGTTGCAGGGGTGTAAGATTTATAGAGTCACCCGGAATGTACCGGAATTGCAGATAAGGATAATCTTCCACAGTAACAGCTGATAAATCAATTACACCGTCATCACTGCGCAGCAATAGTTGTCGCTCACCGGCCTGTGTTATGCCGGTTACTTCTACAGCAAAAAAATCAGAATCTTCTTGGTCTTCTTCATCCACAGCTACAATTAACTGATACCAATCCCTGGACGGACCAATAATGGTAGATGTCATGGATCCCTCCAATGCACTGCCGGTAATGGTGCCGCTCGCTGAAAGTTCCTGCTCAGATGCCGGTTCAACGGTTGTTCGAACCAGCTTGGCTGTTCCGGCCGGTGATCCTTTACGCGCAAAAATGACAACCGGCTCACCGGGCAGAATGCTGTTCAGCTGATCGGCTGAAATCCCCAGTGATTCAAAAGTTGTTTTCGAAGAAGGAGGCAACGCAGCCAGGTTCGGATTGCCAATTGTAAACAACACCACTGAGTCTCCGGCAATTACATTTTCCGAATACGCAGCGATGTTGGCCTGGAGCTCTGTGTCGGTAAAACTGTTTATCACAAATGGTCTTCTGCCACAGGCGGGCACACCGGTGAGTGCCGCATACGGTAACAACGACTGCTTGCTGAACGCCATGATGTTGAGGGTGTTGTTGCGGCACTGTACCTCGACATCCGTTGGCGTATACTCTTCGTTATTGATTTTCACCGAGAGCATCTTGCCGGGCAAATTGTAATTGCTTCCAAAGGTGGTCACTGAAACCGATACAGATTTCTTTTCGAAGGAGGTAATTTCCAGCACTGGATCATTCACCAAACCCGCAGTGCTGTTGGAAAGGTATTGCGGAAAACGCATCTGCGCCCAGCCTTCCTTTCCGTTCTGGATGTAACTAAAAGAGGATATGGACCAGTCATCCACTTCATTGGGTTGCGGATCGCTGAAACGCGTCCGCCAATAGTAAACAACTGAATCCTTTTCTAAGAGATCAACCGGGTGCTCAATTAATGTTCCGTTGAGCGTGAACGATTGCTTAAACGGACTGGTAAATGTGCTCAATGTGTCCATCTCCAGTAAAAATCCCCGTTCTTCACCGAGTATATCCGTGCTGGAAAATTTCAATTCAATATTACGCTGATTGATAACTGCAAAATCATAAGGCAACAGGTTGCGGGTAAGATTTCGCGGAATGAATAAATCAATTGTAACGGCATTATTAGTCTCTTGCAATTCACTTACCTGTTGGTGCGGATCCAGTTCAATAATAAATGTGTTGTTGCCAAACCCACGATCTGGTTCCTGCTTCAGCGCGAACTTAAGTGTATCTGAATAGAATACCGGAGTAAACAAGGAATCATAAACCTGTGTCGTTCCGTCATTGAAGATACGGGTGACTCTGACGTGCAGGGAATCGGGCAAAGCAATGCCTGTGTTGTGCACAATCAGATTTGCGGTAAGCGATTCACTGAAGCCGGTAATCGGCTTTCCGTCTGATGAGGTGAAGAAAACACGGTCACGTGTTATGGAATAATCAGGTTTCGTAGCACCGAAAAGCCTTACAGCCGGATCCCCAAGCAGCACCATCTGGTTAATCTGCGTTAGATTTAACGCATTCGGTTCAAGGAACTGCATATACCGTCTGGAGACTTCCTGCTGTACCTCACCAAGGCCACGGTTACGGAAATTATGATCTGCGAAAGCGACCCGATAAAACAAATCGCTGTAATAACGTAACGTGGTAGTGAAACCGAAATACGAATGGGCAACAAAACCAATCGCTCCTTTATCAACTGCATTTATCCAGTCTTCTCCAAACCGGTAGCCTGTGGAAAAGAAATCGCCCACCTGGCAACCATTGATGAGAAACACCGGGTACTTACCGGGATTATTATAGCCCATGGCGGGGTTGGATACAAAGCCCACTTCGAAGTCGGCATTGACAGGAGATGAATGTCCGAAAAAGGT
>JALOMI010000246.1 GCA_025455465.1 Cyclobacteriaceae bacterium | reverse complement strand
GCTGGGAGTGAATTGTTTTCGATTGAAATCCCTTCGGATTATATCGCCCGGCATTTTGAACTCATGTTTGAACTGCCTTCAGTGAAAGTGCTACTTGATGATCTCAAGGCAAAGGGCATTGAATTGGCCGTGGTAGAAACTTACCGCACGCATGCTAAACAACACGAATACAAAACCATGGGTAAAAAGTATACCCGAAGCGGGGCCGGAAAGTCCAAACACCAGTATGGACTGGCAGTGGATTTGGTCCCCATCGTGAATGGAGAAGCCCAATGGCACAATAAGGCGCTGTGGTACAAAATAGGTGTTATCGGAGAAAAACTTGGCCTGATCTGGGGCGGACGCTGGCGTAGTTTATACGACCCCGGACATTTTGAATGGACCGGTGGATTATCCGCACAAGATCTTGCAAAAGGATTATTGCCATCTTTTCCTAAAAAGGAAATTCATTATCCCTGTCTGAATGATGATTTACGAATCCTTTCCCGCTATTGGCAGCAATGGGAAAGTGAGCAGGCAACATACGCTTCCAAGGAACGATGAAGTGCTAATGATCAATCCATCCTTTAGACCGTTCCACTGCCTTTTTCCATTGATGGTATAATCGTGAACGTGTCTCTTCATTCATTGACGGTGTGAATATTCGTTCAATCGAACGTTTCCGCTTGATTTCTTCTTTACTCCACAAACCAGTCTCAATGCCGGCAAGATAAGCAGCACCCAGCGCGGTTGACTCAATGACTTCCGGCCGTTCTACTTCCGTGCTGAGAATGTCCGCCTGAAATTGCATCAAAATATTATTGGCACAGGCGCCACCATCTACCTTAAGTTTCTCCAGTTTGATTCCACTATCTGCTTCCATCACCGAAAGCACATCTTTTGTCTGGTACGCCAGTGATTCCAGGGTAGCTTTGATGATGTGGTCTTTGCCAGTATCCCGGGTCAATCCGAAAATGGCCCCGCGGGCATACATATCCCAGTACGGTGCACCCAATCCGGCAAAAGCAGGCACCACTACTACATCATTCGAGCCAAGCGCTTTAGCTGCAAAATATTCGGAGTCTTTCGATTCATCAATAAATCCTAAACTGTCGCGAAGCCATTGCACGGCAGCACCGGCAATAAACACACTGCCTTCCAGCGCATAATCAATTTTATTTTGGATACCCCAGGCAATGGTTGTAATCAAGCCGTTGGGCGATGCCTGAATGGTACTGCCCGTGTTCATCAGCATAAAACATCCGGTGCCGTACGTATTCTTGGCCATACCCGGCTCAAAACAAGCCTGCCCAAAAAGAGCAGCTTGCTGATCACCGGCAACACCACTGATGGGGATGGCTGTGCCACGAATGGTGTACTGCCCGAAATCATCGGCTGAATTCTTTACCTCCGGGAGCATCGCCTCCGGTATCGTCAGTTCATCCAGCATGCGTTTATCCCACAGCAGGTTGCAGATGTCGTAAAGCATGGTACGGGAAGCATTCGTCACATCAGTTGCGTGAACTTTTCGGTTGGTCATGTTCCAGATCAACCAGCTATCGATGGTGCCAAACAAAAGTTCACCGCGGCTTGCTTTGTCACGCGCACCGGGTACGTGATCGAGGATCCATTTTACTTTGGTACCAGAGAAATAGGAATCGATCACCAGGCCGGTAGTTTGACGTACATGGTCAGCAAGACCTTTTACTTTAAGGTCTTCACAAATCGCAGCAGTTCGCTTATCCTGCCAGACAATGGCATTATATACCGGTTGCCCGGTCTTCTTATCCCACACAACAGTGGTTTCCCGTTGGTTGGTTATGCCAACAGCCAGGATATCCTGAACGTTAATTCTTGTTGATTGAATTAGTTGGTCGAGCACACCCAATTGGGTATTAAGAATTTCAACCGGATCGTGTTCTACCCAGCCGGGTTGCGGAAAAATCTGCCGGAACTCCTGCTGGGTAATGCCTTCAATCTTTCCGTGTTCATTCACTAAAACAGCACGGGAGCTGGTCGTTCCCTGGTCAAGGGCAATAATGTACTTCATGAATGGTCAAGTAATAGTCAAGTAATTTATGGGTAAATCCGGGCTTCTCGTATCGCTTGTTCCAGCTTTTCCTGTTCCTGAAACAGTCTTTCGTCCGACCAGCCAAGTTGAATTTTAAGTTCACGCAGAATGTCGTTTTTAACATGCTGAAGTCGCGGCATGTCAAAAAACAACATCGCAGTTCTTCGATTAAAAAAATCCAATGCCGACAACACCATTTCATGTTCCAGACAGAAACGCAACTCAGCCACTGCCAGCCGTATACTGAAATCTTCTCCTTCGGTATGGTCTAACAGGTCCAGAACAGTTTCTGTTTGACGGCCGTAGGTATGAACCAGGTAATCACTGAAATATTCCCCTTGCACCGGTCGTAACCGAAGGGCCAGGTTATCAATATAATTTCGTACGTCACTGGAGGACGCAAAGTCGCTACCATTCAGAATTTTCGTGGCTGTTACGCAAGGGTTGGCCGGCCGATCATTAAAACCGCGTTCAATGACCAGATCAACAATGCGCTCAGCCATTTTCCGATAGCCGGTCAGCTTGCCACCGGCAATGGAAATCAATCCGGTCATCGATTCAAAAATTTCATCCTTGCGCGACAGTTCTGATGCTGATTTCCCATCTACATGAATCAGCGGTCGAAGACCAGCCCAGCTGGATTCAATATCGGCCGTAGATAAGTTGACGGATGGAAAGGCTTCATTCACTGCGTCAAGAAGATACCGCGCATCCGCAGGTGTAGTTGTTACCTCATCAATAGAATCATCATAATCCGTATCGGTGGTTCCTATATACGTTGAAAAACGCCTGGGTATGGCAAAAATCATCCGGCCATCCGGTACATCAAAATAGATGGCTTGTCGTACCGGCAACCGCTTCCTTGGAACAACCAGGTGAACACCTTTTGTCAGATGAAGTTTCTTTCCCTGGCGGGAACCATCGGCTTCGCGAAGGGTATCCACCCATTAACAATAATCTGAGCTTGTGTGGCAAGCTTCTGCTTTGTAATGCGGTCATTAATGA
Organism: Cyclobacteriaceae bacterium; assembly: GCA_025455465.1. GTDB lineage: Bacteria > Bacteroidota > Bacteroidia > Cytophagales > Cyclobacteriaceae > UBA2336. The sequence goes on along the minus strand of JALOMI010000246.1, from coordinate 4,821 downwards.
TAACACTGCTGACTTTGCCTTGATCATAACCAAACTTTTCTGCCTGAACATAGCTTACGGCACAGGCACCATGCTTAACTGCCGTCTTAATAATTTCAAGTGTTAAGCGCGCATCATCGGTGCGGTATTCAGCATATAATCCGGCACCTTTTATCCCTTCGGGATTCAATATCGGCTCCTGCTTTAGCGTTTGATTCCGGGTGAGCATTTTTCGCTGATCCTCCCCTTGTACACCGGCCAGCCAGTCGTATAGCTTCAAGCCAAAAGATGTCAGCAGGCTACCAAAACCCCGCCCTTCTTTTAAGGGCAGCAGCATCTTTTCCGGGATTACCAGGTGGGGCGCCAACGTATGTAAAATGGCCCGCTCACTACCCACTTCCTTCACCAGGCCAAACTCCATTTGCTTCAGGTAGCGCAGTCCGCCATGAATGAGTTTGGTAGAGCGAGAACTTGTTCCGTAAGCGAAATCGTCCTTTTCAATTAAGGCCACTTTCAATCCGCGCAAGGTAGCATCCAATGCAATGCCGGCACCGGTAATACCCCCTCCGATCACAAGCAGATCGAACGATTCTGAGGATAATTTCCTAATGAGTTGTTCACGATGGAAAGCAGACCAATCCATGCTATTAATCTAGATAAAAGCTTCGCTATTTAACAACAAACCCGACAAGAAACTTCCGGGAATCAGGTCTCGAATAAAATACGATCACATTCAGGCGGCAAACCGACTGAGTATTACAATCCCCAGCAGGGTAAATACGGGAATGACATGCCTAATCAACCATAGATGCTGGTAGCGAGGACAACAGGTGAATGAAAAATCATGTTTAAAAAGGTCAACCAGCAACGCAATTCCGAGATTGGACTTACCCTACTCTAAACCCCCTTTCACCAGTGTAAAATACGCAGCAAGCAATACCATCATAGCAGACATGACCCAGTTAATCAGTAGGGTCTTTGAAGAGGCCATTCTGTCATAGTGTCGAGTTTTTTAATCAAGTAACTTACCGATGTCCATCAATACAGACCAATTCCGGATGAATACATGACCTTACCAAAATCTAAAAATCGTTAGAATGGATTTACCATTCATGGCTTGAAACCATAAGGCAGTAGAAAGAACACCATACGCAATTCCAAAAAGTATAGCTGTTGTGGCACTTCGGAACAGATAAAATGCCAGAAGCGGAATAACTTGTAAGGCATGCATCCCCATAAAGTGAGCAATTCGTAAATCACCCAATGATTTGCTCCAATTAACCACCGGTAAACCTGGTGTTCCATCAGGGCCACCCACGCTATGAGCCATTCGCGCGCCCATACTCAACCCTTGTAAGGAAAAAATCACAAAGACGATCAGACCCATACGGATACCCCAGATATATGCCGGAGGTAATTCAGGAAATGACCGCGTAAAAAAGGGAATACTTACAACTAACGTCCACAGGGAAATCGAAACTGCTGCGAAAGCCATAATACCCCACCAGGTCGCATTGCCTGAAGTTGTTACATTGAAGTGAGATGTCATCCCTCGTGCAGCTTGCAGAAGGATATACAAATACTCGATGGTCAATAAGAAAATCATGCCCCGGGAATACCAGGTCACCGAAGCAGATGGTCCGAGATAGTGGAGGTACCACCCCATGGACCACACAAAAATGGCTGATGACAGAAGAAATTTGAAGGGCTTATTCCACGCGCTTGTTCCTAAAACCTGAATCGTGGTAACCTTTGTCAGTATAAGGCTTATAGCAGCTGCCACCAGACACAGCAAGCCGAAGTAGTACAAGACCTCATTTCGGTCTTTCAAAAAAAGAAGAAAGTTTTTCATCAGCTTATGCAGTTAAGATCGTTGGTGGGCCGTCATCCCTCCCATTACCTTTTGCATGATCATTACCTTTCCCCACCGTGGAACCGTGCGCAGCGCCCCTACTAACACTTTTGTAAGTAACCCTGGAAGAAGTGTAGACTCTTTACCCAATGCTTTGAGAATGGGAACTGCAATTTGTTCTGGCTTCATTGTTAAATTCATATGCAATCCTGCTCGGGATTCAAAGCCACTGCGTACAGGTCCTGGCGCTGCTGTTAATACATCAACACCATACGGCATAAGTTCATGGGCCAGCGCCTCTCCTAATGACTGAACATAAGCCTTTGTTGATGCATAATGTGCGGCATAAGGCACTCCCTGAAAACTGACCATTGAACTCAGCAAAATTATACCTCCCTTACCGCGTGCAACAAAACGCTGGCTGAAATGGTGGGTTAGCCGCAGCAGTGCATCAACATTTACTCTCAACATAACGATTTCGTCTTCCAGTTTGCTCTGATGAAATAAACCGGATGTTCCAAACCCGGCCGATCCGACAAAGAGACCAATGTCTTTATCGGCTGTTACCGTTGATACCTCATGCACACCTTCTTCAGTTGATAGATCTGATGACACTACAACTGTTTGTACACCATACTGTTTGGTGAATTCTTCAGCAAGTCGCTGCAGCAACAAGGCCCGTCTGCCATGCACGACAACATCGAATCCTGCTGAAGCCAGCAAACGCGAAAGTTCCAGACCGATACCGGAAGATGCACCGGTAACCAGTGCCCACGGACCATAGGCGGTGCGCAATCTTACTTTTTCCTTTTCGGATAGTTTCATATGCTTTGGTTTTTAGACAAAGCAACAGAAGACTTTCATCGGCTGACGTTAACAAATGTTTAGGTTTTAGAGAAATCGGATTTCTTCAATCGGCTCAAATGAACCGGTGTAATGCCCAGGTAGGATGCAATCATATGCTGTGGTACACGGTTGTGAATGTTTGGAAATACTTCGGATATGGAGTCATAGCGTTCTTTCGGTGTACGGGCATACAGATTCTTGATGCGGTTATCCTGGTAGATGAAATAATACTCAGCGATAAGCCGGCCCAACTTCTGTCCTTCTTTTAACTGTTCATAACCCCAATCAATGGAAGCTCGGGGTATTACAACGACATCGGTATCTTCCAGCGCCTGCAGCGTGTAAAGCGCATCCTGACCAAGTATATAGCTGGAATAATCTGCGATAAACTGGTTCTCAAGCGCAAAATGTATGGTATGTTCGTTGCCTTCTTTATCAGTGACTGTAACACGAATCAATCCCTTGCAGATGAAGAAGATATGCTGAGGTACTTTGCCCGGTTCGCTAACAAATTCATTTTTTAAATAGCGCCTGACCGAACATCCCTTTAAAAACAAATCAAATTCATCATCCGTAACAACAACCATTGTCCGGACCGCGTGTTTCATCTGCTCCATCATTATGCGCATCTCAGAATAAAATGATTATTCGTATTTAACTCCTTAACCGGTTCTTTGTTTACCTTCGAAAGCCTGCAGCTAACACCCATTCAGTTTTATAAGACAATAATTCACACTGATTTCCAATGCTTTACGCCATTCAATGACAAAATTAAATATTTTATTGAACACTGTTCATTTTATTTCGTTGATTTGCACAGCATGACGACAATTACGAAAAAGGAACAGCACAAAGAGGAATTAAAGCGGGAAATTCTGTTGGCAGCCAAACAGTTGCTGAATGAAAAAGGTTATGAAGCAATTTCGCTTCGGGCCATTGCCAATAAAATCAAATACTCCGCTGGGACCATCTACCTGTATTTTAAAGATAAGAATGAACTCATTCATGCTTTGCACCAGGAAGGCTTCAGGCTTCTGGTAAGTCACTTCAAGCTTTATGAAGTTATTGAACATCCTTTTGAACGGCTGAAAGCATTGGGCCGTGCCTATATTCAGTTTGCCACACAAAACCCTGATTTATACCAACTTATCTTTGTTTTGCCTGAACCTTTACACCATGTGGAAAGTTGCGGACTGGTTGATTGGAATGAAGGGGACCGCGCCTTTGACATACTGCTGAAGACGGTTTCAGAATGTCAGGAGTATGGCTACTTCAACGGGCTCGAAAAAGAACGTGTATCCCTTATTATCTGGAGTACCATGCACGGATTATGTACCCTGCGCACCAGTGGTCACCTGGGCCACGTGGCTGCCGCGAAAAGCAGCGGTTATGACCTGGATACCTTAATGATGGGATCTTTTGAAACGTACGTTCACATGCTGGAACGATTGAAATAAAATTTTTACCAATTACTTAACAGTGTTCATTATGAGATCCTTTACCCGATTCTCGATTCACCTGGTAGTCGTTATATCGGCCATGGTGCCGGCCTTCAGCCAGAATGTGCTGGATACTTACCTTGACGAAGGGCTTCGCAATAACATCGTACTCCAGCAGCGATCCATCAGCCTGGAGCGGGCTGTTTACTCCCTCAAAATTGCCAACGGTATGTTCTCTCCTTCGGTTAAGATTGTGGGCGATTTCATCAGCGGTGACGGAGGCCGCAACATCTCGTTTCCGGTGGGCGATCTGCTTAACCCGGTCTATGCCACGCTGAATCAACTGACCGGCAGCGATAATTTCCCCCAGATTGAAAATGTAAACACCAACTTCTTCCCACGCGATTTCTATGATGTGCGGGCACGCACCTCCATGCCGATTTTCAATACCGACCTGATCTACAATCGTAAAATCACACAGCAACAAGTGCTGCTCCAGGATTATGAGGTAGCCATCTACAAACGTGAGCTGATCCGCAACATCAAAGTAGCTTATTTCAGTTACCTGAGCGCCAGGGAAGGCGTGGCTATCTATGAGAGTGCCCTAACACGTGCCCTGGAAGGCAAACGGGTAAATGAATCCCTCCTGGCTAACGGGAAAGGACTGCAGGCGTATGTGCTGCGCTCACAAAGCGAAATTGAAAC
>JALOMI010000245.1 GCA_025455465.1 Cyclobacteriaceae bacterium | reverse complement strand
AGTTCAGTCTGAGATGGCAATAACCGAAATGATTTCCGGTGGTAGGGTGATAACCCAAACTTCCTGATGCCCTCGCGGTGTTTTGGGGTTGGATACCCCTTGTTGGATTCCCAACCATAACCCGGATAATCAGCAGCGAGTTTCATCATCAACTCATCGCGATAGGTTTTTGCCAGGATACTTGCTGCCGCAATGGACATGAACTTTGCATCTCCTTTGACAATGCATTGGTGGTCAATCGATGGGTATGGCTTAAACCGATTACCATCGATTAACAAAAGGTCAGGCTGAACTTTCAGCTGATCAATGGCCAGGTGCATAGCACGGAAAGAAGCATTAAGAATATTGATACGGTCAATTTCTTCATGATTGATCACACCGATACCCCAGGCAACAGCCTCGCGCAGGATTACTTCGCGTAAGGCCATTCGTTCATCACCGCTCAGTTGTTTGGAGTCATTAAGCGAACGGTTCTCATAACCTGAGGGCAGGATTACCGCAGCAGCCACGACCGGCCCCGCCAGGCAACCGCGGCCAGCTTCATCGCAGCCGGCTTCAACCTTATCTGATGTAAACGAAGTTTTTAACACGGGTTAAAATTCATGCATACTAAAATTTCCTCCGTTAATAATCACAACTTTTTTCAATCTTGACGCCCAATCAAAATACCATAATGAAAAACCCCTGGAAAACACTGGCCAAACGCGATATCTACGAAAACAACTGGATTAAACTCGAAGAACACGATGTGATCAACCCGGCTGGCGGAAATAACATTTACGGCAAAGTACACTTCAAAAATATTGCCATTGGCATCATTCCGGTTGATGAGGAAGGAAATACCTGGCTGGTGGGACAATACCGGTATACACTCGATGCTTACTCGTGGGAGATTCCGGAAGGTGGCGGACCGCTTGGCATTCCTCCACTTGTATCAGCACAGCGCGAACTGCGGGAAGAAACCGGCCTCATCGCAAAAAAGTGGGAGCATTTCCTTACCCTTCACAATTCCAATTCCGTCACGGACGAAGTAGCGCTGATCTACCTCGCAGAAGATCTGGAACAAGGTGATGATGAACTGGAAGAAACCGAAGCCGACCTGGTGGTGAAAAAATTACCTTTAAAGGAAGCTATTGCAATGGTGATGCGCGGTGAAATTACCGACAGCATGAGTGTTGCCGGTCTGCTGAAATTAGCACGCATGAAGAATTTCTAGCACGGCATGACCATACGCCAGCACATCAAAACGAATTTCCTGCTTGCCTATCCGGTCATGATCAGCATGCTCGGGCAGGTGATGACCGGTGTTGCCGACAGCATTATGATCGGACGCACCGGTGCAACACCTTTAGCCGCTTCTTCACTGGCTAACGTTGTGTTCATGCTGTTGCTCACATTCGGTATTGGTGTATCGTACGCCATTACACCTTACGTTGCCGAAGCTGACGGAAAGAATGATAAACCGATGATCATTGCGTTGCTGAAACACGGGCTGATCATCAACCTGGTTACCGGGCTCATCCTGGTCATCAGCATACTCGCCACACAATTCATCTTCTACCACATCAACCAGCCCGAAGAGGTCGTTGACCTGGCACTGCCTTATCTGCGTATTATCTCCCTTTCCATTTTGCCGTTCATGGTGTTTCAAACCTACCGCCAGTTTGCCGAAGGCCTTCACAGCACCCGCATGGCGATGATCATCGTCATCGGCAGCAACCTCCTCAACATCCTGCTTAACTACCTGCTCATCTATGGTAAATTTGGATTTCCTGCCATGGGACTGAACGGTGCAGGGTGGGCCACTCTGATCGCCCGCATCATCATGGGCTTGCTTATGGCTCTTTACATTTTCTACGGCAAGAAATTTCTCGACTATAAAGGAGGTTTTTCATTTGGAAACTATTCCTCCAAACTCATCAACCGACTGCTTCACATCGGCATACCGGCCGGCATCCAGTTTATTTTTGAAGTGGCTGCTTTTGGCTTCTCCGCCATCATGATGGGCTGGCTGGGCACTACCGCACTGGCGGCACATCAGATTGCCATCAACCTGGCCACCATCAGTTACATGATGACATCCGGACTGGGTGCTGCCGCCACCATCCGCATCGGCAGCTACCTCGGCCAGGGAGATCGTTTCTCCCTGCGTATGGCTGGATTTACCTTATTGGGCATGGCACTTTTTATCATGGCCATCTGGGGTATAGCGTTTGTTGTGTGGCGCTACGAATTACCCGAAATCTATATCGATGATTCGGAAGTGATTGCCGTAGCAGCACCCCTGCTCATCATTGCCGGACTCTTTCAGCTCTCAGACGGAACCCAGGTCGTTTGTGCCGGTGCCTTACGCGGTTTGAAAGATGTGAAGATTCCCTCGCTGCTGATCTTTGTTGCCTACTGGATTATCGGATTACCCCTCGGCTATGCCCTGGCATTTCCACTGGGTTATGGTGCTGAAGGCATCTGGTACGGACTGCTGATTGGCCTTACTGTTACCGCTTCAGCCATGTTTGTACGGTTCCGCATGCTGAGCCGAAGTACAGCAACCAACTGATCCTGAAAGAAGCATAGGAGTATTTTCTTGTTTGCCTTATCTTGAACGGGTTAAAAAATAACTGCATGATCGATGACGCTTTACCGGTACGCTACTCGCAAACCACCATTACCGAACTGATGATTCCGGCCTACGCGAATTTTGGCGGAAAGATTCATGGAGGCATTTTATTGTCGCTGATGGATAAGGCAGCCTATGCCTGCGCCAGCAAACACTCCGGCACCTATTGTGTAACCGTAACCGTAGATAACGTAGAGTTTCTTCAGCCCGTGGATGTGGGTGAATTGGTTTCCTTACATGCATCGGTAAACTATGTAGGACGTTCGAGTATGGTGGTGGGCATTCGCGTGGAAGCACTGAATGTAAAAACCCATGCAGTCAAGCACACGAACTCATCCTTCTTTACCATGGTGGCGAAAGATGATGACAATAAACCAACGCTGGTTCCCAAACTTATCCTTGAAAACCGGGAAGATGTCAAGCGCTTCATCGAAGCCATGCGCATGAAAGAAATCAAACGTGGCATGCGCGAACAACTGGATGATGCCCGTTCACACATTGAGGTTGAGCACGCCCAGGAAATTCTTCGCCATGAGCGTTGCATTCTGACTATCAACTCAACCAATGACTAACTGATATATTTGACCATTGAAATCAAAACAACTATGCGATACCTGTTTACTTGCTTACTTCTGATCAGCTTCTTTGCCCAGGCCCAGTACCCGGTGATTTTAACCCAGCGCGAACAAGCGCGGGTTATTGATGAACTGCTTGACGACCGCATCCGCACTGTTCTGCCAAAGCTTATGCGCAGGGAAGGCTTCGACATGTGGGTGCTCATCAGCAGTGAATACAATGAAGATCCTGTCATCCGCACCTTTCTGCCGGCCACCTGGTTTGCAGCACGCAGAACAACGATGCTCGTAATGTTCGACCGCGGAACGGATAAGGAGATTGAATGCCTGGCTGTGTCGCGTTATGATGTGGGAAGAATTTTCAAGCGTTCGTGGGATCCGGACTCCCAGCCCGATCAGTGGGCACAGCTCGGCAAACTCATCAGCGAACGCAACCCGAAAAAAATCGGTGTAAACATGTCGGATTTTTACGGACATGCCGATGGACTAACCCATTCCCATCACGAAAAACTGATGAAAGCATTGCCGAAAAAAATACAAGGTAACGTTACCTCTGCCGAGAAGCTGGCGGTAGGCTGGCTGGAAACACGTACTGACCGCGAGATGGTTATCTACCAGCAGATCTGCCGCATTGCACACGATATTATCAAAGAAGGTTTCTCCGATCAGGTCATCCATCCCGGCATCACCACCACGGATGATGTGGTGTGGTTCTACCGCGAGAAGATTAAAGAACTCAAACTAGATACCTGGTTCCAGCCCAGCGTTTCCATCCAGCGCAATGAACCCGAAGGCATCTTTACCAAACGACCGTTGCCACTGGTGATCATGCCTGGTGATTTGCTGCACGTGGATTTCGGTATAACCTACCTGCGCCTCAACACCGACACCCAGCAACACGCTTATATACTGAAGCCCGGTGAAACCGATGCTCCCGAAGACCTGAAGAAGGCATTGGCTACCGGAAATACATTGCAGGATATCCTCACCAACAATTTCGCACTGGGCAAAACCGGTAACCAGATTCTGGCCGATACACGCAGACAGGCAATTGAACAGGGCATAACCCCTTCGATCTACACCCACCCGATCGGCTTTCACGGACATGCAGCGGGCTCCACCATCGGCATGTGGGATATGCAGGGCGGTGTTCCCTACACCGGTGATTACCCGATGCATCATAACACCGCCTATTCGATCGAGTTGAACGCTAAAGTATTTGTGGAGTCATGGAAGAAAGACATTCTTATTCAACTCGAAGAGGATGGGTATTATGATGAAACCGGCTTCCGTTACATAGACGGACGACAAAAAGACCTGATCATAATTCCGCGGCCCACCGGTATCAACCGTCAGTAAACTGAACGAAGTATTCTGATTAGTGATGAAGATTCTCCGCATCATCTATACGGGGTATGCCTTGCTGATATTCAGTTTGCTGTTTCTTATTTTCTTTCTGCTGCTAATGATTCCCATCATCGACCAGAGGCGCTTCCGGCTGGTGGGTATCCTTAACCGGTGGTGGGCAAAGTCATTGTTTGTGCTCACTGGATTGCCCTGGTCGGTTGAATACCGGTCGAAGCTGGATCCGAAGAAGCAGTACATTTTTTGTCCGAATCATTTCTCTTATGCCGACATTCCGGTGATGGGGCTGAATAGCATCGATACCATTTTTGTTGGCAAGAACGACATGGAAAA
>JALOMI010000244.1 GCA_025455465.1 Cyclobacteriaceae bacterium | reverse complement strand
GACCTATACCAGTGATGATAGAGAACTACCGAAGTGGTTTGCTCTGGCGTTTATTCATGCAGGCACCGGAAGTACAGCAAGGCCTGACTAAACTTGGTTTTACCTATTGACAAAAGTTGTATGAAATCTCTTTTATCGTTTCTCATTATCGGGGTTGTACTGGCAGCGTGTACGGCATCACCCAAATCATCCACTTCGGTGGATAAAAAAATTGATTCGCTGATGGCTTTGATGACCCTCGAAGAAAAACTGGGGCAGCTCAATCTTCCATCTGCCGGACAGTTCACCACGGGTGAAGCAGCGAGTTCAGATATCGCCCTCAAAATTGAAAAGGGACTCGTTGGCGGTTTATTCAATATCAAATCGGTGGCGGCCATACGCGAGATGCAGCAGATCGCTGTTGAGAAGAGCAGATTGAAAATTCCATTGATCTTCGGTATGGATGTGATACACGGCTACGAAACCACCTTTCCCATTCCGTTGGGACTCAGTTGCACCTGGAATATGGAATTGATTGAAGCCACGGCCCGCATGGCCGCGCAGGAGGCCAGTGCCGATGGCATCAACTGGACGTTCTCACCCATGGTTGATCTGGCCCGCGATGCACGCTGGGGTCGTATATCGGAAGGCTCCGGTGAAGATACCTATCTCGGCAGTGAAATTGCCAAAGCCATGGTACGGGGTTACCAGGGTAATGATCTGTCAGCATCCAATACACTCATGTCCTGTGTTAAGCACTTTGCCTTGTATGGTGCTGCGGAAGCCGGCCTTGATTACAACACCGTTGACATGAGCTATCACCGCATGTACAACGAGTATCTGCCTCCCTACAAAGCCGCACTGGATGCCGGTGCCGGAAGTATCATGGCATCATTTAATGAAATTAACGGCATACCGGCAACGGCAAATAAATGGTTGCTCACCGATGTGCTGCGCAACGAATGGGGATTTAGAGGCTTCGTTGTCTCCGACTATACAGGTGTTATGGAAATGGTTGAGCACGGCATCGGAGACCTGCAGGAAGTATCGGCCAAAGCGCTGGAGGCCGGCCTGGATATGGACATGGTGAGTGAAGGATTATTGACTACGCTGGAGAAGTCCCTGAAAGAAGGCAGAATCAATGAGGCACAAATCAACCTGGCCTGCCGAAGGATTCTGGAAGCAAAATTCAAGCTGGGTTTGTTTGATGACCCGTATCGTTATTGTGATGAGAACCGCGCTAAAACTGAAGTATTCACACCGGCAAACCGCGCTTTCGCAAGGAAAGTAGCTGCTGAAAGTTTTGTGCTACTGAAAAATCAAAACAGCCTGTTGCCGCTGAAGAAGACAGGTACGATTGCGTTGATCGGTCCGCTGGCGGATGCAGCTAACCAGATGTCAGGAACATGGAGTGTCGCTACACGTCATCATGAATCGGTATCCTTGTTGAAGGGTATGCAAAACGTTTTGGGTTCAAACGCCCGGATACTTTATGCGAAGGGATCAAACCTGGATGAAGATGCGCAGCTGGAAGCGAACGCAACACCGTTTGGTAAAACACTGAACCGCGATCCACGGCCGGCAAATGTCATTCGCGAAGAAGCCTTGCGCATTGCCCGGCAGGCGGATGTTATCGTTGCAGCCGTTGGTGAGTCTGCTGAGATGAATGGTGAAACGGCCAGCCGCGTTGATATCGGTATACCGGAAACGCAGCGGGATTTGCTCAAGGCACTGGTGGCAACCGGTAAGCCGGTGGTGCTGGTGCTGTTTACCGGAAGGCCGCTCATCTTACGTTGGGAGCATGAAAATCTTCCGGCCATTCTCAATGTATGGTTTGGCGGGAGTGAAGCCGGTGATGCCATTGCGGATGTCTTATTCGGTGATGTTAATCCTTCCGGCAAGTTGACCACCACCTTCCCGCAGCATATAGGGCAGATACCGATTTATTATGCACGCAAAAACACCGGCCGGCCGTTGGGGCAAAAGAAATGGTTTACGAAATTTCTCACCAACTACCTTGATGTGTCCAACGAACCGGTGTATCCATTTGGTTATGGTTTGAGCTTCACCACATTTACCTACAGTGAGCCTTTATTAGATAAGGCTGTGATGGGAATGAATGAATCATTAACAATATCAGTCGATGTAACCAATACAGGTTCGCGCGATGGTGCCGAAGTGGTACAGCTTTACATCCGCGACCTGGTTGGTTCGGTAACGCGGCCGGTCAAAGAGCTGAAGGCCTTTAAAAAGATCAACCTCAAGGCCGGTGAAAAGCAAAAGGTAACTTTCACACTGACCAAGGATGACTTATCATTTTATAATGCTGATTTACAATTTATAGCTGAGCCCGGTGAGTTCCATGTCTATGTCGGTGGTGACTCACAACAGGTTAAGCAGGCAAGCTTTACTCTGAAGTAAGCGATGACAACCCGAAACCTGTCGGCAGTCTTACTGCTACTAAGCCTTTTCATTACCTACAGGAGCCTGTCGCAGCAGGCTCCTCCTTTTTGGAATGAAGTTCAGCAACTGGTGCTGGAAGACGTTCAGCGCCCTCGTCCGCGTGGTGAAATTTTATTCATCGGCAGTTCGTCCTTCACGTTTTGGAAAGATGTTGACACAGCTTTTCCGGAAAAGAAAATTGTGAACGTGGGCTTTGGTGGCTCAACGTTGCTGGATCAGATCCGCTATGTTGATTATATCGTAACACCGTACCGTCCGAAGCAAGTGGTTATCTACTGCGGTGAAAACGACTTTGCCTATGATTCCACGGTAACGGCTGTGCTGGTTTTGAACCGGCTCAAAGAGCTGGTGGGCTTAATTCGTTCACGCTTTCCCACGGTCTACATCACTTACGTTTCGATGAAGCCAAGTCCCAGCAGAGCGAATCTTTTATCCAATTATCAGGAAGGGAACCACATGATAAGCGCGTATCTGAAAACCATCAGGAACAGTTCTTTTATCAATGTTTATGATGGGATGCTGGATCCTTCCGGCAAGCCCAGGGAAGAATTGTTCCTCGATGACCGCCTGCACATGAATGAAAAAGGTTACCAACTCTGGACCTCCATCATGGCGAGGTATCTCCAATAACTGAAAACTGATTGGGTTGAAAGAAGGGCTTGCATGTAAAAAAAAACGGGGTCCTGTTTGACCCCGTTTTCGAAATAAGCTCTTAGGCATGATTACCAGAATACGGCATACAAGACAGCACAGATCAGCATCACGATAGTTGCACCAATATTAAATACCGGACTGGTCTTGAATAATTCTTTAGTGAGGATAATGCCTTTCTCATCAGCCACCTTGGATTCATAAAAGCTGATACCCAGGATGATGGCGAGGGATAATACCGCGGTGATCATCATCTGGTCGAGGAAGGGAATATTCACAAAGATGGCGGCATCCGACCAGCCATTGGGTGCAACTTTGAAATAGAGCGCGATCGGAATGGAAGCGATGACGCCCCAGATAGCACCGTTATTTGTTGCGCGCTTAAAGAAAAGTCCAGCGAGGAATACGGCTAATATACCGGGACTAACAACACCGGTATATTCCTGGATGAACTGAAACGCCTGGCCGAGGTTTCCTAACATCGGAGCAATAAACATGGCAACCACAAGCGCTACTCCGGCTGTAAGACGACCGACACTTACCGTTTGCTTATCATTCGCGTTCGGGTTGATGTAAGGCCGGTAAATATCCATCGTGAAAATGGTGGCGGTAGAATTCAGCATGGAGGCCAGCGAAGAAACAATAGCGGCAGCAAGGGCAGCGAGCACCAGACCTTTTAATCCGGCCGGTACAAAACTCTTGATCAGCCACGGAGCTGCATTGTCGTTAATGATGGCGCCAGTTCCGCTGATGAAGCTTGGGTCTACGGTTTCTGGAGTAAGTACTCCATTCGCATCGGAATTAAGTACAAAAGCAATAATACCGGGAATGACGACAATCAACGGAATGATCAGCTTGAGGAAGGCTGCAAAGACAATTCCTTTCTGTGATTCATTTAAATTTTTTGCAGCTAGTGTACGCTGGATGATGTACTGGTTAAAACCCCAATAGTATACATTGGCTACCCACATGCCTCCGATAAGAACGGATAGGCCGGGCAGATCCCACCAGGCATCCTTGCCGTCAGGTGTAATGATTTCTCCTTTGGATAGTATCATGGAGAATTTTTCAGGTGCCACTTTGTAAATGTGTGCGAAGCCGTCAAAAATATTCCCGGTCGGGGAGACTTGTTCGAGTGCGAGGAACGTGGTAATCAAACCTCCGACTATTAACAGCACCACCTGCACAACATCTGTCCAGGCCACTGCTGAAAGTCCGCCATACAGCGAGTAGGCTGCTGCGAATAATCCGAGACCTACAATCGCGTAGATCATCATGCTTCCGTCACCGGTGCCGATAACCGTATCCAGCGCCCGTGCTCCCAGGTACATCACAGAGGTAAGGTTTACAAAAACAAAAAGGCAGATCCAGAAAACGGCAAGAATGGTTTTCAGGTTGGTACTGAAGCGTTTCTCCACAAATCCGGGTATGGTGTAGATGCCCTTGTTGATGAAGATCGGAAGGAAAAATTTACCGACAATCAGTAACGTGATGGCAGCCATCCATTCATACGAGGCGATGGCCAAACCAATGGCAAAGCCCGATCCGGACATACCGATGAATTGTTCTGCTGAAATGTTGGCGGCTATCAGGGATGCGCCAATCGCCCACCAGGGCAGCGATTTGGAGGCGAGGAAATAATCTTCCGCATTTTTCTGATGACCTTTTTTGTCGCGGGAAACATACAATCCGATACTCAGAATCAGTCCGCAGTAAGCAACGAAAATAACGGTGTCAATCAGTCCGCAGTAAGCAACGAAAATAACGGTGTCTAAAAACGCTAATTGCATAATGGGTTAAGGGATAAGTAATCTTGAAATATAGGGATTTTATGGATCGTCAAACTTCAAAAATTGCATGTCAGGGCAGAATTTGAATGTAACTGGAATCGTTCTCAAACTGAATTTTTAACCGATTCATGAGGGGCTTTATGGTACAAAACCAGACATATTGACATCATTAAACTTTTATAATTCCTGATTAATGCGCCAAAATGACTTAAAAACAGCAGAGGCATACTTTTTCATAGAAGAGCCTGTAGAAATCAACATCATGTTTAACCTTAAAAAATCAATA
>JALOMI010000051.1 GCA_025455465.1 Cyclobacteriaceae bacterium | reverse complement strand
TGCCGGCGTCGATTTCTGCTTTGGCCATCATCAGTTTGTTCCGGAGCAGCAAGGCCAGGTATTGACAGCGGGCTTCCTGGGATGGCGCACCTCCGTTGGAAACATAATCCTGGTAGGCACGGTCCAACTCAGACTTCAGTACGATGTAGTTGTCAACCTTGGCAATGATTTTATCAATTACAAAACCTCCGTCATCCTGCGCCTGCACCGTGGCAGGCATCATTATCATGAATAGCCATGCGCCAAGCATCACCTGTTTAACGGTCTTCATCATGTCACTTAAATAGTTCAAATTCTCTTCTGTTAACAGCATCGTTGTATACATCCTCCTCAAGCTTACGTGCCAGGGCCACCTTACGCTTATTTAAAATGATGGCCCGTATATCGGCATTGACAAACTCCAGGGGAGAAATGTTGTCAGAGATGCGGTATGCTTCTACCTTCAGGAAGTAAAGATAGGCATCATCCGATGTCTCATAGTAGGGGTTGCTTTTCAGAAACTGCACTTTGTTGGGAATTTCTGCCAACGGTGAGTTTTTCACCAGTTCATCAAAAACCATCCAGGTGGAATCAGCCAGATGATAGGCGGTTGAAAAACTGAGACAATAGGTTTTCAACTCCGCTTTATCCTTATCCTTGGTGGAAAAGATCAGGTCTTTAATCTTGTTGGTGCGCGGTGCTGTTTTCGGTACCTTGATGAAGGAGGCTCTGACGATGTTTTGCTTGAGAATGAAATTGTCGAGGTTCTCCTTATAGTATTGCTCCACCTCGGCAGTTGAAATGGCGGTATCGAGGTTTTGTTTGATGTAGAGCGTCTGGTATTCGTACGCAATCAGGCTGAATCGGTAATCGAGAATCTTCCGCTCAATTTCTGCTTCGTTTATATTGATTTTTTTAGCTGCCTCCTGTATCAGTAATTGCTTGCGGACCCAGCTGTTGATAAACGACTCCATACGAACAATGCTGTCTTCGCGCGAAGTGCCGGGTGAAACAATTCCGGCTAGTTCATCGCGATAGAGATAAGCCTGATTGACACGGGCGACTGGCACACGTGCAGCATCAGCAGCCGGAACTTCATCTTTGATTCGGATTAAGTCACAACCTGCCAACAGCAGTACAGCCATCAGGCTAAGGTTGTACCAACTGTTTATAGACTTGCTGTTTCGGTTTTTCATTGATTTTTACCGGATACTTCTGACGCAACTGCTCTACCCAATTTTTTTCCAGGTAATTCTGGTAGTCGGCAATAACCGGGGCTTTGGCTTCTTCGAAGCTCATGGGCCCGGGCGGCAACACTTCTAAAATCCGCGCAAGGTAATACAATCCGCTGTTTTCAAGGGTATAATCTCCTGGCTTCCAGTCGATTTTAGCCAGTATCGGTCGGTCATTCTGCTGAAATTTGCCTTTCTCCATACGCACTCTTCTGGATTTAACCAGCTCTTGCAACGCAAGGGTATCGCCACGCTGCAATGCCTCGTTACCCTGCTGGATATTCTCCTTTATGGTGGAAGAATAAATCTCTGCCCGAACACGCTCACCGGCCTGGTATTTTCCGGCATGCTGGTTGAAATACGACAGCTGCCCCACCGTATCTTCATTGGCTTTGTTCCACACTTCTTTTTCCATGATATCGAACAGTAAAATGCCCTCATAATATTCTCGCAGGAGAAAGGCATAATCCGGATTGCTCTTCACAAGCTTATCCTCATAGGCTTCATTCAAAACGGACTCTGTGAAAGCATCGTACAATGATTGAATGTATTCAGCCGGGGATTGGGTGGTCGTCCGTTGGTTGGTAATTACGTATTGAATGAATTCTTTGGCAGTTACTGGTCTTACCTTAAGGGTAAAGATTGGCTCGCTGGATGGCCATGTCCGTACAGACCAATTACCTTTCGTTAACGATGAGTCGGCTTTCGCAAATACTGCTGATTTAGCTGTGTTATTTTCGGCAAAGGCAAACTCTCTCTTCAACCGAACTAGTAATGCCTGCCGTGACAATTGCACGCGCTCATCGCGCAGCACACGGGATTTCAGTGAAGGTGCCAGTTCATCAAATGGTGGCAGCGGAATTTTTTTCTCCAGTCGCACAATGTGCCAGCCATAAGCTGTCTGAAACGGATCGGATATTTCTCCGGGAGTTTGCAGTGAAAAAGCTACTGCATCAAACTCGGGTGCCGCAGCCATGGCTCCCACACCGAAAGGCCGCAACCTGCCGCCATTATTTTTTGAATTCAGGTCTTCTGAATAGCGGGAACAGAGTTCTTCCCAAGGAACACCACCCTTTAACTGATCGTAGATTTCGAATACCTGATTACGGGCACGCGCAATATCACTCTCAGAAGCGGTGCGCAACATGATGTGTGACACTTCCACCTCGCCCCGGGCCGGCTTGCGGTCGATGATTTTAACGAGGTGATAACCGAAACGTGTTTTTACCGGACCAACCACTTCGCCTACCTTTCCCTTATAGGCTGCGGTCTCAAACGGATATACCATTTGCAAAGCCGTGAAATAACCCAAATCTCCCTGGTTGACACGGGCCGAAGGGTCTTCTGAATAGGTGGCCGCCAGCATGCCGAAATCTTCACCTGCCCGCGCTTTCATTTGAATTTCCAGTGCCTTGTTATAGGCAGCCAGCGTGTCAGCCGGATTGGCATCCGGCTGAACCGCGATCAGAATGTGAGCGGCCCGTACTTCTTCTTTCAAGCGGTCGTAGGTGAGGCGAACCAGGCTGTCAACCATCCTGCCTTCCGGTAGGTAGGGTTTGCGCAACTCTTCGCGGTAGCTGTTATACTCTTTACGGAACGCCTGTGTGGTATCAATACCTCGTGCGCGGGCTTCTTCAACCTTAAGCTTGAACTGGATGAAGAGATTCAGGTACTCATCCACTTTCGCACGCGTGTAATCATTCTTTTTATCCGGATGGTTTTTCCGGTAGATATAGACAAACTCATTGTTCGTGACCGATCGGTTATTCACCGAAAACAACACCGGATCGGGAGCCGGTTTTTTTGCTTTTTGTGACCAGGCCGGCAGGCATGCAATAATTACCAGAACTGTTACAACACTTCTCAACAACATAACTTCGATCAATATTCAGGTTAACGGTACTGTACATTTTTGGTCAGGCGGCAGATGTTCATGCCGGAGGCCTGCTCGTATTCCACCTTATCCATGATGGACTTGACGAGGCGGATACCTAAACCGCCTTTTCGCTTTTGATGGATGATGTTGCCCAGGTCGGGCTCATGAAATTGGTTGATATCGAAAACCGTTCCGTCATCTACAATTTCGAAGACGATCGGCTTGCGCGGTTCCAGCAGAATGTGCAACTCAAACAACTCATCGGGATTACAGTGGTGTGCATGGATAATCAGGTTGGAGCACATCTCATCCATAGCAAGCACCATTTCGCTGATGTCCAGTTCAGCAACACCGTGGTTCTTGAGGGAACCTCGGATAAAATCCCGTATCCCCCGAAGGTTCTCTGTGCTGCAACCAACTTTATAGGAGTACTTCATGCGACTTTCTGCTTGGCTTCTTCTTTCGTGGGCACAATGATGAGCAATTCACTAAGTCCCAGTATTTCAAACGTATTGGCGACCTTCTCGTTCATGCCATACAACACCATTTTAATGTTCTTGTCATTGAATTCTTCAATGTACGACATAAAGACACCCAAGCCGGCCGAAGAAATGTACTCCAGCGCATTGCAATCCACCAGGAGACGGGTGTAGCCCTCCCCTACGCTTTTGGCAATCGTCAGGTCTAATTCAATGGATGAGCTGGCATCAATTTCACCGATCGGCACGATGATGTCGGTTCCGTCTTCCTGTAGTCGTTTGATTTGAACCATAGTTATTACGTATTACTTTTCCATTTGTTCATGCTGACATGCAGCATGGCTTTTTCATTTAAATCTCACCACCATAGTGGTATAATCATCATTAATATTTTCTGTCCCCGTAAAGGCATAGAGCTGGTTAATCAGGTGCTCCTGAATTTTTCGGGCTGGTTCGTCCTTTACTTCACGGATGGCCTCGGTCAGCCGCTCATAACCAAACTCCTCGCCCCGGTTATTCTTGGCCTCCGTAATTCCATCGGTATATAAAATCATCACATCCCCCGGCTGATAGGTAAAGTTGTTGGCCTCAATGAACTTCGCATAACCGTTATTGCGAACCATGCCCAGAGCGATGCCTTTGTCTTTTCGGAACTCTAATGACCCGGTTTGTGCGGAATAATACAGCAACGGACAATGCCCTGCCCTGGAATAGTTTACGGTTTTCCGATCGGTGTCAATGATGAAATAGGAAGCCGAAATAAAGGATCCCTTCTCCAGGCAGTTCGTCAGCGCTTTGTTGGAGCGCACCATGAATTCATCGGGAGCAATACAATCCTGCGCGAGGCTGTGAAATATTCCTTTCATCTGCGACATATGAAAGGCTGCTGTTGTACCCTTGCCGGAAACATCCGCAATAATGAGGGAGGTTACATCATCGCTGATGCGCAATGTATCGTAATAATCACCTCCCACTTCATCGGCTGCTTCAGAAAAAGCGGCCAACTCATAACCTTTATAGTCATCCAGAATGGGAGGCAATAAACTCTTTTGAACAGCCTTGGCAATTTTGAGCTCTTCCTTATAACGCTCGCTTTGAAGCGCCTCTTCCATCAGCCGGAAGTTTTCAATGGAAATACCCGCCTGGTTGGCGAACGTGGAGACGATCCTGGTCATCTCTTTATTAAAGCCATCGGATAATTCTTTCAATAACGCGAGCGTACCGATGTTTTCACCTTTCACATAAATGGGAAAAGCCAGGATGGAACGAAAGCGCGAGCTGCGCAGGTTGGCCAGGTGGCGTGACAGGTTTTTGGTCTTATCCTGACTTAGGTCAAGTACTCCGGTAACATGTTCCTTCTTTAGGTGATTGATGATATCGTTGGCTTCCTTTTCGGTGATGCGGTAGGTGAACAATCGGTGATCATCAGCATTGGTCTTGATATCCAGCCAGGCCGCATCAGCAAACACCGTACTCACCGATGTCTCGAGTAAGATGTTATAGACACTTTCTTCGCTTTGTTCGGTCTGAATCGACTGGCTGATGCGTTGAAAGTTCACAACTTCCTCCAGCTTCTGCTCGAACACCGAAGTGGTGGGCAGGTTGAAGAGAATAACCAGAAAGGAAAACGAGGCATATATCGTGACGAATATGAATAGCGACAGGAAGAACAGATGGTAACGGTGATCCACGTATCCCCGGCCTTCACCAAATGCGGCAATAGCCTGCGAGTTGGTGGTATAGAATAAGTACATGACATAAAAGAGCGCCAGCATAAGCAGCAGCAGGCTGGTCCACTTCTGCCGGAAGTTGAGAAACGCTACCCATTTCATGTTGGCAGATAACACCAGCCCGGTAATGACCAGGATGCCCATCAGAAGATTATAGAGCCATTCAATGGCCACCATCTCCAGGCTGTTATACAACAGGGAAGCCAGCAAAACCCACTCAAAAATTGTCCAAAGACGGAGTAACCATTTTGATTTCTGATAAAGAATTAAACGCTTCCACACCGTAAAGGCAGCCATCAGAAAGCCGGCTATCAGGCCCAGGTTGATGATGTACATCGCCTCGACATAGAGAAATAAGCCTGTGAGTTTTCCCGTCCCCGGCATGTATTCAATCAGACGAAGAACCAGGGAAATTACCGTAACGATCAACCCCGTGGCAAATACCCGCCAGAGCAGGTCTACAAAGTTCAGCAGTTCATCACGGTCGATCCTGTACTTGTAAAAAAAGTAGAGAAAGACCAGGAAGAGATTAAAAAGAATTCCCGGCAACCATGCAGGCAAACCGGGTTCCAGGTTGCTGCGCACGCTGAAGACGACAGACAGGTCAGCAAACAGCAGCAATAGCCAGGTTATGCCTGATAAGAGGAATAAAAGCCTTGACAATGCCTTAATGCGCATGCTGTATACCGTCAGCTGAAGAGCTCTGATTAATCAATAAAAAAGCCAATCATTGAAGGATTGGCTTTGCAATAATAGGTAAAAAATGAGGATTGGCCCCCGCTTACTTGCGGCTGTAGTTGGGTGCTTCCCGCGTGATAGTAATATCGTGCGGATGGCTTTCTACCACACCGGCCGTTGTAATTTTTACAAAACTGGCCTTCTTAAGTGCCTCCAGGTTTTTAGCTCCGCAATAACCCATACCGGCACGTAGGCCACCCATCATCTGGTACAATACTTCCGACACAAGACCTTTAAAAGGAACCCTTCCGGAGATCCCCTCGGGTACCAGCTTTTTAATGTCTTCTTCAACATCCTGGAAATAGCGGTCTTTGGACCCGGATTCCATGGCTTCGAGAGAACCCATTCCGCGATAGGTCTTGAACTTTCTCCCCTCGTAGATAATCACCTCTCCGGGAGCTTCTTCCGTACCGGCCAGCAATGATCCGATCATCACGCTATCGGCACCGGCAGCAATCGCCTTTACAACATCTCCGGAAAAACGGATACCACCGTCTGCTATTAACGGTACACCTGTGTTTTTAAGCGCCCTTGCGCATTCATATACCGCTGAAAGCTGAGGAAGGCCTACACCAGCTACTACGCGGGTTGTACAAATACTGCCGGGACCAACGCCCACTTTTACAGCATCTGCACCCGCACGGGCCAATGCCTTGGCAGCATCTCCGGTGGCAATGTTACCTACAACAATATCCAATTCCGGGAACTTGCGCTTCACCAGTTTGGCCGCTTCCATAACTCCTTTGGAATGACCGTGGGCTGTATCTATGGTGATAACATCTACCCCGGCTTGCTTCAGGGCAGCTACCCGGTCGAGTATGTCGCCCGTTACGCCAACCGCTGCACCTACCCGAAGCCGGCCAAATTTATCCTGGCATGCATTGGGCTTGTTCTTTTTCTTTTGGATATCCCGGAAAGTGATCAGGCCGGTCAGCTTGCCGCGCTTGTTGATAATGGGCAGCTTTTCAATTTTGTACTGCTGTAAAATCGTTTCTGCTTTTTCGAGTGTGATGTTTTCCGAAGCAGTGACCAGGTTGTCCTTCGTCATGATTTTCTCCACCGGCACATTCATATCCTTCTGAAAGCGAAGATCCCGGTTGGTGATAATACCCAGAAGTTTGCCGTTATCATCTACTACCGGAATACCTCCGATTCTGAATTCGCGCATGATTTTTTCGGCATCACGCACGGTGGAATTCACACTAAGAGTGACCGGGTCAAGGATCATTCCGCTTTGCGAGCGCTTTACTCTGCGCACTTGCTCGGCCTGCTGATCGATGCGCATATTTTTATGAATAAAGCCAAGCCCACCTTCCAGCGCCATACTGATTGCCAGTTCGGATTCCGTTACGGTGTCCATAGCCGAAGAAACAATCGGCATATTTAACTTGATGTTGCGGGTGAGCTTGCTGCTGATGTCTGTCTCGCGGGGGAGTACTTCCGAGTAAGCAGGCACTAATAGTACGTCATCGTAGGTAAGCGCCTCGAAAAGAAATTTGGAGTTGGATTGGGGCATGGCAAATAAGTTAGGAACCGTTATTTGCCGGGCAAAGGTAGACTTAAATCACCAATTCCCCAATGAAACACTCCGGATTGCTTATTTTTGCTCAAACACCCTTTCTTATGAAACGCTTATTTTTTCTATTCCTGATACTGTCATTTTTTTACCGTGCCGAGGCCCAGGTACAGACAGGTAAGGCATCTTTCTATGCCGACAAATTTGAAGGACAACCAAACGCCAGTGGTGAAAAATACAAGCGCAGCAAGCTGACAGCAGCACATAAAACTCTGCCATTCGGTACGAAGGTCCGCATTACCAACATCGCTAATAATCAAACGGTTGACGTGGTTATTAATGACCGTGGTCCCTATGTGGATGGCCGCATAATCGATGTATCGCGCGCTGCGGCCGAAAAACTTGGGTTTATCAACCAGGGGTTGGCCGATGTTTCCCTCGAAATAATTGACCCGGGTGACGGAAAGCGAAGTGATCCGGCTGCGCCTATCGGGCAGGTTAGTGTTGATGAAAAGGAGTTTTACAACTTTGAAGTAGCCCGGTTGAAACCATCAGGCTTTGGCGTTCAGATCGGCACTTACCAGGAACTGGTTAATCTCATTCGTTTGTCGGAAAACCTGAAGAATTCGTACCGGAAGAAAGTAACGGTGCAGGTAAAAATCATCAACGGTGTAAAGTACTATTCATTGATTCTCGGACAGTTTCCATCCCGCGAAAAAGCGCAGCAGTTTCGCAACGAACTATCCCAGAAATTTCCTGACGCATTTATTATTGAATTCAGCAAAATATAAGCAGTATGAAGGATGTGATCCGGGAATTACTACAGGACAACTTTCCTACTTTCGACCGCGAATTGCAAGAAATCATCGCTTCCTCCGGTTCAATCAAAAGCTTTAAAGCCGGTGAGCAAATTATCCGGCCCGGGCAATATTTTCAGTCGTCCATGCTGGTTGCCAAAGGGCGGATCAAACTCTACCGCGAAGGGGATGACGGCAACGAATTCTTCATGTACTTCCTGGAACCCGGCACAGCCTGTGCGCTATCGATGATCTGCGCGACCAAACATGAAAAAAGCCAGATGCTGGCAGAAGCGATGGAGGATGCCGAAATCATCGCTATCCCGCTTGAACTGATGGATAACCTGATGAAGAATTACCGTTCGTGGTACTATTTCGTACTCGAAACCTACCGTAACCGTTTTGAGGAATTGCTTCAGGTTATTGATCACATTGCCTTCAAAAGCATGGATGAACGACTGGAGTATTACCTTAACAACCAGTCAGAAAAACTTAACACCCGCCAACTGCAACTCACCCACCAGCAGATTGCCAATGACCTCAACTCTTCTCGCGAGGTGATCTCTCGTCTTCTCAAAAACATGGAAAAATCGGGTAAGGTTAACCTGCTGCGAAATATCATTGAGTTGAACCCCTCTTTTACGGTGAGGTAGGCACTATCAAAAAAGTTTGTCCTCCTATCAAACTTTTTAGTAACATTATCGTTAACGATAGCATTACTATTAACTGATGGGAATGGCAACCTTGTCTTTCAAGCTGACGGAAGCACTTTATCTTCGCGACCCCCAGTCTACTGAATTGGGGCAGCGCATCCTCAAAACCAGCATTATTTTGATTGATAAGCTTGGTTTTGAGCAGTTTACTTTTAAAAAACTGGCCGATGAGATAGACTCCACCGAGGCCTCCATTTACCGCTATTTTGAAAATAAGCACCGGTTGTTGTTGTACCTCATCGACTGGTACTGGGCCTGGATCGGCTACAGAATCGACTTTGAGACCAATAATATTGCAGACCCCCGTGAGCGGTTATCCATATGCCTCCGGGTACTGACTGAAGAAAAGAATGAAGACCTTTATTCTGCCGACCTTGACGGAAAGGCACTGCACCGAATCGTTATGGCTGAATTTGAAAAAACCTACCTTACCAAACAAGTCGATAATGACAACCGGGAAGGCCTCTTTCTGCCCTACAAGCAGGTATGCCGTAAAGTGTCGGATATCGTCCGACAAATCAATCCGAGCTTTCCCTATCCGATGTCGCTGGTGAGCACCCTGATGCTATCGGTCAACCATCAGTTGTTTTATGCCGAACACCTGCCTTCACTGACCGACATCCGGTATGAGCCCCGGCAACATTTTCAGAAACTCAATGACTTTGTGAATCTTCTCGTGACAAAAGCTTTACAACCCTGACTGCATGCTTACCAATCATCATATTACCCGCATTCTTCGGGAAATTTCCCTGATGCTCGATCATCACTACGAACCGGAATCGCTTCGATTTGTCGAAGTGAATAACCGGTCGTATGCCCTGGATGAGATCCGTGAATTCAAACGCGATCTGTTCGAGGCCGCCAATAAGATTCAGCTGATGATGCTGATGTATCAGCTTTCCCCGGAAAACTTTCAGGTGTTTACCGGACAGGAAGAACAGTACTTATTAGCCTTTCATAAGGATAAAAAGTCAATCACTCCGGTAATCATACATCCGGCTGGTAAAAAACGGATGCAAACCATCATCAAACCGAGTGGAACCACTACGGAAGAATTCAATTACGAGGCAGACTGGTACACCAATGAAGCCGGAGAGATTTTGTTCTTCGTGATTTTCGAACACAGCAGCATCGTGAGTGATTTTGGTCTGGATGAAACGGCCGGTGGTAAGGAACTTAGTCCGGTAAACCGCTTATTCCGTTTGTTGCATACGGAGCGTAACCAAATCAATTATATTTTCTTCTATGCCATTATTACCGGTTTGATCAGCCTGGTATTACCCTTAGGGATTCAGGCCACGGTAGAATTGATTTCCGGTGGCGTATTCTTCAGTTCGGTGTATGTACTAATTGCTATCGTAATCATTGGCGTTACGCTGGGTGGTATTCTTCAAATTATGCAAATCACCCTGGTGGAACACCTGCAACGAAGGGTCTTTGCAAAAGCCTCCCTCGAATTTGCTTACCGGATCCCCAGGCTGAAAGCCGAATCAATAATTTCAAATTATGCCCCTGAACTCGTCAATCGCTTTTTCGACATCATGACGATTCAAAAGGGCATGCCCAAGCTGTTGATTGATTTTACATCCGGTGTCGTACAAATCTTTTTCGGCCTTCTGCTGTTGTCGCTGTATCACCCGTTTTTCGTTTTCTTCAGCATTGGTCTGGTTACGATCCTGGTGGTTATCTTTTACCTCACCGGGCCACGCGGACTCAAGTCATCCATCTCCGAATCGAAGTATAAATACAAAGTAGCCCAGTGGCTGGAAGAACTGGCCCGCGCCATCAACTCCTTTAAACTGGCCGGCAGCACTGACTTGCCGATTAAAAAAACTGACTATTATGTTCATGATTACCTGAAATACCGTAAGACGCATTTCCAGGTGCTCATCAGCCAGTTCAGCTCCATCCTGTTATTCAAGGCGCTGGTTACCGGTGGTTTGCTGATTGTAGGTACTATTCTCGTGGTTGACCGTCAGATCACCCTTGGGCAGTTCGTAGCATCCGAAGTAATTATCATTCTTCTACTGGCCTCCGTGGAAAAAATTATTATGTACATGGATGTTATTTATGACTTGCTCACGGCTGTAGACAAGATTGCACAGATTACGGACATACCCTTGGAAAAAGTTGGGGGACTGGATTTTCCTAGCCATCACAAACCACTGGGGTACAGTGTGCAGGTTAAAAACCTGAAATACAAATACCCCAATCATGATGATTATACGCTGCGCGGTATTAACCTCAGCGTTGAGGCTGGTGAACACGTTTGCATATCCGGTCCGGGCGGTGTCGGTAAAACAACCTTGATGAATGTCATTTCAGGAATATACTCCGGTTTTGAAGGAGTAGTAACCATTAACGATTACTCCATTCGTGATCTTGACCTAACACACCTTCGCGATAAAATCGGAAAAAATATTTCACAGGAAGACATTTTCGATGGCAGCATTCTGGACAACATTACCGTTGGCAAACCTATGGAAGATGTAAACGATGCCGTCCGGGCGCTGCGCATGGTTGGCCTGGCGGATGAAATCCATTCTTTGCCCGAAGGACTCAACACCCACCTGACCAGTGGTGGTAAAAACCTTTCGAACACCGCTATCCATAAACTGATTCTTGCACGTTGCCTGGCAAAAAGTCCTGAACTTATCATCCTCAATGACTTCTTCAATGGATTAAAACGCTCTGCTAAAATTGAACTGATCAACTGCCTGGTGGACAAAAACAACCGGTGGACGTTGATTGCCGTTTCCAACGATCCGTTGGTTATGGCTGCATGCGATCGGGTAGTAATTATGAATGAAGGCGTGATCGAAGCCGAAGGAAAATTTGAAGATCTGCTGAAGTCTGACATTATCACACGCTATATCGATTAATATGCTGAATATCTCAACCAATAAAATCGACAAGATAATCGAGCAGGAAAAGCTCTATTCATTGCGTGCCATCAAGACACCCAAGGCCGGCAAGATTCTGGCCCGCTGGATGATTACCATTGGTATTATTTTCTTCATGGTAATGTTTGTGCCGTGGCAGCAAAACGTTCGCGGCACCGGGCAGGTAACTGCATTTGACCCCATGAACCGACCGCAAACCGTGGAAACAGCA
Source organism: Cyclobacteriaceae bacterium (assembly GCA_025455465.1). Lineage (GTDB taxonomy): Bacteria > Bacteroidota > Bacteroidia > Cytophagales > Cyclobacteriaceae > UBA2336. Next base: position 2,637 of record JALOMI010000051.1, on the reverse strand, counting down.
ATTGCCGGAAGGATACAGCAATGGCACGTGGTTGAAGGTGAATACGTTGAAAAGGGAGATACTATCGTTACGCTGAGTGAAATTAAAGAAAAGTATTTCGACCCTGAGTTGCTTCTTCGACTGAAGGAGCAAATCGATGCCAAACAATCCGGACTTGAAGCTAAAGAACAAAAAGCCCAGGCACTCACCCGGCAGATCAAAGCACTGCATGATGCTATGTACAACAAAACCGAGCAGGCTAAAGCAAAACTGGAAGCGGAACGGGTGAAGTATCAGAACTATGAAAACCAGTTCCAGCGGAATAAGCTGCTGTTTGAAGCGGGCAACATTCCGCTGACCAAGTTTCAGGATATTGAATATAAATACCAGGGTGCCCAGGCGGAATATACCAATGCGAAAATTGAATTAGACCAGATAGAAGCCGAGTATCTTGACAAAATCAGCAAAGCCGAATCAGACCGCAGTAATACCCAGGCAGAAATTTTTGAAACGGCTGGCGACCTGGCTAAACTAAAAAACGAATATACCAACATGAAAATCCGGAATGAGCAATACCAGATTATTGCTCCGCAGGATGGTATTGTGGTCCGTATTATGAAAGCCGGTATTGGTGAAACGATAAAAGAAAATGATGCTGTGGCCACCATCATGCCGATGTCACAATCTGACCTGGCCGTAGAAATCTATATCAAAGCGATGGATGTACCTTTGATCACCAAGGGGCGAAAAGTACGGATTGAGTTTGATGGATGGCCTGCCATTCAATTCTCCGGTTGGCCCAGCGTTTCGGTTGGTACCTTTGGCGGTGAGGTTAAGGTAATTGATTATGTAAACGCCAGGCCAGGTGAATTTCGTCTCCTCGTAGTGCCTGATACGTATGATGATCCGTGGCCTAGACAACTACGTGTTGGTTCTGGTATCAAAGGATGGGTGATGCTGGATGATGTACCGGTATGGTACGAAATCTGGCGACAGCTAAATGGTTTCCCGCCCAGCCTGTATGAAGCGCCACTGGATGAAGTGATGCAGAAAAAATCAGCTTCCGATAAAAAAGATTCATCCGACAAATAAAAAGCCCGGCAATGTTCATCGCATTGAATCATTTGCGAAATGTCCTCGTCTTGCAGAGCAAACCATCGCTGCTGTTGGTTATTATGCTGTGCAGCGTGATTACGCGTGCGCAATCGATCACCGACTCGGTTTTTATTCTGCCCGACACGGCCCGATCTTTTACCCTCGAGAACTTTTACTTTCTCGTGTTGGAAAATCATCCGATTGCCAAACAGACTGCCCTGCTCAGTGACTTTGCCCGACAGGAGATACGCCTGGCCCGCGGCAATTTCGATCCTAAGGTTGAAATGCAGTACCTGACCAAAAACTTCAAGGGCATCGAATATTACCGTTTGTTTGACGGCCAGATAAAATTTCCCACAGCGACACCGGTTGAACCCAAGGTTGGGATTGAACGCAACAAAGGTCAGTTCCTCAACCGGGAACATTTCATTGGCAATGAATACGATTTTCAGCAACTCTATATTGGGGTCGCGATGCCCCTGGGCCGGGGCCTTATTACCGATGAACGAAGAATTGCGCTGAAGCAGGCCGAGCTATTTCAGGGCCTGACAGAAGCAGAACAGATAAAGATCATCAACAAATTACTGCTCGAGGCAGCCAAGGATTATTGGGGCTGGTATAACGCCTATTATCATTACCGGTTGCTTAACCGGGCGGTCGTTGTTGCCCAGGAAATTTTCCGCAGAACAAAAATCAATGCCGAGCAGGGTGAGGCTGCAGTGATTGATACCATTCAGGCCAAAATCACTTGGCAGCAGCGTTTAATAGAACAACAGGAAGCCCTGCTTGATTTTCAGAACACCGGCATTGTCATTAGCACGTATTTGTGGGACAGCCTCGGAAATCCGCTGGCATTGCTGCCGCAAATGGCGCCTGTTTTAGAAAAAGACCTGCTCACTATGTCCCGGCAGGAATTGAATGCCCTGGCCGAACAGGCCCGCACCAATCATCCTGAGCTTCGCAAGATGAGCATCAAAATCATGCAACTTGATAATGAAAGACGTCTTGCTGCAGAATTTGTAAAGCCCCGACTGGATATTAACTACAGCATGCTCAATCAACCTTTCAACCCCTGGTTTGAAACAACTACCTTCGATCTCAGTGATAATTACAAGTTCGGTCTTGACTTCAGCTTTCCGTTGTTCATCCGAAAGGAGCGGGCCAAGCTGGCGCAAACCCGCATCAAAATTTCTGGAACCGAATATGAGCGTACGCTGACCGAGCGGCAGATCATTAATGATATCAATGCCACTTATAATGCCATCACCAATACGGCAGCCATCCTTGTAAACCTGGCTGACATGGTGAATAACTACGAGCGCCTGCTGCGAGCGGAATTGCTGAACCTGGAAAACGGTGAAAGCGATCTGTTTAAGATCAACATCCAGCAGGAAAAACTGATTGAATCGCAGACCAAGTTAGTGAAGCTGCTGTCTGAATATGAAAAGCAAAAGGCCATGTTATACTGGGCAGCCGGTATCCGTAACCTTGGCTTGTAATAAAAAATTAACTGCTTCAAGTTGCTGCACGAATAACGCATGAGCGCGGTTTCATCATCCATCA
>JALOMI010000243.1 GCA_025455465.1 Cyclobacteriaceae bacterium | reverse complement strand
AAGGTGCACTGAAAATAATGGCTTTACCGGGCATCAGTGCGGTGTGATTTGGCTTATCTGCATTTTGATTTTATCAACCAAAGCCTGGGGTGCTCCCTTACCGTTGCAACGGGTTTTGAGCAATTCTTTGAGCGCATTGTCTAGCTGATACGAATTGAAGCAAGGCATACATTCAGCTATGTGCGCCCGGAATTCATCTTGTTGTTCCGGGGTGGCATCTCCATCTAAAATTAGCTGAAGCATTTCCATGCAGGAAAATTTTCGATCAGGAGATTGAGGATCGGAGAGATGTGGCATAGGCTCAGGTGTTAGAATATCCCATTTTCTTGGCGTAATCAGTCAATTTATCCTTCAGCAGGTTACGGGCGCGATGAAGGCGGCTGCGTACGGTACCGATCGGTATGTCCAGTATCTTGGCCATTTCATCGTACTTAAATCCTTCCAGGTCGCAAAGAATAATGACGGTGCGAAAATCGACATCCAGTGAGTTAAGGGCATTGGATATTTCATCACCGATCATGTCCTGCAAGGCTTCCACCCGTAAATCCGGAGTAATCTGGCGGTCCACATCCTCTGAATTATAGTAGGTTTCAACATCCTGGTAATCGACTTTAGCCGGTTCCTTGCTCTTTTTCCGGTAGTCGTTAATGAAGCTGTTTTTCAAAATCCGGAACAACCATGCTTTGGCATTAGTTCCGGGTTCGAAAGAATCAATAAAGCGGAAGGCCTTGAGGTACGTATCCTGCACCAGGTCGTTGGCATCATCTTCATTCAGCGTCAGGCGGTAAGCAAAGTTGTACATGGAGTTGATGTGGGGCATGAACTCCTCATTAAAGACACTGAGCTTCTCTGCTTCGCTGTATACCTGCCGCGGTGCTTCTTCCATGGGTTTCAAAAGTAGCAAAGGTTGTTTAGACAAAAAATAAATAAGAATAAAGTCGTTGCTCCGGTGCAACGACTTTATCCTCCCGGCCATGAAGTGGTTACTGTTTGGCCATCAGGCCATTCACGGATTTTATCATGTTGATGAACTCGATACGGTAGCCTTCCTTATCCGTACCGCGTGCACCCTGTGCCAGGTTCAGCACACCACCATAAGTATAGCCTTTAACATATTCCGATTCACGCAACAGCATGCCGAAGGCGGCCACCGATGCCGACCAGCGAAAATTATCGGACGTATTTTCCAGTGGTAGCTGGTTATCAATCAGCGGATGAACAATCAGTTGGCTGATATCTGCATCCGGCTTTTTGTAGCGAAATTTCACGGTCATCAGTTCTTTCGATTTTGATGCTGAATGATCAATTTTTATCGTATGGTATTTTAGCGGATCAACCTGAAAAAACTCGCTTTCAACACCTACTGGAATTATTTCATACAATGCAGTAACCGTGTGGCCTGAACCTAAATCACCCGCATCTTTCTTATCGTTATTGAAATCTTCATTTTTTAATAACCGGTTTTCATAACCGATCAAACGATAAGCTTTGACTTTGGCCGGGTTAAATTCGACCTGCAGTTTTACATCCTTGGCTATGGTAAAAAGCGTGCCACCAAATTCATTTACCAATACTTTCCGGGCTTCAGTAATGTTGTCGATATACGCATAGTTGCCGTTGCCTTTCATCGACAGGGTCTTCATTTTGGAATCCTTGTAATTTCCCATGCCGTAGCCGAGTATGGTTAAATACACTCCGCTTTTTCGTTCCTCTTCAATTAGCTGTTCCATGGCCGCATTACTCGACTCGCCCACATTAAAATCACCATCGGTGGCGAGAATTACCCGGTTGTTTCCTCCGGCCTTGAAATATTTTCTGGCGGTAGCATACGCCAGGCGCAGCCCCGCGCCTCCAGCGGTTGAACCCCCTGCTTCGAGCCGGTCGATAGCGTCAACGATTTTTTTCTTTTCTGCACCTGAGGTTGGTTCCATCACCAGTCCGGCTGCACCGGCATACACCACAATGGCGACATGGTCTTGCGGACGAAGCTCATTCACCAGCATCTTGAATGATGACTTTAACAAGGGGAGTTTGTTGGGCATGTTCATCGAACCGGAAACATCGATCAGAAAGACCAGGTTGGAGGGTGGCAGATTTTCGGTCGGTATTCGTTTTCCCTGCAAACCGATATGCACCAGTTTGTGCTGTTTGTTCCAGGGTGCTGATGAGATTTCGGTGATAATGTTGAACGGATGCTCCCCTTTTGGCTGGGCATAGTCGTAGTCAAAATAATTGATCAACTCTTCAATGCGCACTGCATCCTTCGGGGGACGCTGTCCCTGGCTCAGGAATCTGCGCATGTTGCTGTAGGATGCGGCATCCACATCGATAGAAAATGTAGAGAGCGGATTTCGCAGTGCATCATGAAAAATATTTTCATTGATGCCGTCATATTCTTCCGTATTGTAATCAGGCCAGCCGTACTCTCCCGGATAATAGCCGGGTGAAAATGAATACTCAGCCGCGATGCCGACTTTTTCGCTGCGCTTGTCATGTCTTACCGGAGGACCCGTTACCTTGTTTTCCGGCAGGGTTTGTGTTTTCGCGGTAAGTTGTACATCGATTACCGTGCGGTGGTTGATCTTAACTTCCTGCGTTACAAAGCCCGTTGCTGAAAAAATCAGGGCTTCGCTTCCGGCAGCAACCGTGATTGTGTAGTTGCCGTGAAGATCGGTTGTTGCGGTGGTTGCTTTGCCTTTGAGCAGAACATAGACACCGGCCAGGGGCCTTCCATCGTGCATGGATGTAACTTTTCCGGTGATAATCCGCTCCTGCAGATTAAACCCAAAACTTGTTAGCAGCAGGGCGCCCAGTGTGATAAATTGCATTTTCATACTTTTTTTTGTTTGGTTTACGGTTATGAGATGCAGGCACTCCGTTGATTCCATAAATCATCCGGTTAAAATTTTCACTGCATAACGAATGCTGTTAAACAAGCCCATAACGGAAGTAACCGATCAGGAGCTGCTGCAGCACTACCGGGCTACGAGCGACCGGCAGGTGCTGGGTTATTTGTATTCGCGGTATACTTCGCTGGTTTACGGTGTATGCCTGAAGTATTTAAAAGACCGCGAGGATGCGAAGGATGCTGCGATGAATGTGTTTGAAAAACTCATTCATTTGCTGGAGGAGCATGACGTGAACCATTTTAAAAGCTGGCTTTACGTTACTACCCGCAACCACTGCCTGATGTATTTGCGGGCCAATAAAAACAAGACCACGGAAGAATTGTCTCCTTTTCTTATGGAAACCGATGGCGTATTGCATCATGAAGAAGCGACTGTTCTGGAGGCGAATCTTGAGAAGCTGGAGAAGTGTATCGAAAAACTTGCCGAGGAACAACAACGCTGTGTCCGGTTGTTCTACATGCAGGAGAAATGTTATCAGGAAATTGAAACTGAAACTGGCTTCACATCAAACAAGGTGAAGAGCTATATTCAAAACGGTAAGCGGAATTTAAAAATCTGCCTGGAGCGCCATGAATGATTACGCTAACGATATCGAGCGTTACCGGAAGGGCACTATGACCAATGCCGAGCGGCATGCTTTTGAAAAAAAGGTGCTGACGGATCCGTTTCTGGCCGAAGCCCTGGAAGGCGCTGAGTTGATTGCTCCGGATGAGTTTGCTGTAAAAGCCCTTCACCAGATGCAGGATAACAACATCACCCAGCTGGTGGTCGTTAATCCCGACCAGCAGGTGGAAGGATTTATTCACCTGCATGACTTACTGAAAGAAGGGATTGTTTAATCGTTTCTCCACCATTATTCCATGAAGAAAAATCTTTTTGTTGTATTGATGGCCGGTGGCGTAGGTGTGCGCTTTTGGCCGTATAGTCGTAATTCAAAACCGAAGCAGTTTCTGGATGTACTGGGCATGGGCAAGACGTTATTGCAGTCTACCTATGAACGCTTTCTTCCGCTGTGTCCGAAGGAAAATATTTATGTAGTTACGCATGAAGAACATGTGCACCTGGTGCGGGAACAACTGCCCGAATTGCAGGAAGATCAGATACTGGCTGAACCGATGCGTAAAAATACAGCTGCCTGTATTGCCTATGCCAGCTATAAAATCTCCCTGATTAATCCTGAAGCCGTTATCGTGGTGAGTCCATCGGATCATTTGATTTTGAAGGAGAGCGAATTTATCGCTACACTTTCGAAAGCGGCTCATCAGGCACAGGACCAGGATAAACTGATAACACTCGGAATTACCCCTACAAGACCGGAAACCGGTTACGGGTATATTCAGTTTATACCGGATAAGAAGATCATCAAGAAAGTAAAGACCTTTACTGAAAAGCCGGAGATCTCGCTGGCTAAAAAGTTTATTGAAAGCGGAGACTTTGTCTGGAACTCCGGTATTTTCATCTGGGGTGTTAAAGCGATCATTCAGTCTTTTCAGGAACATGTGCCTGAACTGGCCGAAGAGTTTGGGGAAAATCTGGTGCACTTCAATACAGCCGGTGAGAAGCAGGCGATTGAGCGGATTTACGCTCAATCGAAAAGCATATCCATTGATTATGCCGTAATGGAAAAGGCACAGAACGTGTACGTGTGCCAGGCTAACTTCAGCTGGTCAGATCTGGGTTCGTGGAATTCCATTCATGACATATCCACGAAAGATTCCAACAATAACACCGTTACCGGCCGAACATTGGTATATGATACCCGCAATTCCATTATCCGGGCCTCGAACGACCGGCTGTTAATTGTACAGGGACTGAACGGCTACCTCGTTGGTGAATTCGGTGATGTGGTCATCGTTTGTGAGAAAGACCGGGAAGATCTGTTCCGGCAGTTTGTGAATGATGTAAAATCGATTAAAGGCGGAGGAGAATTTTTATAATTACGAATTACGAATTACGAATTACGAATTACGAATTACGAATTACGAATTACGAATTACGAATTTTTT
>JALOMI010000050.1 GCA_025455465.1 Cyclobacteriaceae bacterium | reverse complement strand
ACTTTGCGTTTCGGATCGTAGTACTTGAAGGCAAACGGATTTTTCGATTTCGGCCCTTCGAATTTGATGGTGGGGATGTCACCAAAGAACTGGTTCCTGGATTTCTTCATGATGATGATCGTTACGTTAACTGTTGATTCAGCTGATGCTTCCATCGCTCGAAAGCACCGGCATATTTTGCACTTTTTAGTTCATCGGGTTCATACCTTCGGAGGCTCTTCAGGCTGATAAAGGCATCTTCCGGTTTCTGATAGTAGCCGATGCCCACACCGGCTCCGCGCGCAGCACCCTGCGACCCATCTGTATTGTACAACTCCAGTGCTGCACCGGTAACATTGACAAAGGCTTCGCAGAATACTTCGCTTAAAAACATGTTCGCATGCCCGGCACGGATAACAGTGGGGCGGATGCCCATGTCATTCATGATGCCGAAACCGTAACCCAATGCATACACAATGCCTTCCTGCACGGCACGGCTCAGGTGTGCGCTGGTATGCCGGTTCAGATCGAGGCCATGAATATTCGCACCGATATTCTTGTTGTTCAGCATGCGCTCGGCCCCGTTGCCAAAGGGCAAGACAATCAGGCCGTCTGCACCGGGACTAATCTGTGAAGCCAGTTCATTCAATTCAGCATAGCTGATCATGTTACCGGAAGAGGACACTATTTTCCGCAGCCAGCTGTTCATGATGCCGGTGCCGTTGACACACAGCAGCACCCCGTTGCGCTCGAGCATGGGAGTATTGTTGACATGAACGAACGTATTCACCCGCGACTGCAGATCTGCCGCGGGCTTGTCGGTGATGGCGTATATCACACCCGAGGTACCGGCTGTTGCCGCCACCTCACCCGGATGAAGTGCCTTTAAGGAGAATGCATTGTTCGGCTGATCACCGGCACGGTAGGCCACCGGTGTTCCTGCGCGTAATCCCAATTCATCGGCAGCCTTCACAGTAAGTGTGCCTTGCACTGCAAAGGCAGGCACTGCTGTTGCGAGCATCTCCTTCGGAATACCATACTCCTTCAGCAGGCTGTCGGCAATGCTTTGTTTTTGAAAATCCCAGAAGATGCCTTCCGATAATCCGGAGATGGTCGTTACCACCTCGCCCGTCAAGCGCATGGCGAGATAATCACCGGGTAACATTACTTTATCAATGCGATCAAATACCTGCGGCTCGTTTTCTTTCACCCACGTCAGTTTGGAGGCGGTGAAGTTGCCGGGGGAATTCAAAAAATGATCGAGGCAATAACGATGACCGAGATGTTCAGCGGCACGTTCCCCGATACTCACCGCGCGGCTGTCGCACCAGATAATGGAAGGACGTAATACGTTCTGCTCTTTGTCAACAACAACAAGACCATGCATCTGGTAAGCGATGCCGATGCCCATCACTTCATCAATCCGGATGTTTCCTTTGCTGATCGCCTCACGCACAGCCGTCACGGCATGCTTCCACCATTCATCAGGATGCTGTTCGGCAAAGCCGGGCTCCGGACTCATAATCTCCATTTCTGTTTGCGGTGCAGAAGCATGAGCCAGGGTGATGCCGGTATCGGCATCGATGAACGACACCTTCACGGAAGAACTGCCCAGATCGATTCCCAGTAAACTGCGCGGCATGCGGTAGTAGTGATTACGAATGTATCTTAAATGTAGTCAGTGCCGGCCATCCGAAACAATTTTATTTCCGGTCGTCATCATAAAATTCTTTCTGCGGTAAAAAACAGTAACTTCAAACCATGCCGTTACTCATCATCGCATTCGGTGTGGCCCTGCAGGTGTACCTCACCTATAAAAAGATAAGTCCGTTTTTATCGTTGCTGATTGTTGCCCTGCTGGTCGGCCTGTTGCTGGGCATGGAACCGATGGCCCTGGTGGCCTCCATCGAAAAAGGTGTCGGCTCCACATTGGGCGGACTGGTACTCATTCTCGTGTTGGGTGCCGTGCTCGGCAAACTGCTCGAACGCAGCGGTGCCATTCATCAGATCACCACCACGCTGATTCAACAGTTCGGAGAGCAGCATGTGCAGTGGGCGGTGTTGTTAACAGCTTTTTTAGTAGGCATTCCGCTCTACTACAATGCCGGCTTCATCATCCTGGTGCCGCTGGTCTTTTCGGTGGCGCGGGCAACGGGATATCCCCTGTTGTATATCGCCATACCGATGGCAGCATCACTTTCTGTAACACACTGCTTCCTCCCGCCCCACCCCGGACCGGTAGTGCTGGTCAGTGTACTCAAGGCCGACATGGGGCTGACGCTTGTGTACGGATTGATACTGGTGATACCCATCGCGATTATAGCCGGACCATTACTTGGTAAACTGATGCGGAAGATTGAGTCAACATCAACTTCATCACAGCAACAAGGTATTACAATACCGGAACGCTTGCCCTCCATTGGTGCCAGCGTATTAATCGCTTTACTTCCGGTTATCCTGATCAGTATCGCAGTAGCGGTAAGTAATTTCTACCCGGAAGCAACAACCTGGAAAACCGTCATTACCTTCATTGGTGATCCTACGATTGCCCTGCTGCTTTCCGTTTTGCTGGCCCTGTACTACTTAGGATTAAACCGCGGTGAAACTATGACCACGCTGATGAACTGGCTTGGGGATGGTGTCTCAGGCATTGCCATGATCCTGCTGATCATCACCGCTGGTGGTGTGTTAAAACAGGTGCTCATCGACAGCGGCACCGCGAACTACATTACATCCTTCAGCAGCACCTGGCAGATCAACCCGATTGTTTTTGCGTGGATCATCACTGCCCTGCTTCGCGTAACGCTGGGTTCAGCCACCGTTGCCGGACTTACTGCTGCAGGCATTGTTTCTCCGCTGGCAGCCAGCGGAACGGTATCGCCTGAACTGATGGTACTGGCGGTTGGAGCCGGCAGTGTATTCTGTTCCCACATCAATGACACCGGCTTCTGGATGTTCAAGGAGTTTTTCGGCTTGTCGCTGAAGCAGACATTCTTGTCGTGGACCACCATGGAATCCATCATCTCGGTGATGGGCCTGATCGGTGTGTTGTTGTTGCAGCTCGTAGTCGGTTGACGCGATCAGCTTTTCGGTGGCATCGGAAAAAACGGTGAGGTCTTCAGCGCATAGGCTTCAAAGTCCGCACGACCTTTGTACTTGCGCTCCAGCATCGGCACACCGGAGACATAGCGAAGCAGGTAAGTCATCAGCAGCGGGCTGACCACCGTCATCCATCCGTTCAGATACGGCAAAGCCATCAGAAAAAATCCCCACCACTGCACTGCATCACCAAAGTAGTTCGGATGACGCGTGTACTTCCATAAACCGGTAGTGATGATTTTGCCGGCATTAGCCGGATCGGATTTGAATTGCTTCAACTGATAATCGCCTGCACTTTCAAAATAAAATCCGATACACCAGATAATAACCCCGGTTAGAGATATCCAGTTAAATGAAAATGTATCCGACAGATTGATCAGCATCACCGGCAGGGCGATGATGTACAGAAAAAATCCCTGCAGCAGAAATACCTGGAGAAAGCTGCGCAGGTAAACATGCTTCCATTCCTCACGCCACTGTCTGTAGCGAAAATCTTCCGGCTTGCCAACGCTCCTTTTATAGATATGCCAGGCCAGCCGCACACCCCAGATGGTTACCAGTATGTTTGCCAGCAATGCATGCAATGGGTACCCGTTCATCAGAAAGCTTACCCATGCCAGCACCACAAAGCCCAGGCCCCAGGCCACATCAGCTACATCGTTACGCTGACGAATGACACTGATGATGAACCAGGCTATTACGTAACCCAGGAGCACCAGGGCTAGAAACAACCAGTTGTTCATAAACCGAGCTTAACGGCAACGAAATAGGTGACTACCGATACACTGGCCGCGAGCACAGTACCCCAGATCATATCGACAATTACCATGGTCACGGGCCAGTCTTTGAGTGTGGCCAGGTTGGTGAGGTCATAGGTAGCGTAAGTAATTAATCCGAAGAAAGCGCCCATCCACAACGCACGCATCCATTCTTTTTTGACGACAGCAGGCTCGATGACGAATACCACCAAGCCGACCAGAAAAAGCAAATAGAAAATGATCGCGGCAGTCCAGTTGACATCCGGCTTCATCAGAAATCCGATCTGGTCTTTATAAAAGTTGCGGGCAAGCAATCCGAGCCACAGCATATCGATGGCGAAGAAAGCAGGCAGGGCGATGGCGTAGAGTTTGAGGAACATCGTAGGCAGGATTAGTCAATCAGATGATAATAACATTAAACAGCTCGTAAAGTTCTTGATTCTGAATCTGTTGTGATTCACAGGAACCCAAGCATATTCCAGTAATTGAGTTGCCAGAGAGCGAGAACACTAATCAGTAAAAGTACCAGGTAACTGATGATACTCACCGGACTGATGTTTCGTTCACGAAATAACTGAATCAGCATCCAGGCCATGCCCACAGTGGTGATCATGCTGAGCATCGGAAACACAGCACCAACCTTAAGGGCCGTTGGCAGACCGTAAATAAGATTCTGCGGATCCCCCAGCGAGGATAGGAACAGAATGAAAAACAGCAGGTAGAAAAAGTACGTGAGCCAGGCTACGATTTTCGGCAGCAACGGCAGCGGTTTCTTCACGCGCATGTTCCGTACATGGTTTCTGCGGATCAGCGCAACCGCAGGCCAGTAAACCACCGTTCCCAATGCGGTGAGGATAATAATCATGAACAGGGTAAGGTGTGTGGAGGAGGCCTCCGGCACAGTCACTTTATCAAACGCGAAAACAGCCAGCAGTCCCTCGTAGGCATGGATCACCTCACCCCGGTCATTCCTTTCAAAGGCAAACGTTTCATTGGAATGCTCTTTACGGAAGGTCGTGCTGTCGATGGGAACGTAGTAGTTCGTTTCACCATTCATATCCACGCGCAGGCGGTTGTCTTCCGTTACCTGCATCCTGGCGATGCTGAACAGGGAAGCAATCTTCAACACATCGGAATGCGGATACCGGTTCAGTCGGTACTCCCCGGCAAATGCTGAAAGCCAGTCAGCATTAACCGGCAGTGCGGGGGGCAATGGTCGCTGGTCCGGATAATAACGTTCCATGAAGGCTCGCAGCACCCTGCTGTAGGCTCCTCCGCCCGTGTAGGTATTGAATGATACGAACACGCCCACACGTTCTTCCGGAATCAACGCCATGATGGAATGAAACCAGAACGTATCCCCTCCGTGCCCGATAACATGAACCCCGTTCATGCTCATATCCATAAAGCCGTAATGCATCGTGTTGGTGTTGGGATGGTGCCGCTTCACATCGCTCATCATCAGGGCCAGGGTGGCGCTGTCGACCAGCGTATAGTCGCCATACTTTCCATGATTCAGGTAGGTCTGCATCCAGTGAATCATATCCGATGCCGTGGCACCCGCTGCTCCGGCCGGGTAAAGCGGAATGTATTCAAACGGCTTGCTGATGTACCCTTGCTTATATTGATAGCCTTTCGATTGATAGGGCGCCAGTGATGACGGTACCGGCTGACGAAGCGTTGTGCTTTTCATGCCGAGCGGCTGCAGAAAGTATCGCTCGGCATAATCATTAAACGGCATGCCGGTCACCTGCTCCACGATATAGGCGGCTATGGCCGTTCCGTGGTTGGAGTACGATGCCTGGGTAAAGGGTGGCCTCACCCGCTCCGGCAAATCATCCCGTAACAGTTCACCCAGTGGCCTTAGTGCGGTGGAGTCCAGCGAAAACAGATTTAACAACCGGTCTTCAAAGCCGGGCGTATGGGTCATCAGGTGTTTGAGTGTAACGGGCTCACCATACGCTTCCGGAATTTTGAAATCCTTCAGGTAGGTGTTGATGTCTGTGTTGAGATCGAGTTTGCCTTCTGCTACAAGTCGCATCACACTGGTCCAGACAAACAGCTTGGTGATAGAGCCGATCCTGAAAATAGTTTTATCCGGATCGACCGGAAGTTGTCTCTCATAATCTGCAAAACCGTAGCCTTTCTTGAGCAGCACCTCATCACCGCGGATGATGGCCAGCGTAGCCCCGGCAATATTCTTTTCTGACAGAAGCGTTTGCATGACACCATCCATATAGGCTTCCAGTTCCGTGCTATCCTTCTGGTGCTGACCGTAGAGCCCGAATGCAAGCAGCAACAGACAAGCGTGAAAAAATGATTTTAATACCATGGGATTGCAGGTTGAGTTGATGGAGTGAAGCTATGGAATTTTAGTGGCCTGACCAATGCGCTTTATCAATAGAGCCAGAAGTATGCGTTGTCATCTGAATGAGATCAGCAGATCAGATTTTTACCTGTTTCGCTCCATGAACAGGTAAACGCTATTACCTTTGCCCACCCGGAGAGATGCCAGAGCGGTCGAATGGGACGGTCTCGAAAACCGTTGTACGGGTAACCGTACCGAGGGTTCGAATCCCTCTCTCTCCGCCAAACTGCGCCTGCCGCCCACAGGCTAGCGCTATGGCTTCGTTTGGCAGGCCAACGTACTTTTTATGTTGCCTGCTTGCAGCAGGCATGCCTCAAAGTTTTTCCTGTAATTAACTGCGTCTTGCTATGTGGTTTGTTTATGTACTCTCGAGTCTGAACAACAAGTTCATTTATGTCGGTTCTACCAATGACTTGAACCGAAGGCTGAAGCAACATAATGATGGTGAGGTGCAATCTACGAAGGCTTATGCACCGTATAAGATTATCACTTACATAGCCGTTGAAGCTGAACAGCAAGCCAGGAAATTAGAACATTACTTCAAAACAGGCTCTGGAAGGGCTGTTCTCTACAATCGAATAGTAGGCTCAAATCCTTTATCATCAGAAGATTGATTGCAAGAGACCCCGGCCACCGAAGCTTTAGCGCAGGTGGCCTCTCTCTCCGCATAACAAATCCCTGCCATCCAATTCCTTTTGGTTTGCAGCGTTGGTAAACCCCGTTTACCATAAGCGGAAAAACAAAAGGAATGTGAGTGAAGCGAACGGCAGGGATGATTGAAAGCCCCCCACCTCAGGTATCACGTTAGTAATCCCTCTCTCTCCGCCAAACTGCGCCTGCTGGCCGCGGGCCTGTGCTATGGCTTCGTTTGGCAGGCAAACACGTTTTTTGACTGTGCCTGCTTATAGCAGGCATTTTGCTCTTTTAGCCATAATCAAATATGACTACGTATGTGGTTTGTATATGTACTCCCGAGTTTGAATACCAGGTTCATTTACATTGGATCGACCAACAACTTGAACCGAAGACTGAAACAACACAATGATCGCGAGGTACAATCTACGAAGGCCAATGCACCGTACAAGATTATTACCTGTATCGCTGTAGAGACGGAACAGCAAGCCAGGAAATTGGAGCATTACTTTAAAACCGGATCAGGTAAGGCTGTGCTTTATAATCGAATACCAGGTTCAAATCCTTTATCACCTTAGGATTGATCACAGGTGGCCCTGGACACCGAAGCTTTAGCGCAGGTGGCCTCTCTCCGCATAACAAATCGCTGACATACGAAAGCCTCAACAATCCTACACCTTAATTGCAGGCACAGAATTGTTTGATTACTGTGAATCATCCAGGATTGACATAAGTTCTGGCGCAAAAGCCCGGAACCGTTCATAGGAGTAATTAATGATGATCGGCTCTTTGCGGGCATTCGATTCCATAACCAGGTACCCAAGACCTCCGGCCAGTGCATCATAATACGCAGAGCCGGCTTCCGGATGCCCTGCCGAAGCGGAAGTCGCTGCCCGCTGGTTATCGGCCACCATTAAGGTGAGGAACACTCCGTTGAGCAAACCCGTGCCAATTCCTTCGGCAAGGGGACGACCCTGCTTTATGCTGTAAATGGATTTACAGCATACCTGAACTGTATCCGATGACCCGGGTTTACGGATTACCGTAAGCGTTGAATCAGCCACACCGACCAACCGGCCGCTGACCAGCTTCTGGTCGGACGTGGTGTAGATGTGAACCACACTGTTGCGCGCCTGTCCGGTAACTGCTCCGGGACTGATCAGTAATACCACAGCAATCAGCGTTCTTAGAAGGTGTTTCATACAGCTATTATTTACCGTGTGTAACGTCTGCTTTCTGTCAGCGCATCCTATACCGTAAGCACAACGAGAATGCTTTTAACCACATCACTGCTTGCGCCAGAAATCACCGGTAGTTAGCAGAACAGATGCAACTTATCAATGACGGCCATCACTGGAAGGAAGAGACTTTTAACGGAAAAATAACGCAGAACAGAAATGAAAATATCCCCTCATGAAAATCAACGCTTGTACGATCAGGTCATTCCAGGAATGATCGTGAATCCAGCTTATGGAATTGAATGAACTCCGGAAGCTTAACCAGGAGTTGTATCACGCTTTTGATAACCGGCCAGACATCCAGTGTGAAACTTCCCTCCTGTTTAGTACATTCGTCAGCCTATGTTGGAAAACTTTGATCTGATCCGCGTACTCTCCGCTGCCGCGCTGGCGTTCGCAGCAATGTCGGCACTGATAGCCGGCACCGTTATCGGCATTTATGGCCGCCCTTCGCAACGCACCAATGCCATCATCATGGCCTTCGGCACCGGTGCCCTCATCCAGGCGCTGGCAATCGATCTCGCGTACCATGGTGCGAACCGGCTCATTCATGAATCCGATTATGAAGGACTGGTGGCCTGGAGCCTGGTGGCTTTCGGATTTCTGCTGGGCGGTCTTGGATACTACATCGGCAATAAAGCACTCGATAAAAAAGGAGGCGCCTTCCGGCATCCGGCCCTGGCCAAATTTTACTTCCTCAAAAAGAAGCGCGATGAAAAAGCGCGTGTGCTCGAAAAACTTTCCAACATTGACCTGCTGCGATCCCTGCCACCACAGGATATGGAAGCCGTGCTCGAAACTGTCAAGCCGGTAAGCGTAGAAGGCGGACAGTTTATTTTTCACAAAGGGGATGAAGCCGATGGTCTCTACCTGATCATTGACGGACAGGTGCAGATCATGGACCGCAATGAGAACATCAGCCACACGCTGGCCACATTGCAGGCCGGTGATTCGTTTGGCGAGATGGCCCTGCTCACCGGTGAGCCGCGGTTGGCCAGCGCGTACACTGTTACACCGGTGAATCTGCTGAAAATTGAAAAGGCAAAATTCAATGACCTGATTAAAAATTCACCATACCTGAGGGGAGCGCTGGAACAACTGAATACACAACGTATTTTGCAAAATGTGCAAGGCGCACCCAACATGGACAAAGACCACTGGCTGCGTATCGCACTATCGAATATTGAGCGGCTGAGCAAAACGGAAGAGTATGCCTTCTTTCAAAAACACGCCCCAAAAGGTGCACCGTTTGCCATCTTCCTGGGCGCACTCATGGACGTGATTCCAGAATCCATCGTCATTGGCGCCAGTTACTCCGATTTCAACTCGTACCGGTTTACTTTCCTGGCGGCAGTGTTTTTGGCCAACTTTCCGGAAGCCATGGCCAGCTCCAATGCCATGGTGAAAGCAGGGTTCTCGCGCTCACGGATTTTTTCATTATGGTCGATGCTGATTGTAACCGGAGCCATTGCGGCCATTGCAGGTAATGTCTTTTTATTCGCTGCACCCCCGGCCATCATCACCTTTGTTGAAGCGATTGCCGGTGGCGCCATTTTAGGAATGGTGGCCTCCGTGATGATGCCGGAAGCTTACGAAGACGGAGGCTCTGAAGTGGGCCTCGCTACCATTGCGGGATTTTTAGTCGCCTTCCTGTTTACGTTTATCTGATTACTAGGCGTAAAGATCGCTGGTGTCGGCCTTCGCCAGATCGTAAAGAAGATTACCGACTTTCCCGGAAACTGCTTTAAAATATTTTTCTCCCTTTTCTTTCGTAGCAGCGCTGGGATCACCCACTCCTGTATCGGCACTGATCTTCGACCACTTGCGTTCGGCCCAGGCCCAGCCTTCACGGAAGGCACCGATCTTGTTTTTCCTTTCAGCACCATCCCCCCACTGTTCCTTCGGAGCAACCAGCTCAGGCCGCAGGTACAGCAACAGGCTCGTTTCCATTTCATCAGCATGGTCGCCCATGTTGTCGAAAAACTGTTTCTTGTCCAGTGACTGATACCAATTGCACATCGACAGAAACATCTTCGGAAATTCCAGTCCCAGTTCGCGGATCAGCGGACGAAAATCATTCCCTCCGTGGCTGTTGAGGATCAGCAGCTTATGGATGCCTTGCCGGTTGAGCACCGTGATCACATCGCGAAGGATCGCGAGCTGTGTGCTCGGATTGAGGTTCATGTCCAGCAGGATATCCGACTGACCGGTGTTCACCCCAAAAGGTATTGTCGGCAGCACAATTACTTTGGCTCCCTTATCCCAGGCGATGCGTGCCGCTTCAGCAGCGATGGTGTCTGCTTCAATGATGTCGGTAGCGTACGGCAGGTGATAGTTGTGGGCTTCAGTTGCGCCCCAGGGTAAAACGGCTAATTCAAACCTGGCGTCTTTGATGTATCCCCAGTTGGATTCGGCAAGCAGGTAGGGTTTCATGGCATAATCAGGTTTCTTGAACAATTGATCAGCCGTGAAGGTACCGGATTCACAGAAAAATCTGTGACCGCTGATAACAGAATTATTATTCCTGCTTACGTACCTGACTGTATGCCTCCGGGTACAGGGTTTTTTAGTAGCTTCACTCCGTTAACCCAACAATCTCATGAAACGCAACGCAACTGCCGTCTGGAAAGGATCCGGAAAAGAAGGTTCCGGCCATCTCAGCACCCAAAGCACCGTGCTCAGCAAAACACAATACTCATTTAACTCCCGCTTTGCCGAAGGCACCGGCACCAACCCGGAGGAACTGATTGCCGCAGCGCATGCCGGATGCTTTACCATGAAGCTGAGTTTTGTCCTGGGCGAAGCCGGATTTGTTCCGGAAGAACTGACTACGGTTTGTGTCATCACCCTGGAGAACGGGGTCATCACAACTTCCGAACTCAGCCTTACCGCCAGGGTGCCGGGAATCAGTGCGGAAAAATTTTCAGCGTGTGCTGAAAATGCCAAACAGAACTGTCCTGTTTCCAAAGTGCTGAATACCGCTGTATCGCTGAACGCTACGCTCGTTTGATGCCGGGAGCCCGGAAGGCTTTCGCGCACCATCCGGTATAACCGGAATCAGAAAGGATGCTGCCGTCAGGGAATCGGGTGACAGGACTATTCGAAACGCAACGATTCGATCGGATCAAGCTTGGAGGCTTTATGTGCGGGATAGTAGCCGGAAATCAACCCGACCATCACACAGACAAACAAGCCGAAGAGTATCCACACCCAGGGAACAAAATAGCTGTCCATGCCGAGGAAGCGCGCCCCGGCATTGCCGATCGCGATACCGAGCAAGACTCCCAGCATACCGCCAAGCAGGCAGACGACAATGGCTTCAATGACAAACTGCTGCCGGATGCGCAGCGGAGTGGCGCCCAGCGCCTTGCGCACGCCAATCTCGCGGGTGCGCTCGGTAACCGACACCAGCATGATGTTCATCAGCGCAATGGATGAACCCAGCAGCGTAACAAAACCGATCAGGAAACCGGCTGTGCGCACATAGCCCGCCAGTTGCGCAGTGCGCTCCGCCAAAGAAATGCTGCGCTCCAGATCAAAGGAGTTCGGAAAACCAACACGGTCGTGGCGGATCCTGCGCATCACACCGGTAGCTTCACCCATGGCATTGTCGATGTTGTTGATGTCATCAATACCGACTGTAACCCGGTACCACAGGCTTCTGCCTTTGGCCATCTGGTTCGCCACACGCAGCGGAATGATCACCATGTTATCGAAGTTGCCTTCCGGAGTTTGTCCCTTTTCCTGCATCACGCCAACAACCTTGAACTGTGCTCCCAGGAAAGAAATCTTCTCGCCTACCGGATCTTCGTTGTCTTTAAACAGGGTGGTATAAATCTTATAGCCAATCACCGCATTCTGTGCACCGTAATCAATCTCAATACGCGACAGGTTGCGCCCCTTGTGCATGTCAAGTCCTTTAATGGTAATGTAGTTTTCGTTGGCGCCAAGCACCTGCACATTCGGATTGGTTTTATTGGAGAGCCGCTTTACTTCGGCAATGCCCGTCAGGTTGGCGGAAACGCTGACGATGGAAGGCACCGTATATTCGTTGGCAAAGGCGTTCACCTCGTTGAACTTCAGGTTGGGATATACTTTTTCTGTGACACCCTGCTGACTGCCGCCCCGGTTGGTTTTAGACGTAATATCAAACGTGTTGGCGCCCAGGGAAGAAAGGCTGTCTTTGATGGATTTTTCCACCCCGTCAACCGCAGTGAGGGCCCCCACCAGGGCCGTTATGCCGATCGCCACAATCAGGGCGGTGAGAACGGAACGGAGCATATTGGCCTGTACCGACCGCAGCCCCTCGCGCATATTTTCCAGGAGATTCATGCAATAGAATAGAACGCTAGATACGTTGATAAAAAAGCGGAATTGTTACAGGGAAGCCGCCATTTTAATTCGGGGCGTAAAAGCGTCAAAAAGGCTATCTTTGAACGTGGGGAGCAATTCACCCTGTTAAACCAACAGAACTAATTGTTATGCGCGGAGTTGTATTGCTGGTATTTGTATTCGTGGCGCGCCTGGCCAGCGCCAATTACCTGTTCATTCCGATGGATGAGCGCCAGGCCAACCACCTGAAAGCCTACGGTATTGCCTACTGGATTCTGCGAAGCGAAAATGAAGTCGACTGGTTGCTGAACTACCGCGGAGGGAGTTTTATGACGCGCTTCCACCCGGCCATTCAGAATGAACTGGTGGTACGGGGTGTCTCCTTCGAGATCATTTCCGATGCCCAGGCCAACCAGATCATCAGCGAGATTGCCAGCCCGGCCGTGAACTACGACATTATGAAGCTGGAGAAATTCCCGCGCATTGCGGTGTATTCGCCAAAGACCGCTCAGCCGTGGGATGATGCCGTGACACTGGTGCTCACCTATGCGGAAATTCCGTATGATGTTATCTACGATGATGAAATCCTGGCCGGGGTGTTGCCGCGCTATGACTGGCTGCACCTTCACCATGAAGACTTCACCGGACAGTACGGTAAGTTCTACGCCTCCTTTTCAAATATGCCCTGGTACATCGAAGCCCAGCGCGAAGCAGAAGAAACTGCAAGGCGCAACGGCTTTCACAAGGTTTCCCAGCTGAAACTGGCGGTCGTCAAGCGCATTAAAGAATTTGTTGCCGGTGGCGGTTTTATGTTCGCGATGTGTTCTGCCACCGACAGCTTCGACATCGCCCTTTCCGCGGAAGGCGTAGACATCTGCGAGCGCATGTTTGACGGTGACCCGGCCGATCCGCAGGCACAGCAAAAAATTGATTACGAAAAAACCCTCGCCTTCACCGACTTCCGGCTGGTGCGCGACCCGATGCAATATGAATTCTCCAGCATCGACAACCAGCCCAGCGAACGCGGCCTGCGCCAGGCTAACGACTACTTTTCCCTGTTTGAATATTCCGCCAAGTGGGACCCCATCCCCACCATGCTGACCCAAAATCATATGAAGGTGATCAAGGGATTCTTCGGACAAACCACCGGCTTCAAAAAAGACCAGATCAAACCCGATGTGGTGATCATGGGTGAAAACAAGGATATCCGCGAAGTGAAGTACATCCACGGTGTGTTCGGCAAAGGATTCTGGACCTTTTATGGCGGACACGACCCCGAAGACTACCAGCACCAGGTGGGCGAAGAACATACGGATCTCAATCAGCACCCGAACTCACCGGGCTACAGACTCATTCTGAACAATGTGCTGTTCCCGGCTGCAAAAAAGAAAAAGCAGAAGACCTGATCTCAGTGCATGCGGTCGCCACGCACATCCAGCGTGCGCATAATCGCTGCCTCCGCTTCGAGCAGTTCACGCCAGCGCGCCTCCACATACGCTTCCGGCATGTATTCCTTCGCCAGCGACAGAAAGTTTTTGTAGTGACCGGCTTCCGATACCATCAGTTCATAGTAGAACACCGACAGCGACTGATCGGGAATATTTTTCCAGAGCAACTTGAAACGCTCGGCACTGCGGGCTTCAATCAACGCGTTCATCAGCAGCTTTTCCACCAGCTGCTGCTCACGGCTGCCGCCTTTCTTAATCACCTTGTTCAACGCCTCCACATAGGCATCTTTTCGTTGCTTGCCCAGCGCATAACCGCGCTTTCTGAGTTCTTCCACCACACGCTCAAAATGCCCCCACTCTTCGGCTACAACCGGAGTAAGCATGTCGACCAGTTTTTCTTTTTCAGGATACTGGATGATCAGGGAAATGCACGAGGAGGCCGCCTTCTGTTCGCAATAGGCATGGTCCACCAGGATGTCTTCAATGTTCTTCTCAGCAATATTCACCCAGCGCGGATCGGTGGGAAGCTCAAGACCCAGGGTGAATTTATCTTTTGCTACGGCTGCCATTGGATTCTGTTTATGTGTCTTAACGGATGTGCTTTTGCTGACTCAGGCATCAATCATAAAAGGACCAGTCGAATCCAAAATCAATGGTGTTAATAACACCCGGATAAAACGGTGTGGGTATGAATCCGGCTGTGTTAAAGGCCTTGAACACATTGATGTATTTCACGAAGACCCTGCCCCGAAGAATTTTGGCATTAAAAAAAATATCCACCATGGGATAGGCCGGCACCAGCTGCGTTTGCTGGGTATAAAACTGCGCAATGGCCGGATCATATCCGTAGGCATAGTAGGCAGAGCGCCAGTGTGCATCCACCCCGATCTGAAAATCAAAATTTCCGTGCACCCAGATATTGGAATAGGCCAGCTGCGCGTTGACCAACAACTCGCTGGTGGCGCCCAGCGTTTGATAGCCCCCTGACTGAATGGGGAGTACGGTCTGATCAGTTCCTTCATAGTCACCTTCTTTAAAGAAAATGAAATTGCGGAAAGTGGCCAGCCGCAATCCCGGCACAATACTGAAACGCGGAGAGCGGTAGATCAGGCTGCCGCGCAGTTCGCTGGCCTCCACCGGACTGAAATTATTCAGCCACTCATCGTGGCGCCCGCGGTAGGCCTGGTGCAGAAAGGACGGAGTATAGACAGAACGTTTTACTGAAGCGGAGAACCATTTTGAATCAATGGATCCGCTGATCTTGTAGCGGTCATCGAGCATGGTCTCCAGGTGTCCTTTTACCTGGATGAGGGAGTCCAGCTGAAGGGCCATGCGCCCCCCGACATAAAATTCATTACCGGAAGTGGGTAAGGTAAAATCCTGCTGCGGATACCAGGAATAATTCATGTCGAAGTTCCGCCATGTTACATAACCGTTATAAAACAATTTCAGCAGGTTGCCTTTAATACCCAGCTCATTGCGAAGGGTGTTGAACTTCGTCTTGTCAAAAGTGGAATCTTCGCGCATCAGCGCGAAAGGCGACCGGATGGGGATTACCGCATCAAAAAAATTCTTATTGGGCTCTGCCGAAAAATTGTTGACGAATTTATTCTGCTGCCGGTCGCTGTCCAGGCGATGATAGGCCTGCAGTGCCTCGCCTACTTTTAACTGATGAAAAACATGGTAGCTCCTGCGCAGCGTATTGGTTTCGGCAGCAGTCAGCCAGGGCTGTGCATTTTCGAGAAACAACTCCGCGAAGGTAAAATCATCATCCACCTTCACCCCGCCAAATTCATAGACGCGGTGAAACATTCTGCGGAAGCTGGCAAAGAGGGAGTACGTGCTGTCCTTGCTGTTGTAGCTGGCAAACAGGTCGTAATACGTAGAGCGTACATGCCGGTCGCCTTTGCCCTGACGCTGCACCTGCTTATCGATGAGCATGTTCTTGAAATGGAAACCGAAGTTCCACTGCGGGTTGATATTACGGCTGAAGTCCACATTGGTCATCGAACGCCCCCGGCCACCGAGAATGACATTTAACCGGGAATAGGGCGACCGGGTGTTGTAGTGGGTTACCGCATGACTATCCCAGTAAACATCATAGGCATTGAAGCCGGAAGCAGCGCCCAGCAAATCAGGCACCGGCTCATAGACAGGCTTCACCGCTGTGCCGATATTGCCGAGATCCTGATAGAGGTAATTGTTCCGGTTGATGAAATTAAACCGGTGAAAATTCCGGATCACCGTATCAATCGAATAGCTGGTCCAGCGGTTGTAAAAAATGTCCTCTTCTTTGATGATGCGCGAGGTAGTCGGACCGTAGACCTGTTTGGTAGTGTCGTCAATGATGGATGAGCGCGTGCGCGTTTCGCGTTCTTCTTCCTGGGCCAAAGCCTGAAGCGAAAAGACCATCACCAACGCAAAAAAAACATTCCGCAGCATGAACACGCGCAAAGATAGGCTTCGGCTGAATAGGATAGTCAGGTGCTCAGTCACGTTTTACAAATTGAAGTACCTGTGCATCAAATTCCTTACCATGATGAAGGAAATACAACTGAATCGGAAGGTAAAAAACAGACAAGCCTTCCGTCAGCGCATTAAACTCCCTGAGTTTAACATAATCCTTCTCGGTGGTGAGTACCATGGCCGGCTCCGGCAAGCCCTGCACAAAGGCTTTTATTTTCTCAATGTCTCCGAATGTATAGTGATGATGATCGCGATAAACGAAGTGACGGACCAGGGTGAAATGAGTCGCCACATAATCCTCGAGTACCTGGTGGTTTGCGATGCCGGAAACCAGCACCACCTTTTTCAGCACAGGCTGATCAGCAGCAACTGCAGCAACAGGATCCGCGTAGCGTATCCCCGCAAAATAGACGGGCTTGTCGGCATAGCGCGTGATGTCAGAACGGATGGAACTCATCTCCTGCCCGCTCAGCGCATCCGGGCATTTCGTTACCACCACCACATCGGCACGGGCTGCACCGCGCGGATGTTCGCGCAGCCTTCCGGCCGGCAACAGGTGATCATTGTAAAACGGGCGGTTGTATTCGGTGAGAAGAATAGAACAACCGGGCTTCACCTGGCGGTGCTGAAAGGCATCATCCAGTAAAACCACTGCTGTCTCCGGCTTTTCGTCAAGCAGGTACGGAATCGCCAGGGCACGCTCCTCCCCGACAGCGACCGTGATGTCCGGATAAAACTTACGATAAAGCTGCAGGGGTTCATCACCGACCGTTTTCGCGGTGTCCGCATCATGAACAATCCGAAAACCTGTGGTTGTCCGGCCGTAGCCGCGGCTCAGCGTGCTGACAGAAAAGGACTGGCTCAGCAGCCTGACAAGGTATTCGGTCATGGGGGTCTTTCCGGTGCCGCCAGCAGCAAGATTACCGACACTGATCACCGGGAGGTCAAAGCTAACCGAGGGCTTCCAGCCGGTATCGTACATATAATTGCGGATGCGTGTCACCAGGTCGTATACCCGGGAAAACGGCAGCAGCAGGAGCGTCAGTAACGACATGAATTATATTGTAGCTTTGATGACAAACGCCAAAAGTACGATTAACACCCGGATAGATGAAAGTTGCTGATGTTACCCGATACCTGGAAACCATCGCCCCGCGTGCCTACCAGGAAAGCTATGACAATGCCGGCCTGCTGACCGGCCAGCCCGACTGGGATGTAACCGGCATCCTGGTAACGCTGGATTGCCTGGAAACCGTAGTGGAAGAAGCGGTTGCGAAAAACTGCAACCTCATTGTCGCCCATCATCCCATTGTCTTCAAGGGCCTGAAAAAATTAACCGGCAGCAACTACGTGGAGCGAACGGTCATTAAGGCGATACAGCATAACATTGCCATCTACGCCACCCACACCAACCTCGACCACGTGCACCGGGGCGTCAACCGGAAAATCGGTGAGAAACTCGGACTGAAAAACCTGCGCATTCTGTCACCGCGCCCCGGCACGCTCAGCAAGCTGGTGACGTTCATTCCGGAAGCCGATGCCGACCGCGTGATGCAGGCGCTCCATGAAGCCGGAGCCGGTCAGATCGGCAACTACAAAAACTGCAGCTTCCGCCTGCGCGGAACGGGTACCTTCATGCCAAACGAAGAAGCCAACCCCCATATCGGGCAGGCATTGCAGCAGGAATATGTGGATGAGGTGCGCGCGGAGGTCATTTTCCCGACTCATCTGCAAGACAATATTTTGCGGACCCTGCGAAAATCACATCCCTACGAAGAAGTGGCCTATTACATCAACCCGGTGGCCAACGACAACCAGGAAGTAGGTGCCGGTATGGTGGGTGAGCTTGAAGAACCGTTGGATTCAGTGGCGTTTTTGCGGAAAGTAAAACAGGACATGGGCCTTTCCGTCATCCGCCACACGGCCCCGATAAGTAAACCGGTAAGCCGGGTAGCCGTCTGTGGCGGGGCCGGAATATTTTTATTGCAGGATGCCATACGCGCTGGTGCTCAGGCCTTTATCACTGCCGATGTGAAATACCACGAGTTTTTTGATGCCGACAACCGCATCCTGCTGGCGGATATCGGACACTATGAAAGCGAGGTTTTCACGAAAGACTTGTTAGTAACGCTTTTGAACGAAAAATTTCCTACTTTTGCAGTCAATTTTTCCGGAACCATCACAAATCCAGTACGTTATCTCACAGACTAAATGGAAACGCAAACCGTATCACAGAAACTCGAAGCCCTACTGAAACTTCAATCCATCGATAGCCAGCTTGACGAACTCATAAAATTACGCGGTGACCTGCCCGATGAAGTTCAGGACCTGGAAGATGAAATTGAAGGATATAAAACCCGCCACCAGCGCCACCAGGCCGAACTGAAAGAAATCGAAGACAACATCAAGAAGAGCAAGGAAGGCATCAAAGAAGCCGAGAAACTCATCAAAAAATACAACGAGCAGCAGAAAAACGTACGCAACAACCGGGAGTTTGACGCCATCACCAAAGAGGTAGAACTGCAGGAGCTCGAAATCCAGATCTGTGAAAAGAAAATCAAAGAAGGCAAAGACCTGGTGCAGGCCAAGAACGATGAGATTCAAAAAACCGATGAGCTGATCAAGGAACGCAGCGAACACCTCGACAACAAAAAGAAAGAACTGGACAACATCCTCACTGAAAGCCAGGAAGAAGAAAAGCGGCTGCTTGAAGAACGCGAAAAGGCGCTGAAGAAAATTGAAGACAAAACCCTGTTGAAATACTACGAACGCCTCCGCGGAAGCCTGACCAACGGACTTGCTGTAGTGCGCGTTGTACGCGGTGCTGCCGAGGGCTGCAACATTCGAGAAGAAAAAGATTGTGATCGATGAACACTCCGGCCGTATCCTGGCCGATGTGGACATGGATTCTCTCGATGAAAGCGATAAGCCCAAAAAGGCCGGTGCACCCGTTACACCGGTACGCAGAAGAAAAGCCGTTGGGTAACCGAACGACCATACTATTATTGAAGGCAGGTCTGATCACCTGCCTTTTTTTATGGCTGTCAACACCGTTGAGCGCCCAGCACACCAGCCGATGGCTGCACGAGCCGGTTTACCGCGATGCCTATAACAACTGTCTCCAGCTGAAAACAGAAACGGCCAGAAACCTGCTGCGCGGCCGTACCGACCCGGAAGCCTATGCCCTCCTCTCCCTTTCCGATGCGCTCGAACTGATGATCACGGAAGACCCGGCAAAATTCAGCCGCTTCGAACCGGAACACCAGCGCAGGCTCGAAGCGCTAAAAAAAATAGCGCCAGCTACGGAAAAAAGCCTGATCGCCCTGGCCGAAATACGCCTGCAATGGGCTTTTGTGTACCTGAAGTTCGGT
>JALOMI010000049.1 GCA_025455465.1 Cyclobacteriaceae bacterium | reverse complement strand
CTCCCGTATTCACCACGGTGAGTTTTATGCCTTGCCGCAATCACCACAGACATTCAAACAATTGCTGATGGTTTCCGGCTTTGACCGTTACTACCAGATTGTAAAATGCTTCCGCGATGAGGACCTGCGTGCCGACCGCCAGCCGGAGTTCACCCAAATCGACTGCGAGATGGCGTTCATCACGCAGGAAGATGTACTGAACACCTTCGAAGGATTGATCCGTCATTTATTCAAAGCAGTAAAAGGCACCGACCTTCCTGCTGTGCCGCGTATGTCGTACGATGATGCGATGAAAAATTATGGATCGGATAAACCCGATACACGCTTCGGCATGACGTTCAGTGAACTGAAGAGCCCTGATGGAAATAATGACTTGACCAGCGGCAAAAACTTTGTCGTGTTCGACAGCGCCCAGCTGGTAGTGGCCATTGCCGCACCGGGCTGTGCAGAATATACCCGTAAGCAACTTGATGAACTCACTGAGTTTGTCAAGCGCCCGCAGATTGGCGCGAAAGGGCTCGTGTATGTACAATACAAAGCCGATGGCACCTTCAAATCATCAGTCGATAAATTTTACACTGCTGAAGACCTGAAGCGCTGGGCCGATGCCTGTGGCGCGAAACCCGGAGACCTGCTGCTGGTGATGGCCGGTGAAACGGATGCTACGCGCAAACAACTCAATGAACTTCGCCTGCTGATGGGCGAGCGACTTGGCCTGCGCGACAAAAATACGTTCAGCGCCTTGTGGGTAATCGACTTTCCGTTGCTGGAGTGGAACGAAGAAACCAAACGCTACCACGCCATGCACCATCCGTTCACCTCACCGAAGCCGGAAGACATTCCGTTGCTGGATACCGACCCGGGCAAGGTGCGCGCCAACGCGTACGATATGGTACTGAACGGTACGGAGATTGGCGGAGGTTCCATCCGTATTCACGACCGCAAGACCCAGCAGATGATGTTCAACCACCTCGGCTTCACCGAAGAAGAAGCGCGAAAGCAGTTCGGCTTCCTGATGGATGCGTTTGAATTCGGTGCCCCTCCACACGGTGGCATTGCTTTCGGCTTCGATCGCCTGTGTTCACTGTTTGGCGGTGTGGAATCCATCCGCGACTTCATCGCCTT
Source organism: Cyclobacteriaceae bacterium (assembly GCA_025455465.1). Lineage (GTDB taxonomy): Bacteria > Bacteroidota > Bacteroidia > Cytophagales > Cyclobacteriaceae > UBA2336. The sequence continues at coordinate 13,837 of JALOMI010000049.1, read as the reverse complement.
CCCGAAAAACAACGCGGGGCGTGATGTGATGATTGATACACCTTCCACGATTTCGGAAGAACAACTGAAAGAACTCGGTATTGCCGTGAGGTAACATGGTAACTGTGCTGGGCATACCGCTGGATGAAAATTCATCCTTCCTGCAGGGAGCTGCCGCAGGACCCCAATGCATCCGCGATGCCTATCATTCGCCATCAGCTAATTACTGGAGTGAATCCGGTATTGACCTGAGCCGGGTTAAGGAATGGAAAGATCAGGGCGACCTGCTCTTGTCCCCCGGTATACAAGCCATTACCGATATCGAGCGCGGCATTGCCGCACAATTAGCTGCCGGACACAAGACGCTTAGCCTTGGCGGTGATCACTCAATAACGTATCCCATCATCAAAGCCTATGCAAAGCACTACCCGGGATTAAACATCCTGCACATCGATGCGCATGCCGATCTTTACCACGACTTTGAAGGCAACCCTTACTCCCATGCCAGTCCGTTTGCCCGCATCATGGAGCAGCACCTGGTCAAGCGATTAGTGCAAGTAGGCATCCGAACCTTGACGCAGCATCAGCGCGAACAGGCGGCTAAATTTGGTGTGGAGATCATTGAAATGAAAGACTGGAAAGATGATACAGAACTTTCCTTTGACGGACCGCTGTACATCTCCCTCGACCTGGATGCGATGGACCCTGCCTTTGTTCCCGGTGTATCCCATCACGAGCCCGGAGGGTTTTCGGTGCGTCAGGTACTCTCCATCATCCAGCGTGTGCAAGGCACTATTGTTGGAGCGGATATCGTAGAACTGAATCCCACCCGTGATATTCAACAGGTTACTGCGATGGTGGCTGCGAAATGTTTCAAAGAACTGCTCACACGGATGCTTCATTAAGCAATGCGACTGCCCTTATCGCAGTTGATTTCCATTTATTTCCAGTACCTTTCTATCGGCTGCTGAACCTGCAGTGGCCCTATTTCATAATCAACATAATACAAAAGTCAAATGGAAGATTTACGCCTGGCCGTATTGATCGATGCCGATAATGTGCCTTCTTATCCGGTTAAAGAAATGCTGGAAGAAATTTCCAAAAACGGCACACCTACCATCAAGCGTATTTATGCCGACTGGACAAAGCCTACCGTTACCGGATGGAAGAATGTGTTGCTCGAGCATGCCATCACCCCCATTCAGCAATACAGCTACACCACCGGCAAAAATTCCAGCGACAGCGCCTTGATCATCGATGCCATGGACATCCTCTACAGCGGCAAGGTGGACGGATTCTGCATCGTATCTTCTGACAGTGACTTTACCCGGTTAGCCACCCGGTTGCGCGAAGCGGGCATGAAAGTCATCGGCATCGGTGAGAAAAAAACACCGCAGCCGTTCATTACAGCCTGTGATAAATTTGTGTACATCGAAATCCTGAGAGCCAAACCGCAGGAAATAATAGCGCCAGCCCGGCACCCGAAAAGCAAAAAGGAAAAAACCACGCTGAGCCGTGTGGATCACGCCCTCATCAACTTACTGACCCAAAGTGTTGCCGACCTGGCCGATGAAAGCGGCTGGACCTTTTTAGGTGAACTCGGCAGTTTTCTGCTGAAAAAGAAAGCCGACTTCGATCCGCGCAACTACGGCTTCCCCAAGTTGCTGGCATTAATCAAGAGCACGAACAAGTTTGAGATTGACGAACGCGAATCAGCCAACAAAAACATCCGGCATGTGTATATTCGTGTTAAAGCATAACCGGTAATAATTCCTCGTTCACCGAATCAATGCATGATCTTCACACTGAATCCAAACCATGGATAGCAAAGTCATTCAGATATGGCTATGGCTTCTTCGGATAGCAAGTGGTGGCACCGTCATATTTCGTATTATAATCTGGTTAGATATACTTTTAGATACAGAAGGTTCTTTAGCTGATAGCCTGTGGGGAATTGTGATTTTTAATTTCTTCTGGCAAATTCCATTGCTGCTGGTATATGGTTTTACCTTAGCGGGACTTCGTTACCTGATACCTATTGATTTACCACCTACCGATCGTTACTTATTTGCCGGATTGCTCTTTGTACAAGCAATTGATATTTCCCCCTTCATCTTTTAAGTCTGATAATCCGCGATTATAGGGCAGTGTTGGTTACCGCTGCTAATAATCTACCCAACTTTTAATAATGAGTGTAATTCGCACTGCTGTTATTCGATCCATGTGTGCCATACTGTCACCTTACCGTCTATCTGTGCAAGGTTTGAAAACAGTAACCGAAGCATGTATATTGAATGACCTTTTATATCACTAACCACAAGCCTGATGAGCACACCAGCGCAACCCCAACACCCGCATAATATTTTTTCGATTGACATCGGAGGTTCCAGTATCAAGGGCGTTGTGCTTAGTCCGGATGGTGAAGTCCTGCAGCCGTTTCAGAAAGTAAAAACTCCGGCTGAGGCCACACCGGAAAATGTAGTGAAAGCCATCTGCACGCTGGCCGCCAATTTTACCGGCTACGACCGGGTATCGGTGGGATTTCCCGGATATGTAAAAAAGGGCATGGTCCGCACAGCACCTAACCTCGGCACCGATGCCTGGAAAGATGTTAACCTGAATTACCTGGTCAGTGATGCGCTCGACAAGCCCGTTCGCACCGCCAATGATGCCGACATGCACGGCCTGGGCGTAGTGCGCGGCAAAGGTCTGGAAATGGTCATCACCCTCGGCACCGGTTTCGGCACGGCCTTTTTATTGGATGGCAACCTGCTGCCGCATTTTGAATTGGCCCACCACCCGTATACGAGAAAAAATACGTACGATTTGTATGTAGGCGACAGCGCCTTTCAACGTATTGGTCCCGAAAAATGGAACAAGCGCGTAAAAAAAGTGCTGAACACATTGAAGACAGTCTTTAATTATGACCACCTCTACATCGGTGGCGGCAATGCCAGTGAGATCACGTTTACACTGGATGACAACATCACACGCATCTCCAACAAGGATGGTATTAAAGGTGGTGCCAGACTCTGGAAGCTTGATGAAAACCTGTTTATGAAAGCACGGGAGAAATTTTTGAAATAGCTCCAGGCTGCAAGCTGATCAGTACAAGTATTAAGTATTAGGCAACAGGCATCAAGAATCCTGCATCCAGTGTCTCCCCTACATCCCTATCATCACAAACGCGCCCCAGTAGTAAGGCTCCTTATACTTCGTCATCAGTTGAAGCTGTGCTTGTTTGAATGCGCGTTGTTTATTTCCTGTTTTTAACCAGTTGGTATAGAAGTTCGTCATTAGTTGCTGGGTGGCGGCATCGTCCACTTTCCACAAACTCATGATCAGCGCATCGGCACCGGCCACTAAAAAGGCACGCTGAAGGCCGTACACCCCCTCGCCTGATTTTACATCACCGAGGCCTGTTTCACAGGCGCTCAGCACAACGAGTTCAGTACCTTCCAGGTTCAGGTTCATGGCTTCGTATGCGGTAAGAATACCGTTGTCGTTGCTGGTCATATCGGCCTTACCCTTGCCGCTGATGGCATCACCTGCACCGGCCAGAATCAAACCTGAACGAAGTAACGGATTGCCCGAAGCATTCTCTGCATTGACACCAAACACCGTGTTGCTGTTACCTTCCACATCTTCCAGGAAGTAGCCGTGCGTAGCGATGTGTATTAGTGTTGGTGCTTTGATGGACTTAACATTTTTCTCGGTCGCCTGCTTCTCCATGTATTGGGTCAGCTGATAGGCAGAGGCCTTCAGCAGTTTGGCCACACCATCTACTTCCACTTTTGTTCCCGGCAACGGAGCAACCTCGTTGGTTCCGTAATCCGGGAAGCCCAGCAGGAAAGCCGACTTGCGCGGAACAGCTGCTTTACGTCCTTTCAGTGCAATCAGGTCTTTACTGTTGCCAAGTATAACCAAGTCGTACCGGTTCAGCACTACATCCCCACCGGGTTTGCGCAACGTGTTCAGGTTGATCTGATTATACACGCCATCGGGTGAAACGTAAATCATCTTCTTACCGGCTATGATGGGTTCAATTCCTCCCCAGAACTGATCGTGCGACATTTCATCTTCCAGCTGGCTTTGGATGGCATTACGGTAAAAACGGACATAGCGTGTCTCCAGCTGATTACCGTTCGGCACGCTGACCAATGCAGGCATTTCCATACCCTTTTTTAAGATCAATGCCACATAGCGTGATTCACTGGTAAAGTCATGTTCAAATCTGCGAAGCCGGATGATGTCAACCACGGCTTCTGTGTCGGTCAGTAAGCCAAGTATTTGCTTATATGAAGGCTTCTCCATGCTATAACCGGCTGAGAAAACAGCCGAACGTTCGGAGAGGGAGCGCTCCATCGCATTCGCCTTACGTTCCAGGTCGGCCAGATCGATCTTCTGTTCTTTTAATTCATCCTTCGAATAGGCATATAATCGGGCAAGCTGTTCTTTTTGATCCAGCCATTGCAGGTAATCCTTTTTCAATGCAGCATCATTACTGCTCAGAATACTTTGCTTCACTTTGTTGGTGGAGTTCAGCAGGATGGCTTTGGTAGCCATCTGGTAATCAAAAAAATCCTGCGCTGCATAGGGCATCGCTGCATTGACATCGAGGCAAAAATTAAAGAATCGCTGAAAGCGTGGTGCGGTGATATCCCAGTATTTTGTCTTTTCCGATTCACTCATGGGCGGAAAATACCGGTTGATGAAGTCGATGGTCTTATCCATCACTTCACGGTATTTCATGTAGGCGCTTTCCAACCGGTTGGTTTTCCAGAACAGAATGGCAATATCTTCCATGGAACGTGCATAATCCGGATGGTTACTACCCAGGGTTGTTTCGCGGATATTGAGTGCCTTGTTCAACAAAGGCTCGGCTTCTGCATAGCGTGTATTCATCCGGTAGAAGTTGCCGAGGTCGGCCGTTACTTTGGCGTAAGAAGGATGATTCTCCGAAAATTTCCTGCGATAAATCTCGGCTGATTTCTTCAAGTATTCCTCCACCTTATCGATCTTACCCAAGGTAATGTACAGGATACCGATCTGGTTAAGAACATTGGCATACTCCGGATTATTGGTTTGTCCAACCAGCAGATGTTTCTCGTAGATATCTTTGATGTATAAAAAAGTTTTCTCAGCATCATCCAGTTTACCGGACACCTGGTAGATGTAGGCCAGGTTGGAAAGAAACTGACGGTTCTCAAACGACTTCTTTCCTTTTAAGGTATTGGATTCCTTCAGAGCTTCTTCCGCTATTTTACTGGCTCGCTCCATGTTGGCAATCGCCTCGTCATAACGGCCTATAGCCGTCAGCAGCATGGCTTTATTATTCAGGATTACTGCATACTGCAGGCTGGCATCACCGAGCACATTGGCGCAACGGGCCAGCGCCTGATCATATTCTCTTTCCGCTTCATTATACCGCCCGGCCTGTTGCAGTAACTTCGCCTTGCTGTTCTGGTTAGCCATGTAGGCAATGCTGTTAATACCCAGCATCGCTTGGGCATTCTCCAGAGACCAGCTGATATAATTCTCTGCTTCCTGGTATTTTGACTGGGCCAGCGAAACTACGGCCATGGTTGAAATACAGCGCAGATAGACTAACTCGCTGGTCAGTCCGTTTTTCTCCATGTAATACTTGGCATTATTAAAAGCAATGTCGGCTGCTTTATACCAGCGTAACTTGGTGTAGATGTTGATGGCATCCGCCAGTGTATCGCGGGCAATCTCTACTTTAGTCCTCGCATTTTTTGCTTTGAGTGAATACAGATTCTCTTTGGAGGATTGCTCATCGATGTTAATAATACCGGCATTGTCATTCACCGAAATCATGAGTTGGTAATCCACGGAGTCCAGCCTTGCTTTTTCGCGGGCACCGGCTTCAGCCCCTTTGGCTTTGGCTACTTCCTTTGCCTGGTCTACTTTACCCTTTACAGCACGTCCTACCTTGTTGAGCAGATCCTGTGCATGGAGCGTAACGCTGAAACCCAACACCAAAAACAGATAAAGACTTTGCATAATACTCAGAAAATTTAAACCAACATGTCATGGACTCCGCTGCGCGGCTGTTACAGCACGACAGACAATAGCTGCAAAAATGAAATGGCAGGCAGCGCCCTGATAATATTCCACTAAATTACATTTTTGAATATTATTTTCGTCCCCACGCTATGAGAATCTCCCGCACACAGGCTGAAGGCATCATCCAGGTACTGAAGGAAACCCTGATGCAGGACCGTTATGCCGACAAGGCGCTCGAAAAAGTTTTTCGTGTGAATCGGGAATTGAAAGCCAATGACCGGGGAATCATTGCCGAGGCAAGTTATGATATCATCCGGTACTGGCGTTTGCTGCAAGTAGTAAGCGGCAGCCAAAGTCTTTGGAAAATACTGGGCGCGTGGCTGGTGTTAACGGGAGAGAAAATCCCTGCATGGAAAGAGACTTCCTCAATAAATGAGAAATCCGTTCAGGCAACCCGGCAGCAGGCAATAACCACCCGGGCCATTCGCGAATCCATTCCCGACTGGCTGGATGAACTGGGTGTAAATGCGCTGGGGGAACAATGGGAGAAAGAACTGCATGCACTCAATCAATCACCTAAAACCTGCCTTCGGGTGAACACCCTAAAAACATCGCGTGAAGAACTGAAGACGTTGTTAACCAATGAGGGTATTAATACCTATACCGATGAAGCGTTCCCGGATGCGTTACTACTTCAGGAAAACCTGCCGGTGTTTCAAACCTCCGCTTTTCAGGACGGACTATTTGAAGTTCAGGATGCTGCCTCACAATGCGTGGCTCCGTTTCTTCAACCAAAAGCCGGACAACGTGTAATTGATGCCTGTGCAGGAACAGGAGGCAAGACGTTGCATGTGGCCAGCCTGATGAATAACAAGGGGCGATTGCTGGGCATGGATGTTGCCGAATGGCGCCTGGAAGAATTGCGAAAGCGGGCACGAAGGGCCGGTGTACACAACATGGAAACCCGTGTCATTGATTCAGTAAAAACAATCAGGAAACTAAACGGCACCGCAGACTGTCTTTTACTGGATGTTCCCTGCTCCGGCCTGGGCGTATTGAAACGCAACCCCGATGCGAAGTGGAAACTGAAACCGGATTACATCAATAAACTGATTACTATCCAACAACAATTACTGCGCGATTACGCCTGGATGACAAAACCCGGTGGCATACTTGTTTATTCTACCTGCAGCATATTACCCGCTGAAAATCACGACCAGGTTGCTGCTTTTATGAACGCACATCCAAATGCATTTGAAATCATTGAAGAAAAATCATTACTACCCTCGCAGGGATTTGACGGCTTTTACATGGCCCGCCTGAAGCGATTGGTGTAACTTCATTAACTTGCCCGCTTTATTTTTGTTGCTAATCGTGCGTCTGCTCCATTCCATCTACTCCTTCTATGCCGTGATGGTGTTTACCATCTTCATGATCATTTGTTTTCCTTTCATTCTCATTCCCTTCCTTTTCGGAAACCGGTGGAGCTGGATCAGCTATAAATTTCTCTGGCTCTGGTCGTGGTTGTTCAGCCTGTTCACTTTTATCCGCTTTGAAATAATCGGCAAACAACTCATCCGAAAAAGACAGGCCTACATCTATGTCAGCAATCATACTTCGTTTCTGGATGTGCCCGGTGTGCGCCTGCTCATCCGCGGAGAGTTCCGTCCAATTGCTAAGAAAGAATTACTGAAGATTCCGTTGTTCGGATACATCGTCAAAGCAGCTACAGTTGTGGTTGACCGAAGCAATGCCGAGAGCCGGAAGAAAAGCGTTGAGTATGCCAAACGGATGATTCAGCACGGCATCTCGATGCTCATCTTTGCGGAAGGCACACAGAACCGCACGAAGGAATTATTGCAACCTTTCAAGGATGGCGCCTTTAGGATAGCCATCGAAACACAGACACCTATACTTCCGGTCATCGTGGTTGGTGCGGGGCCATTGATGCCTCCGGGTACGATGCAAATCAAGCCGGGAAAAATCAAAGTCATTGCCCTCGATGAAGTTTCGGTCAATGGTCTAACGATGGACGATGTGAAGTCATTGAAAGAACGTGTATTCCAATCCATGATGGAGGCTATTGCCGCAAACCAACCTTCACAAAAAGATGAAATCCGGGGCAGCTGATGACGCAGCCACACCCGGATTCATCAACCTGAACAAACGAGTATCTTAATCTGCTCCGTCCTGTTTTGCGAAGTTCACCACGAAGGAGGCTATGCGCTCACCGTGAGTCATTCCGTCTTCAATATCAGCCCGGTAATGTATGGCGCCATACAACCTGGATATGGCCGCTTCATCAGCCTGCATAATGAAATAATCAGCATGTACCGGAAACAGGTAGGACAGTACACCGGCAGCCGAGGAAGAAAAGGTGGAATGCCCGGAACCATAGGCTGGGAAATTTGGAAGACCGGTCCACGTCTTGATGGATGGATCCAGCTGTGAAGGGCGCGGATTCATCCAGTAATATTTATTTTCCCAGCAGGCAACACCGGCATTATGCAATGCCATGTTGAGCAAGGCCATCGCGCGGGCTGCCCGTACTTCGCTGTAATTCGCGTCACGTACATATTCGGCTGCAATATCATTCCAGTGTCCGGGGGGTGTGTAGGTACCGACACCGTCAGCCCACTTGTGGACAATTGCGATTTGATTTCTTGTGGCATTGATGCTGTACCGTTTCACTTCTTCAATTTCTTCCTTCATTTTCTCGGATACAGATGACGGAGGAGGGCCGGGTCTGTTGGCTGCAAAGTCTTGTGGTGTCATCAGCCAGCCTTTTACCTGGCCAAAGAACGGAAGCATGGGCGGGCGCGGAGGTATCTCGAGGCTTTTCCACAGCACTTCTGTACCGCCATTAACTCCGGCTTTCGTCCAGTGCACACGGGCAGAATCGTAAAGGGCTTCCCATTGAGCCGGAGTGCCTATGGCATTGCGCATGCCATCTGTAGATGCACGCGCGATAATGATGGCAGCGATGGATTTGCCCAATGCCAGACCGGCAGCAATATCACTGCTGCTGGCCTTGCCCGACCACAGGGCTGCATTGCGCTGGTCAGCGGCATGCTTTGTAATCTCTTCAACGGAAGCAGGAAACAGTAACTTGAGTAATTCAACAGTAACACCAGAGAGCACTGCATCTTCTGAAGGATAAGCTGGCAACGTTGTTTTAGGAACAAGCGCTTTGATGGAGGCATCAACGGTGTAGGGTGCAGGCCGGTTATACAGGTACTTGTAATGCCAGGCCGCTTTCATCCCTTCGTATTGCGCCACGCTTACATAACTGTATGCCCTTGCTGCATAAGGTGGATTGGAAAAGGGGAACTTCGGATCAGCAAACGGGTTTTCCGGATCAGGTGTTGGATAAGTACCCTGGTCATTAGGTGCCGGTGGCAAGTTGTACCGCGCCACCAATTCGCGCATGATCTGATTCCAGCGAAGTACACCACCCCCACTCCAGAAATCAATCGTTCTTTGCTGAGCACTGCTAAGTGATTGCTGCGCCTTTTTTATGGCTTCGAGTTCGGCCTTATAGGCATCACTGGTTACAGACGCAGGTGCTGCCACCGGAACCTGATCGGGAGATGTCAGCACAATCATTGACCAGGTGCCGGCATCTTCATCCAGCCTGGCCGGAGTTAATGGCTTTACTATCTCACCGTCTTCAATTTCCTGCTGACAGGAAACTATTATCACAGTAATGAAGAGGCAGGGAATCAATAATCGTAGGGATGTCTGTATAGTATTCATGGTCATGACAATCATTGGTTGTTGAATTTAAAGGTGTATAAAACACCTGCCAGCAGTGTTGTAGATTCACCCACGTTGCGGCCATACACAGTATAACTACCTGATGCCCGCAAGGCCAGCTCCGGCAGCGCTGGCAAGTAGTACATCACCAACACACCAACTTTGGAGAAATTCATCCGGTTGCTCACGAAGGGCATATCCTGTCTGCGGATGTCATCTCCGCCCAGCGTATTCTGGCCAGTGAAATTAACCTCCGCCTGAAGGCCGTTTTTCAAATAACCCGCACTGATAAAAGCATCAAAAACATTGGGCATATCTACTTCATTAGTGAAGTAAATCCGGTCGTTGGTGAAATACGAAGGGCGGTCGAGTTGCACGTTGCTTCGCACAGTATAACCGAATGAGGCATTCGCAAACCAGCCCTGCTTGTCGTGTTTATAAAAGGTGGTAATCCTTCCTGCAACATTGGTTGAAGACATCCCAATAGATAACGGCAAAAAATCAGGTGTGTAGTCGTTGAGCGGTGTTGACAGTTGCGCTACGGCAAACAGTTTGAATTTGCTTACACCTTCGCGCAGGTGTGTAAAGAAATTATACTTCACACCTACGGTTAGATCCTGAAGGCCCTCCATGCCGGCCAGTGTACCCTGGCTGGCTTTGGTGCGTACATAGGGAACCATGGCAATAACATTAAGCCGGTTAGTGATGCCGTAATTACCGGCCCATACCAGGCTCTGTGTGGTCACCTTTCCGATATTGCCGTTGTCGCGTTTCAGGGATCCCTCCCAGTATTGCGTCCATTGATCGTGTGTGTATAGAAATCCTGTGCAGAAGTTGTCTTTCTGCATCATCAGCCCGTCCGTCAGGGTTTGCGCCCTGACCGTAAACAGGCACAGACAAATAATAATAACAGTGTATAATAATTTCATCGTTTACAGAATTAGTGGCTGCCGACATCATGGAAAAATTCCAGCATCAGCAAAATCAACTGAATGAACAGTATGTGGTTATGTGATGAACCATCAACACACAACAGTTTACTTCCCGGAATTCAGGAAAAAACAGGAACGATGAAATTAACCTTTTGGGGGTGGGGAAAAGACGGTCTGTGTCAGCGAAGCAAAATTGATATTGCTTTCAGAAAAATTCAGTTCAGCCGTCCAGCCGCTGTTAACGGCAATGATAGCCAAGGATGACATCATGTAATCCTTCAGGAGGCTGGGTAACTTGATCAATTGATGATCCGTGGACTGATCGGTGAAGGAACTCACAAAGTCAGCGAGCAAACTTTCAATTCGACTGGCAGTTCTGTCTTTAATGTATTCAATATAGAGTGTATCTTTTGAAACCCGCTGTGATACCAGACGGTACACATCCCCTTCATATTCAAACTCACCGTTGATTCGATTGGCTTCTTCGGTGCCGTTGTAATAGGGAATAGTGAGTGGAACAGCCACGGAAATTTTTTCCGCTTCATTGACAGCACCATGATCAAGCTTTTTAACAAGGCTCCTGGAAGCATCGTACCGCAACCCGACCAGCAGGAAGTAAAACCCAATGGCATTCATCAGAATGAGGGCAAGGAGCAAGATGGACAGTGACGGGCGCAATTTTTTAAGCGAAAACTTCCACGTAGTTACTGAAACCATCGCACATAAACAAATTCAGTACGATACCACCCTAAATCGGCACATAAACCACTTTCTTGGTTTCAAAGAATTCTTCCCGGAAATAATCCGTCAGATTATAGATCTCGTATGGTCTTCCTAATTCCTTCAGTTCTTCTTCCAGATCCCCACCCTTCAGGTAGAGGATGCCGTTTTTCAATGCATGTTCTGATTTTGGTTTAATCCTTCGGTTTATCCATCCGTAAAATTCCTTCAGCCGGGTAACTGCCCGACTCACAATGAAATCATATTGCCCGGTCAGGGTTTCTGCACGCGCCTGCTCTGCTTTTACATTGGTTAAGCCAATGGTATCAGCTACGGCCTGCACCACTTTTATTTTCTTGCCGATGGAATCCACAAGGTGAAAGTTTGTTTCGGGAAACAGTATCGCCAAAGGAATACCCGGAAAACCGCCACCCGTTCCAACATCCAATATAGTCGCGCCCGGATTAAAGGCCTGTACTTTAGCTATACCCAGCGAATGTAACACATGGTTGATGTAAAGATTTTCAATGTCTTTGCGGGAGATGACATTGATCTTATCATTCCATTCGTGATACAGTGGCTGAAGCGTAGCGAACTGTTCAACCTGCTGCTGGCTGAGCTGTGGAAAATAATGCTGAATGACTGTGGCTTGTTCGTTGGCCATGTTTCTATTCCCAGGTAATGGAGGGTGATGTGCCCGTAATCCGTTGTCCAATGGTATTTATCACTTCAATCCGGAATGTAATTGAACGCCCGGGTGCAAGGCGCCTCTTTGTCCAGATTATCGATAATAAGAACTGATCAGGATCCGGTAAGTCAGTAAGCCTGACATCTTCATACCGTACCGACTGCTCAGCATAATACCGGATAAAAAATAAATCTGTGACATCACTCCCTGCCGGATAACCCGTAACAAAATCCTGTTCGGTAATAATCCTGAAATTGACGATCGGATATTTTGGACCTGAGTCACCTTGTGTACACTGCCACGCAAAAGACGCAGAAACCGGTGCAACATGTTGGGATACATATTCAGTTACCTGCGGGCGAATGTAGAGGGAAAGACTGTCGGATGCCGGAACCGTGGAAGATCGCAGTACATCCACAATCACTGAATCATAAAGAAAATACGGTAAGTCGCTGCAACAGGAATTGTAAACAATAACGGCCCACCAGAGAACAGCAACAGTCAGCACTTTCCGGAGCATGGCTCAGATATGATCCCGTTTGTTTTTCACCATATCGAACATCAGTTCGCGGGCGCGGTGAAGTTGTGCCTTTACGGTGCCCAGTGGCGCCTCGAGTTCCTCCGCAATCTCTTCGTATGACAATTCATGAAAATAGCGGAGGCGTACCAACTTCTGATACTTGGGCGGAAGCTTGTCAACAAATATCTGAACAAGTTCTTCTTTCTGCGCTTTGATAGCCTCCCCTTCCGGAGTTGGGTTTTCATCTTCCACATCCATCGTCACCCCTTCACCATGATCATCAGTGAACGCGTTGTTCAGGCTGAGCGTGTTCAGTTTTTTCTTCCGGATATAATCGATGGTGTTATTCGTAGCAATGCGGAAAAGCCAGGTGGAAAAAGTATAGTCTTTCTTAAAGCGGTGCAGGCTTTTAAAGGCTTTAGCAAATGATTCGATGGTGAGGTCTTCGGCATCGTCTACATTGCGTACCATCTTGAGAATCATGTGATAGACCGGGCGCTTGTACCGCTGCATGAGTTTGGCAAAGGCCTGCTCATCGTTATTGTCAACGGCCTCATCAATCAACCGGAAATCTTCCAGCGCTTTGGATGAAAATCGGCCTTCTAACTCTTCCATGGTACTTTTTTAGATACTAACGCAACCCAACCCGTTGAAAGATAATAAAACACAAATAGAATATCTAAAAATGGCACGGTCCACGCTTCAAAGGTTTGTCCGAATCGCCTGGCGGATAGAGCCGTTGTCACCGAAATAACTAATGAGCGCAGCAAGAGAGCAGAAAGTGCATAGATCCATTCCTCCGCTGAGAACAACAAAGCTATTCCGGTGAACCAGACCGCAGCCTGTGTTAATGTAAACAACCCGAGTACCATACGGTGTTTAAAGCGGTAATGCTGGCCCGCTTTAAGATGGCGGACTTTCTGCTGAAAGAATTCACGCCAGCTTTTCTTTGGCTCAGAATACACCAGTGCTTCTGCACCCAGGGAGGTATCGGTATTATCCGGTTGCGCGTACCGGTTCACCAACAGATCGTCATCACCGCCCACCAGTGGTAACAAGTCGGTAAAACCTTTCACGCGTAAAAACATCGACTTGCGGTAAGCCAGATTTCGTCCAACGCCCATATATGGCATACCCAGCCGCGCAAATGCGATGTACTGCATGCCGGCCAGCAGCGTTTCAAATCGGATGAATAAATTGAGCAGACCCGGGTAT
>JALOMI010000242.1 GCA_025455465.1 Cyclobacteriaceae bacterium | reverse complement strand
GGATTGCCGCCATCCACCATGAACTTCATGAACCGGTGTATGGCCAGCGGTGATATTTCTCCGTAGTTCAACTGATTATACAACTGGTGTATCTCCATTACCAGCGTATCATAACTTCCGCCTGCTGAAGATACCCGGTATCCGGCATAGGCTTTAACAGCATCGCTATAATTGCCGGCAGGCTTCATCAATTGCCGGTGGCTGATGATGATGTAATTGTGCTGCGATGGTATTAACGGCCGGAAGTTTACCCGCTTGATGGAGGGAACAGGCAGAAAAGTGTTAGTCAGTAAAAGCTTTCGCGGAATCGTTGTACCGGAAATAACCGGGTTGAATGAGCTGCCCGGAGGTACATACCAGATTACATGGGCATCATCCGTTATGTCATATAACCGTGCATTGGCCGGTGGATTCTGAATGGGCACAAATGATTTACCGCCCGGATTCACCCGCAACAGAAAATATTTTTCACTGGCAGCCGCGGCATTGAGTTGCTGCGGATATATTACCCGGATGTATGAAACACTGGCACGTGCCGATGTGCCGGTAGCGAGTACACGCATGCGTACCACAAGCCTTCCGTCTGCACCGATGTCAGTCCAGTTCAAGGGTTCTTCAATACGCTCGACATTGAATCGTTCGATATCCCTAGTGGTGATTAACCGGACACTTCCTGATGAAGGACCAGCATAAATTTCCACACGGTGCGGACTAGCAATATCAGCGCGACCGGCTACGAGCATGTCAAGCTGCGGTGTTCCGCCAGCAGGGGCACCCAGCACTAATGCGTTCAGGGTGTAGTCGATCGATTGGTTCTGTGAAGTGACCTGACCCGTCCAGCCTTCACCAACATCAAAAAAGGTGTTGCGTACATATTGGAAGTAGGCAGCTCCCTGAGAACCTTCCTGTGTTTGTACCAGCAATTTTTCATCGAGATGGAATGCTTCAGCAGGCAATCCGCTTACGTTTACTTCCCAGGTGCGCGGCATGCGCTTGCCGGCAACCACCTGGTTGTTCACCGTTAGAAAATAAGCTGTCGTGTCATTGAAGAGGTTATAATACCTATGGGGCTGGGCCTCAGCCGGCCGGTACAATGGAGTATCCGAGTTGCCGTCATTTTTGCGTCCGTAGAATTCAATGAAATCGGCAGCATCAAATCGTGCATCAGATTCTCCTTCTACATGAATGCCCTGCTCAACACCGCGGTGAAAAAGCTGTATGCGCCTGGGGTCGGCATTGTTCACCGGGAAACCGGCATTTAATAAATCGTTGTAGGTAATCCGGTATATCCCATCACGTGCAACAGGAATCTTATAATAAACCTGGCTGAAGTCGATCCATTCATACCCGTACTGGGCGGCAGTACGGTCCGGGAGAAGGAAAAGGATAAGAATCACCCATAAGAGACCCCAATTCATGGGCTGACACCTGGCTGCCATCATCTTCACTCCGCAATATACGCCACATCGGGGTACAGAAGTAATCCGCTTAAAGTTGTGAATGGACCCCCTGATCGCCTGATAAACTGTACATTCCTGACCAGCGAAAATGTTCGATTATGAACAAACATCAAGGTATTCCACTTACACAACGCCATTAAAAACATCGAATTCAGCGTCTATTCGCAGTTTTTTAAAAGTGTCATAAACATGGCGCAGTACTTGGTGATGCCAAGTACCCCTGGCATAGGGGATTTAAAAACAGACTATGAACCTCGAGAACACACAAGTGCAGATGCGCAAGGGAATACTGGAGTACTGCATCCTTCACATCATCTCACGGGGTGAGGTATACGCTTCTGATTTATTGGAAGAACTCACCGCAGCCAAGATGATTGTGGTAGAAGGCACCCTGTATCCGTTGCTTACCCGGCTTAAGAATGCCGGCCTGCTGGAATACAAATGGGTGGAATCAAAATCCGGCCCGCCAAGAAAGTATTATAAGCTAACTTTGGAAGGACAGGAATTCCTGGAAAAACTTACCGAGACCTGGGAGGAGTTGATCCATTCCACCGAAATGATTACCGCCAAATCAAAAGCCTCATCCTAACATATTCACGCCAACTCATATGAAAAAGAATATAAGCATCAATATCAGCGGTATCATCTTCCACATTGAGGAAGACGGCTACGAAGCCCTGAAAAAATACCTGGACTCCATCAACAAATACTTTTCATCTTACGATGACAGCAGTGAGATCCTTGCCGACATAGAAAGCCGCATTGCAGAAATTTTTCTATCACGCCTCAGTGAAGGCAAGCAGGTCATCACGCAGGAAGATGTGCAGAGCCTGATAGCCACCATGGGCAGTGTAAGCGATTTCAAGGCTGCAGAAGAGCAGGAAAGCCAATCTGAACAAACAGGAACCCGCAGCGACTACCGCAGGCAGGAGCAGAAAAGCTATGTGCCTCCGCAGAACAAACAATTCATGCGCGACCAGAAGCGCAAGATCCTGGGCGGTGTTTGCGCTGGACTTGCCAACTACTTCAATGTAGATCCGGTATGGATACGGCTGTTGTTTGCCTTACTCACCCTGGCCTACGGTATCATCCTCATCGTCTACGTTGTTTTGTGGATTGCCGTACCCGGATCGTATGACCTGGAGGAGTTGGAGATTTCTAAAAAGCTTTTCCGGAACCCTGAAAAGAAAGTGCTCGGTGGTGTAGCTGGTGGGTTGTCGGCCTACTTCGGCATCGATGTGGTCGTTGTACGCGTACTGTTCATCATCTTCACATTTTTTGGAGGGGTAGGCTTCTTCACATATGTCCTTCTGTGGATTGTATTGCCAGAAGCCAAATCGATCACCGACAAAATGAAGATGCAGGGGGAGCCGGTTACGCTCTCCAACATTGAAACCAACATCAAAAAGAATCTTGATGTGAAGGAGGGTGAAGAGGAGAGCATACTGGTTAAAATTATGCTATTCCCTTTCCGCGCCATCGGCTGGCTGATCACCAACCTGGCTAAAATACTGGGTCCGGTTGCTGAGGTATTTCGTGTTGCTATCGGCATTTTTATCACGGTAATTGGGCTTAGTCTGGTTGTTGCTGTAGTAGCGGTGGGTGGAATCTTGCTGGGTTTTATCACATCATCAACCGGCTGGGTTGGTATGGACGGACTCAGTTTTCCTATCGATGCCATGCAACGCGTAGTTCCTGGCTTTACTTTCTTCATGGCATTTATCGGTTGTATCATACCCGGGCTCATTATTGTATTGCTCGGTGTTTCAGTGATCGCAAAACGCATCATCTTTAATGCGGCTACCGGATGGGCGCTGTTTATCCTCTTCTTCCTATCGGTTGCTGTCCTTAGCGTGTCAATTCCGCGCATCGCATTGGGCTTCAAGGAAGAAGGTGAATCCAAAAATGAACTCCGGTACTCCACCACCGGTAAAACCCTGGTGCTGAAAATCCGTGAGACGGGTATGGACGATTATGATGCCGCTACACTAAAACTGGAAGGCTATGAGGGTAATGAGGTTAAGCTTGTTCAGGTATTCGAAGCACGCGGTAACACACGGATGAAAGCCATAGAAAATGCGCAAATGGTAAGTTACACGGTGAGCCAACAAGACTCCGTGTTCACCTTTGACTCAAATATTCGTTTTCATGATGACGCGATTTTCCGTTCACAGAAAGTCCGGATGACATTATTTATTCCTTACCAGAAGTCTTTCATCATGGATGATGATTTCTGGCGATTGCTCAACACCTACATCGAACCTGAGAACCGCAACGGCAGAACCTGGCGCATTACAGATACCAGGCAACTCGAATGCCTTGACTGCCCGGTACGGGAAGCTGAAGACACCGAATTCTGGGATGAAGCTGAAGAACTTTCGGAAGATGCAACAGCCGGCACCCTGAGCGATTTCAAGGAAGTGGAAATTACCGGCATGTTTGACCTCAAGATCCAGCAAGGCAACCGCTATGCCGTGGAACTCACCGGACCCTCATCGGAGCGGGAAAAGTACCGTATCAACCGGTTGGGCAATTCCCTCGTTATTGCCTATGATGACGACACCAAACTGAACTGGAACAACAACCCGTTGCGAATTGATGAAGTGCGCATTCAAATTACCATGCCTGAACTGGATAAACTCGAATTAAGCGGTGCCGGAAAAGCTGCGCTGAATGGATTTACCGAGGATGACATGCGCATAAAAATCCTGGGCGCGATAAAAGCCCGTGGCAACATCAATGCGCGGGAGATGTCAGTTTACCTTAGCGGAGCCTCCGAACTGGAACTGCGCGGAGAAGGCAACAATCTCGATGCGAAGGTATTAGGCGCCTCCAAATTAAATGCGTATGATTACCGCGCAAAAAATGCGTTGGTGGAAGCGAACGGAGCCTCCAAAGCCAGTGTTTATGTTACCGGTAGGCTTGAAATCAATGAAGGCCTTGCAAGCAAAGTAAGCTATAAAGGAAACCCGACTGAAGTATTTAAAGACTAACCCCTCACCGTTATGATTATCATTTTCTTCTTTCTGCTAATTATTCTATTTATCGGCTCCATTCTCGGTTCACTATTTTGACATCGGGCATTCTCATAAAGCCGGGCCTCGTACTTTCATTGCTGTTACTCGCCCTATCCCCGATTCTTGCTCAACAGGGCATTAAGGGTAAAGTGGAGTGGCGCGAAGGAAATCTGATGCCCGGCCCTGATCAGCAGGAAATTCAAGGGAAAGGCATCAGGCGTACCCTTTGGATTTATCCGGTAATTACCACCGGGCAAGCAACCCAGGATGGTGTTTTCTTCTCCAACATTACTGCCCTGCCCATGAAGAAAGTCAGGAGTAACCGTCACGGAAAGTTCTGCGTTAAACTGCCGGCCGGCATGTATTCGGTATTGGTAGAAGAAGATGATGGCCTTTTTGCCAACCGGTTTAACCAACATGGTCAGATCAACCCGATAGAAGTCATAAAAGGCAAATTCACCGAACTGACGATTGTAGTG
>JALOMI010000241.1 GCA_025455465.1 Cyclobacteriaceae bacterium | reverse complement strand
CTTTGATTACGTTGTAGTTTTCCCAAAAGGTTTTATTGTACGGCCTGTCCTGGAATTGCAGGCTGTAATTGCGCATTTTCTCACCGGCACTGATCCGCTCTGTTGTTTTTGGCTGAACATCGTTGATCAGCAATTGCTGGAGAAGCACCGTTTCAAATTTGAATTCATTGGTATTGATATCATACCAATTGACCTTGCTCTCCAGTTGCATGTAGCCGGGAAAAAATTTTCCATCAATCATTCTGAAATCAATCGTCCGTGTAAGTCCTGCTTTGCGGCTGGCGAGATTTCTTTTGCGCTCAACAATTTCCGGCAGAGCTTTCTGTTCATACTTTATCTGCACGATACCAAAGGTTTGCTTGTCTACGGAAAGCTGCAGGTAGTGATCACTTGTCAGATCAACAACATAGATCTCCCGGTCATTATAATAGGAATCCGGCAATCGATTTGCCTTCTTTAAATATTCCTCATCATCGCTGATCAGCCGATAACGAATGTCATTCTGCAACAGCAAGTCTTCAAGAAAATTGGATTGATCGAAGTAATAAGAAAAACGGCTGTCGTAACCTAGACTTTTACGAACCTCCACCAGTTTCACACGCTCGCGCAGTCTTCCTCTGTTGCGAGGTGCCGCATAATCCTGATCGTAAATTTTTAGTGCTGCTTCCAGTAAGCCGATATAGGTTCCGGCCACCTTACGAATGTCACGGTAGAACCCATTCAATAGAAAAGGCTCCATCGGATAATTCTGTTCGACTCGGCTCAATGCAATGCGTATAATATCCTCACCGGTGTATTGCTCCAGAATTACTACTTCATCCAATACCGTAGTTGACTTTATCAACTCAATCACCACAGGCATGTCTTCAGTCACCGACCAAACAGGTGCCTCAAAGTTATTATAGCCCAGCATGCTCACCACCAGAATTTCATTCCGGTAAGCAGACGACAGATGGAAGTCGAACGCGCCAGCCTGGTTGGAGATTGTTGCTACCGAGCGGTCTTTAATACTAACCGTAGCAAATGCCAAAGGCTCACGGGTTTCCTTGTCAATCAGGGAACCAGATATTGTAATCTTTTGGGCCAGCGCCAGCGAACTACAGAAAATGAGTGCAAAACAAAAGAATCTGGTCATGGATCAGGCAAAATTGAGTAATAACCGGAAGGTTTCAAATCTGCTGTTGAAACAGCCGGTTTTACGCATATCTGTCGGCAAAACATATGTGTTAATCGATTTAGGTACTTATATGTAACTTTAGAATTCAATTTTTCTTGGATGATACAGGTTGAACGTGTTCCACGCATCTGGAAAAGAGCCTATTTGCTGCTCTGCCTGTGGTATTTTGTCAATTTCTCCGTCAGTGCCATCCTGGAATGGCAACTGGTTACCCCCTATTCATTTGTTTTCTGGAATGCCCTTTACCTCTTCGAGGCGCTGGTGCTGAGCATTCCGCTGATTATGCTCTATGCCAACTTTCTGTTCCGGTTTCAGCCTTATATTCAGATTTCAGGGCATGTTGCCGGGGCATTGGTTTACTTTTTTCTGATGGGTTCGCTCTCCTATTACCTGGAAGACTACCTCGAAGGCTATATCCATTACGAAAACTGGAAAGCGCACATGCTGGGGTTGCTGCGCTGGAACGGACTTCAGTTTCAGAATCAGTACATTATTATTGTTGCCGTTTTTTATGTGATCCGCTACTTCCAGGGCTTGCAGCATAAAGATCATGAGAAAGCTGAACTGGCTGTTAAAAACCGCGAAATGCAATTGTCGCTGCTTAAGTCGCAGATCAATCCGCACTTTCTGTTCAACACACTCAACTCCATCAACATGCTCGTGGGCTCCAATAAAGAGGAAGCGCGTAAGGTGATCACCCAGCTTTCAGATATTTTCCGCTATGCACTCGATTCGCACGGTGACAATAAAGTCAAACTCATTCACGAACTCGACTTCATCGACAATTACATCCGCATCCAGCAGGTGCGCTTCGGCAACCGACTGAAGTACGTCAAGCAGATTGACCCTACATGTCTGAGCATAACAGTACCACCTATGATCCTGCAACCACTGGTGGAGAATTCTGTCAAATATGGAATCGCTCCCAAAGAAGACGGGGGCACCATTACCGTGATTGTGAAGCGTTTCAAAAAAATGATCTATTTCGAAGTAAAGGATGACGGCCTTGGCAGCAACGCCAAAAAGGTTATGGACGGTACTTCCAGCGGTGTGGGCATGAAAAATACCGACCAGCGTTTGCGCAGTTCTTTCGGCCCCGGGCATGGATTGCGTATTCGCTCAGATGAGTGGGGCTATTCGGTAAGCTTTTTCATTCCAGTACCGGAGGAAGATAAGGAAACAAACATTTTTACTGACCTGCTGCAAAAAGAAAAAAGTGTTGCCTGACACCATTAATCAATACAGGCTTACGTTTACTAATTGACGCAAAGCATTATATAAGGATAAACACAACCCCATGACGATTACCTGTTTAATTATTGATGACGAAAAACTAGCCCGCGACCTGCTGCGGGAATACATCGGACAAATTCCTGAGCTGGAAATTATCGGTGAAGCTTCGAAAGGAAAGGAGGCCGTTGAAATGATTGATGAGCTTGGCCCGGATCTTATCTTTCTGGATGTACAGATGCCGGGCATGACTGGCTTTGAAGTACTTGATGAGATCAATCATGACCCGTACGTTATATTTACTACCGCTTACGATCAGTATGCTATCAAAGCGTTTGAAAAAAACGCTGTCGATTATCTGCTTAAACCGCTGGATGAGGAGCGTTTTAAACTGGCTGTAAAACGCACACTCGAACGAATCAAGCTTGAACAAAATAACGTAGGCGAATTGTTGCGGAACATGAAAACCGACAACAAGACTTCATACGACTCGCACATCTTTGTACAGAAATCTGAGAAACTGATCAACCTTCCGGTGGAAGAGATCATGTTCCTGGAAGCCTCCGGTGATTATACCATCCTGACCACGAAGAATGATCAGTTCGTCAGTTCATCGGGTATCGGTAAGTTGGAAGAAATTCTGAATCCTGAACTGTTTATCCGGGTGCACCGCAGCACCATCATCAACATCAATTTCCTGAAAGAAATTGAAAAGCATTTCAACGGTGGCATGATCGTGAAGATGCAGTCAGGAAAAAGTTTTCCGGTCAGCCGAACGTATGCCAAGCTTATTCGCAAGAAGGTTGTCTGAGTTGTTTATCGGGCCGGCTGCATAACTTGCTCAGAATAAACGACAGCCACTTCGTCAACATGAATTTTTAATAAGTCACGGATTTTTATCTCCGTGACTTTTTTTGTGTCCTGAAGAAACGATGCCCCGGCAGCATAGCTTCGGGCATCGGCAATAAATGCATTCACTGCATTGGTTCGGTCATCTGCATTGACCCAGTTCCAGTAGCCGTTCTCATCCTTAAACGTAAGATCAGGCAAAGCCTCCAGCGATAAAATTTTTGGTTCGGGCAGGTAAACAACGGCCTTGTTGTCATCCAGCACGATGGAAAATTTCTGCTGCAGGTCGTAGCCGCACTTTGCTTCAAAGGATCCGGTAATTTCAATTTGCTTCGTGCTGCCCATCCAGGAATTTTTCCAGTAGTATCGATGCTGAAAATTCTGCGATAAAGCAGCCAGTTCAAATATTTCGGTTTGCTGACGGAGAACAATGGTGTTTCGCACCTTCACTTCCGGAGTAAACTGAAAAGCCTCAGCGAAATCTTTTCCGATGGCCCTGGCTGTGTTGTAGGATTGACGCGGTATGATAACCAGCAGCACGTAGGCCGCCAGGCTTATTACCACTAAAAGAACTATGATCAGTTTCAGGTTTCGCTCAATCATTTCGGTAATTCAAATTTTAGACGTACACGCACCTTCTCCCGCACGGCTTGACTGTCAAGTAATGTTGGTCGCCATACAGGTCCTTTGTTTATCAGGCGGATCAGTTCTTCATCACAACCTGAACCGATACCCTCAACGACAGACATTTCGGTTAACCGACCATCCGCCTCCACATTAAATTCCACCGTGACACGACCCTGCACTTGTTTTGCCCGGGCTTCCTCCGGATACCGTTGACTGGTCTCGAGGTACTTCCTGAAGGCATCCATGCCGGTTTCAGGGGAGGCCAGGCTCGCGACAGCCGAATATGGTTTACCTGCAGAAATGCTGTAGCCCATTATCAGCACCTCACTGCGTTGTGAATCATCCTGCTGCAACGCCACATCTACAACACTTCGCTGATCAACCGGCACCTCGGTAACTTGAAAGCCAAAGAAAGAAAATGCCAGCGTTGGTCCTTGCGCTGAACTTTCAATATAGTACATCCCGCGCTGATCGGTAACCGTACCTGTTGAAGCACCTTTTATAATTACATTGACTCCGGGCAATGCAGCACCCGATACCTTTGAAGTAACACGCCCCTGAATGCGGGTTGCTGGTATTACGGATGCAGACAGAGCCGGGGTTATCTCCTGCTTCTTGCGTTGATCCGAATAATTCCTGGCCGATGGAGCAGCACTTACTTTTTCAGCGGATTTAACGGCTATATCTTCACCTTGCGGTAAGGGTTCCCGAGATAGACGCTCACTGCGTATTGGTTGATCGGCTTCAACTTTTTCCTCCTCTATCTCTGCAGGCTCCTTCGCTGCTATCACTTCCGTTCGACCTTCTGGTTTCTCTGCAGGTGGCAATGTATTGTCTGTTGTGGCTGAGGACTCCGCTGGCACAGTTGAAATTGTAAGTGAATCTTCTTGCTTCGCTTCTCTGCCAGGAGTAGCCGGTTCCATGACGGATTCTTTCAACGCCAGGGTATCCGGTTTCTCTTCCGGATTTGCTGCCTGCCAGATCAGGTAGCCTGCCACCAGAAAAATAATCAGGCCGGCAGCAACCATGCCCACGCTTTTCCAATAGCTTGCCCGCTGCCTTGGCTTTGCTGTAA
>JALOMI010000240.1 GCA_025455465.1 Cyclobacteriaceae bacterium | reverse complement strand
CGGTGCTCTTTTCTGAAATGCTGTTCCACCAGCAAGTTATAATGTCTCAATAAATTGAATCTGTCTTCTTTAACATCTTCATTCAGATATTGCTTGCGTGCCTGCCGGGTAAGAAGAATTATAAATCGAACAAGCAGGGTGCGCAACATGGAATCTTTATTCCACTCATGGGTTTCAAATTCTTTTTTAAGATGTTGAATCAGGAGATTCAATTCAGCCAGGGATTCTGGATCGGGAAGGATGAACATCGATGCGGAAACACCATAGAACAAAAACCCGACACAGCCAACCTCTTCATCGTGATTGACCACGCAATAAAATTGGGGAAATCATAGGTTACTTCATCCAGCATCACATACTGTGCGGGCCCGTTATTCCAGGCGAAGGTGTAAAACTTTTCCTGGTTGGCGGTGGTAGTTGTTCTGCCGAAGTTGGTTTCATCCGCGATCAGGAGGAAGCGTGAGCCTGTGTTCTGCTGATGGTATTCGCGGATCATGGGAATTGCAAATTGTTGCGTACTTCAATCCAAGTTAGTATTAATTCCAAATGTCAGGACAAACTAACTGGATTAATCAGCTCTGGTTAAATCGTATCACCTTTTGTTATTTCATCAGGATATAAAGTCTGAACAAGTGGTTTTACGGCAAGCAACACCGATTGTGTTTAGTAACGATAAAAGTAAATGGCTTTATTACCTTACTTCTCACACTTCAATAAAAACTGAATTGAGGTAATCTTTCAACTCAGATTGCCCGATTGCATCTAATCAATTGATTTCAACAACTAAGCCAGCTTTTCCTTGGATTATTGCTTAAGGTTTGGTAGCTTTTCTATGCCTTCCTAACGAATTCAAACCAAACCCAAGTACCATGAAAAACGTAATTATCGCCTTTCTGTTGCTCCTGCTTGTTCCAGGTTGTACCCAAAGCGCAAGACAGGATTTTATTGTGGATAAGGATCAGATTATGGACATCATCAATAATTATGGTGGCACCAAAAAATTCACGATTAAGCGAAGTGAGTTTAAAAGTATACAGGTACCGAAAGATTTTTATAGCGCCAGGGTGCACGCTTATGAAAGAAAAGGTGATAACAAATGGGATCCAAACAATGAGATCACTGAAAATGTGATAATTCAATCCGATAACTATTATATTTTTAATATAGATAAAATGATCTCCAAAGATTATACCATCATTTGTGAATTGGAACTTTTTCCTCCTGGCGGCAACGGAGGTGCTACTTTTGAAATTGAAATCATTTAGAGACATTAATTCGATTAACCATTTTCAGTACAACTGAGTGCAGTATGATAAACCAATCACTTTATGCAGTGGAAAAGTTCAATGAAGCGTTTAATCGCCACGATGTTGACGCAGTTATGAATTTGATGACTGAAGACTGTGTTTTTGAAAATACAAATCCATTTCCCGATGGTACCCGTATATCAGGCGCTGAGGCCGTGAGTGCATATTGGCAAAAATTCTTTAATGCAAATCCTGATGCCTGTTTTGAAGTGGAAGAAATTTTTGCAAGTGACGATCGCTGTATTGTCCGGTGGATTTACCGCAAGACTAAAGAAGGACAGCCATGGCATTTACGGGGCGTAGACATTTTTAGAATACATAATGGTAAGGTGGCAGAGAAACTGTCTTACGTTAAAGGGTGATACTAAAGTCTTATTAATCAGGATTGGGTCCGTGCTGATATTGATTATTTTATTGCCTTAGCAGGGACAAGGTTACTGTAGATATTAAGCACAAACAAGCAACTCAAGGTAAATGGTCATTATAACCAGTTGCGATAAACAAATAATAGGAATAGGTTATTTTATTCTTCTCTATTTGTATCCTTCTACGTGTCTCTTACCAGTGACAATTGAAGGTTCAGTTAGAAAGTGTAGAAAAGATCACCGCTTCTTAAGAACCACGAGCCGGTAGCTTTTGTACTTCTTGAAATTTTCCGGGTTGCGCTGGCCGGTGAAATGCTTTACACGGTTCTTCTCAATTTTCTTTTTGTACTTCCACAATAAAAATTTATAAATCAACGGGCTGCGCGATTTAATCAGCTTACCAACCATCAGCACAGCTGGGTATACCACGTCCATAGTCAGGTTGTTAATGAGGGTCATCGTGGGTGCAATCTCTTCCGTGATGTCCTGGTCCTCCACCACATCAAACGGCTGCTGCTTCAGCAAATCATAAAACTCTGCCAGGAGATGGCCGCCACCCAGCGGGCTTTTGCCCTCTGCTTCGGTGCGGAAAAAATCAGCCAATAAAATATGCCCACCGGGTTTCAAAACTCGCTGGCATTGGATGAAGCCCGCGCTCATGTCAATATATTGGTAGCTCTCGCTGAACAGGCACAAATCAAATTTTTCATCCGTGGTAAAATCCTCAAAACGCATGGTATGCACATCCGCTTTACCTGCTAACCGTTGTACTGCTTTTTCAGTTAATATGCTGGGAGGTGAAACGCAGGTTACCGAGTACCCCAGTTGAATCAGTTCTTCAGCCACCTTACCCGATCCGCATCCAATGTCCAGTATCGATTTGGTACCAACCGGTATGTTCTTGATCAGAAAGCGGGTGAAGTTTTCCTGGGCTTGCTTAAAGTTGGGCGCCTTTACTTCCAGACCGGGAGTCCAGAAGCCGTAGTGCATATACTCGGAATCAAAAAAAAACTTGAAGAGATTAATCTGGATGTCGAGCCCCAGCTTTTTAGTATCCATGGCAGTTAGGTAAACGGCCGCAAGATAGTACTCTGACCCGTTCGTGCAAACCTAATTGAGTTGCTTAAATCTTACACACTGGTTCACAGATAGCAATACCATTATCAGCATGCTTGACTGATAGAATTCAGACTAATTGTTTGATGCGGAGGATGCGAAAGTTTTGAAGTTTGATTTTATTTCTTATTTGATTTTCATTGAGTAATTGCTGTGCCGTATTACACGTACAACGTTTCCGTTCGAGTCCGTTTCAAAGATGTGTTCTTCACCCAGAGTTTTGTCACTTCGCACGCGTCTGAATTTATTACCTTCCACATGTCTGAGCAGGGTCATCGATTCATCGGGGTTTGCAGAGGGCAGTTCCAGGATGGCAAGGTCGCCATACCAGGGTGTTACCAGGAACTCTGAACTCCAGGGTTGAGAGGAATAAAGACCCGCAAACTTATTTAAATCAACCTCCGGCTTGAGGGCTTGTTTTTCTTTGGGGATTTTTGAAATCACTTCGCGGATTTCGCGGGCATAAAATTCCGGACTTTCACCACCGGCATTAATCATTACCGTGTACGCCAGCTTTTCTTTGGGATCCATCTGCAGGGTGCTGCGATAGCCCGGGCAAGAGCCACCATGGCCTACCAGGGTGGTGGTACCTTGTTTTGAAACAGAAAAACCTAAACCCCAGGAGGTAGTCCAGTCGGGATCTATCCAGTGAACGCGTTGCATCTCTTTTAAGGTGGAGGTCTTCAATACTTCAGTTCCGCCTTTCTCAAGCAAACGAAATTGCCAGGACGCAAACCGGGCGAGGTCTGTTACGTTCGAAGAATATCCGGCTGCAGCGGTAATTCCGCGTGCATCAAATAAGGCGACAGGTTCCCGGTTTCCCTCGCGGGAAAGTGCGCTGTATCCGATGGCCAGTTTCTTTCCATACTCTTCTTTCGGCAGGTAAGGATGGGTGGCGTTCAGTTGAAGCGGCTTGAGAATCTTTTCTTCTACATACTCCTTGTATTTTTTGCCGGAAACTTTTTCTACAATCTCACCCAATAGCGTGAGCCCGAGATTGCTGTATTGAAAATAGGTTGATGCAGGATACAAGGTTTGCTGACTGCTTAATTTGCTGTTTACCTGCGACTCCGTGGGAAACGGAAAATCAGGACCCGTCCAGTAAGGATAATCCGACTCACGCGGCAAGCCTGATGAGTGCGTAAGCAAGGAACGAATGGTAATCGGACCGCTATCCTTGAATTGTTGTTTTAAACTGAAATCAGTAAGTACGGACGTGACCGGATCGTCCAGACGTAGTTTACCTTCTTCATACAGTTGCATTATGGCAATAGCCGTAAACAGTTTTGAAATGGAACAAATGGAATAAAGGGTATTGGTCGTTGCGGGTACTTTGTTTGCGAGATTGCTGTATCCGTAGGCCTTGCTCCAGATTGTTTCCTGGTCTTTTACAACGGCAACCGAGATGCCAGGCAGATGACCGTAATCGCGTCCCGCTGCAATCCATTGATCGAGCAGACGAAACGCATCGGAATAATCCGTGTTGCTTGTTTGGGCGTTGGTAATTTGTGCGAGACTGAGTAATAGAACAATTCCGGCTTTTCTCATGGCAACGCAGGTTGTTTAGGTTGATCGGTTAAAAGGCTGCCGCCAATTCTCTGACAGCACTGCTAAAGCTGAGCAGTAAATGATTCCCACCGGTATCAAAATCTTACTTAATTAGGGTGAAAAACTGCCGGTTACAGGAATGACCCTAAAAGAATGATAAAGCTTCCCTGCAGGCAGATGCGCCAAACCGGAATTACGATATAACGGGCATGAATACGATGAAGCTGTTTTGGGTAAAAAGAATATTCATGTATAGTTTTTCCACCCCGTCGATCCTCGCATTGGGCACATCAGATAGCAGTTATCCTCCTATGCATGAAACTACATAAGAAAACATGGCATTTCTGATGCAACCAATATCATGGCATCGGGAGCGCTTGCATTGCAATTGTTGGGTTAGCCACCATCCGGCATTATGAACCAGACATGTCAGGAAACCTTATCAAAAGTTTCCGGTTTACTCCCTCGGATCCGGGCTACCCTTGGGATAAGGGCTCATCCTGGGTGCATTCCATATTTTCAGGGTAGCCTGCTGCATTCTTTCCACCATCGCCTTTTCCTGGTCAATCAGGTTATGGTCTTCACGATAGTCGTTGTGCAAATTGAACAGTTGTCTGGGCTGCATTCCCTCGGTGGTGTATTTCCATGGCCCGTCTATCAAGGCACTGGTAATATGCGGCGCCGGGCGCGGACCATGGCCCTGGAAGGCTTCGTATTTGTCCAACTGGAAGAACATGGACTTTTTGCGCGGCACATAGCTATTGAAAAGGGCATTGCGCATAGATGCACCATCTAACTTATCATTTTGGTATGGTATGCCCAGGTAATCGCAGATGGTAGGTAAGATATCTGCGTGGTGGGTTACCGATTGGTTCACCGTAAAAGGATGGATCCTGCCCTGCCAAACCGCAATAAAAGGCACCCGCAAACCGCCTTCGTAGAGATTTCCTTTCTTG
>JALOMI010000048.1 GCA_025455465.1 Cyclobacteriaceae bacterium | reverse complement strand
ATCGTGGAAGGAGAGACAAAGCACTAAATCAACATTCTTCACAAACTAACATAGGATTCAATATTCAGGTCTCTTCAATAAAACCTGAATATTGAATCCTGTGTTTTATACAGGCATGTCATCGCGTGGTTTTTATCGGCTGAGTTTAAGTACACTGATAGCGGTGTACGTGCTTATTCTGGTTGGAGGCATAGTCCGCAGCACAGGGTCCGGCATGGGATGCCCCGATTGGCCCAGGTGTTTTGGTGCCTGGGTACCTCCGACATCTGTGGGAGAACTTCCGGAGAATTACAAAGAAATCTATTCCGAGCACAGGCATCAGAAGAATGTGAAGTTTGCCAAATACCTGTCTGCGCTGGGATTTTCTGAGACTGCCGAAAATATACTGGCTGATGAATCAATTTTGCACGAAGCAGATTTTAACGCTGTAAAGACCTGGATTGAATACATTAACCGGCTGATAGGCGCTGTCATTGGTTTATTTATCGCTTCCTTGTTTCTGTACTCAATCCGTTTTCGGAAATCCAGACCCTCCTGGACTGCCATGGCATTTCTTACCCTTTTTATGGTCGGATTTCAGGGCTGGATTGGATCCTTCGTTGTATCCACCAACCTGACACCCTGGACCATTACCCTGCACATGTTCCTTGCTTTATTGATAGTTGCCCAATTGATCTGGCTGGTACATCAAACAAATCCAAATCCTGCTGCCGCAGGAACAGTTGTAACTAGTAAATCATGGGTAATCATAGGTCTCATTGCCTTGCTACTTCAGATTTTATTAGGCACGCAGGTACGTGAATCGCTGGATCAGGCAGCAGTACGGCTGGCCGAGCGTGCAGCCTGGATGGATGAGCTTGGCCTTGATTTCCTAATCCACAGGTCGTTTTCGTGGTTTATTCTGGCAGTTCATGGAATGATTATTTATAAAATGTTCCGGAATGGCGGCCTGAATGCTTTCGGGCTTGGGGTTATCCTGCTAATTTTGGGCACTATTTTATCGGGTACGGGCATGGCTTATTTCGCTGTTCCGCCATTCCTTCAGCCCGTCCATTTATTACTGGCATCGGTTACTTTCGGGATGCTTTTTTTATGGGTTTTAAAACTAAACACCACACGCAATTCTGTGGTTAACTGAAGTATGGTGATAGAAGAAGTGTACCGTTTAAACCGTTCAGCTTTTTTCCTGATGAAGGCAAAGGCCTACTGGGAGTTGCTGAAGTTCAGGCTCTCTTTGCTTGTCGCTTTTTCATGTGCCTTTGGTTATACCCTGGCGACACCTCAGGTTAACTGGACAACACTCATCTTATTGTTTATCGGAGGTCTATTGTTATCAGGATCATCCATTGTTATCAACCAGATTTTGGAGCGGGACTATGACAAGTTGATGACACGTACAATGAACAGACCGCTTCCAACCGGACGGGTTTCTGTTGCCGAAGCTGGTATTTATTCGGTGTTATTATTCATGGTCAGTATGGCGATTTTGATGTATGCATCGAATAGCCTGACCGTGCTGTTGTCAATTGCCTCCATGCTTCTATACAGTTTTGTGTATACACCCCTGAAGCGGGTAGGGCCGATTGCCGTATTTGTCGGTGCAATTCCCGGAGCATTCCCGCCATTGCTGGGCTGGGTTGCATCCACGGGCACCATATCCTACGAAGCATTAATCATCTTCGGAATACAATTCATCTGGCAGTTCCCGCACTTTTGGGCTATTGCCTGGCTGGCTGATGATGACTATAAGAAAGCGGGTTTTAAGCTTCTCCCTTTTGGCGGCAAAAAAGACCTGAACACGGCTATACAGATTATGATTTACACACTTTTTCTGCTGCCGTTAGGCATGCTGCCAGCCAAGTTTGGTATTACAGGAATTGATTCGGCTATCGTGGCAACCGTGTGCGGTATTCTTTTCCTCGCACAGACTTTTTCATTAATGAAGACCGGAAGCCGGGCCAGCGCACTGCGCATCATGTTCGGTTCATTCCTGTACCTGCCGGTGGTGCAGATCGCTTATTTACTGGATAAACTTTAATTGAAAATTGCGGAAGTGTTATGAATGCGGAGATTAAAGACCTGAGGATTGTTGAGGAGGCGAAGAGGCCGCTTTCCATGAATCCGAAAAAGTTTGCCTTATGGCTGTTTATGATGAGCGTGATCATGCTATTCGGTGCCTGGACCAGCGCCTACCTTGTTAAGCGGGCAGACACCGGCTGGGCGGAGATCATACTACCGGACATGTTTTGGGTTAACTCTGTGATCGTGATGCTGAGCAGCGTTACCATGGTGTGGGCTTACCGTGCCGCTAAACGCGATAGTCTGGAACAGCTGAAGTTGGCACTTGGCCTGACCTTTATACTGGGTGTCGCCTTCCTGGCCGGGCAATATATCGCCTACACCGAAATGGTTGAACTGAAGCAACACCTGACCGGAAGCAATGTATCGCATTCCTTCCTGTGGATACTTCCGGCCGTGCATGGCGCTCACCTCGTCAGCGGTCTGATTTTCCTGGCCATGGTGATGGTGTCGGCCTTTCGCTATAAAGTACATTCAAGGAACACCGAACGGCTCGAAATGTGCGCAACTTACTGGCATTTTTTGGGCGGACTTTGGCTATATTTGTTCGTCTTCTTATTATTGAATCCTTAACCAAAACTGCACTAAACTAACATGGCTAGTACCTCCACTGTAACTGTACCTGCACCGGGTAAAACCGCGTGGGACGGGGGCGTATCCCCGATGAACGCGAGTTATGGAAAACTGATGATGTGGTTTTTCCTGCTGTCCGATGCGTTTACTTTTTCAGCCCTGCTGATTACTTATGGACTTGTCCGTTCCTCACACAATGCCTACGAAGGAGCGGTCGATGCCTTCACCTTTTCACAAACTTACTGGCCCATACCGGAAAAGGTTTTTGATGCCGTTCCGTTCTTCCACGGACTGAACGCTCCCCTGGTATTTGTCGGATTGATGACCTTCATCCTCATCATGAGTTCGGTCACCATGGTATTGGCTGTGGAAGCCGGGCATCGCATGGACAGGCGTGCTGTTGAAAAATGGATGCTCTGGACCATTATCGGAGGCCTCACATTCTTAAGCTGCCAGGCCTGGGAATGGACACACTTCATCGTGGGTACGGATGATGGCGGCTTGCTTACTGACGGAACCCGTTTCTTTGGTGCCAACCTTCGCATTAATCAGTACGGGCCACCGGATTTCGCTGCTTTCTTTTTCTTCATTACCGGATTTCACGGCTTCCACGTATTCAGTGGTGTGATGCTGAATTTCCTCATTTACTACAACACCGTAACCGGTGTTTACGAACGCAGAGGTCACTATGAGATGGTTGAGAAGGTCGGTCTTTACTGGCACTTCGTTGACCTGGTATGGGTGTTTGTATTCACCTTCTTTTACCTTGTTTAACCGATCCTAACCAAGCACTAATTATGGCACATGTTGAAGAAACCCACCAGGTAACTGTTCTCCCTCCGGATACTGCCAAGATCAAAAAACTCTGGACGGTGGCCGGTATTCTTGCCGGAGTGACGATCCTTGAATTTGCGGTTGCGTTCGGTGTTCCGCACGAGATGAAAGACCTGCGTATCTGGACGTTCATTCTCATGACAATTGTGAAAGCTGCATATATAGTGGGCGAATTCATGCACCTGCGCTATGAAGCGAAAGTATTGTTGTGGTCCATCCTGATACCAATGGTATTTGTGGTATGGATGCTGGTGGCATTTGTGTATGAGGGCATTCACATCGGCATTGCACGTCCGTTATGAAATAAGTTGATGTAAAACAAGGCTTAAGGTTTCCTTAAGCCTTTATTTTTTTAGCCGATGAATAAACTTAAAGCGGTTGTACTGCTGGTTGCCCTGCTCTTGCCCGTCAGCATCTTTTTATTTCTGAAATATTTCGGCAAGAATGAATTCCAGGTAGAACCTTTATACGAAACAGAACTTCCGGATTGGGCATCATCGGAATGTGCAATTTCCCATATACTGCCTTATCAGGTTCCTGATTCTATTCTTCTGGGCATTGGCTGGAACAAATCCTACAGACTGACCTTGTTTAGTTTTTATGCGGGCGCCTCACCTGCCTATGAGCGCATAATGACCAATTACCCGGAACAGGATGTCCGGCTGATAAATGTTGTTGTTCGTGACCAGGATTTTACACCCGTGCGCGGGTTATGGACTATGCCGGTTGACGGTGAATTGCTGGCCGAATGGAAAAAATGTTTCCTGTTCATGAGCGAACCAAACGATTTGATACTTGTTGATGATGAGGGCAGAATCCGGGGTTATTATCAACTTGACAACCGGGAGGAAATTGACCGCCTGCTCATGGAGCTAAGCATTATGTTAAATCGATATTGACGTGAAGCATAAAGAACCATTCCAGAAACTGATTGTCGCTATTTCTGTTGCCATACCTGTCGCAGTGGCCATACTGTTTCGTGTAAAAATTGACGGATACGACTTTTCATTTCTTCCGCCCATTTATGCCGGCATCAATGGCCTCACTGCGGTTTTACTGGTCGCTGCAGTTGTTGCAATAAAAAATAAAAACAGGCAGGTGCATGAACGCCTGATGAAAGCATGCATTGCCTTGTCAGCTGCTTTTCTGGTCATGTATGTGATCTATCACATGACCAGTGATTCAACACCCTACGGAGGTGAAGGTGCGGTACGGTACGTTTATTATTTCATCCTGGTGACGCATATACTGCTTTCGGTTTTAGTGGTTCCCTTCGTGCTGTTTACATTCGGCCGCGCACTGGCCGGGAATTTTGAAAAGCATAAAGCTTTGGCGAAGTATACCTTTCCGCTATGGCTGTATGTAGCTGTTACCGGGGTTATTGTATATTTGATGATCAGTCCGTATTACACCTAAAATGAAGCGTGTCCTTATCATTATTTTGCTTATTGTGCTCGTTTCTTCAGCCGATGTGCTGGCGCAGTGTGCCATGTGCCGTACTCAACTGGAGAACAATGTGAGCAACGGTAATATCGGCATTGCCGCGGGTATCAATACAGGCATCCTCTATTTACTCAGCTTACCATACCTGGCTATTCTTGTGCTTGGCTATGTTTGGTACCGAAACAGCCGCGTTCAACAGGTTCGCTGAGTAGTGTTTAGAAATTTCCAGCGTTGAAGTTCATTCAAGGAACACCCTGCTTCGCAGGGGAGTGATCGGTGTTTTGCATTCAATCCCAAACTTCGATCACAGTATAGCCATCACATTGATTTAGATACCGATCAGGTAAATTTGTAACTTTAATCTTTACCGAAGGTGCTATGAAGAACAGATTCCCCGCTTATGCATTTCTGGCTTTGCTGGGTATACTGCTGGGTATCTTTTTCGAACAGCGCAGCACACAGACGATAGAACCCGAAGAAGTCAGTGCGCAACTTGGTAAGAACCTTTCGGACTTGCTCCACGACCTGGAAACACGTCTGATACCTACAATGAAAGCTTTGGCGGACGGAGATGATGTCGTGCTAAAGCCCATCGGTACAAGCAATTTCATTTTGTTTGACGGCCGGCAAATCACACGCTGGACGTCCAATCAGCACATGCCGTCTGTGCGTAATCTGTCCGGTGATTATACCGTACGGTTTTTTAAAACCGGTTCCGGTGATTTTCTGCTTCGTCAGTGGCACGTGGTTAACGGGCAATCACTCATCGCGATTATCCCGGTTAGTATTCATTACCGAATTCAAAACGATTACCTGGAACCCTGGTGGAATGAACAGATAACCGGACGTTATCAGATTCAGTTGCTGGAAGCGGGATTAGGAGAAGGGGAACCGGTTATGTACAACGGTGAGGTGATTTTTACTATTCGTCTGCTTTCCGCTTCGATCCGTTTGCCTGCCTATTCTTTTCTGGCATTCTTTTCTTTCAGCCTGGGTTTTCTGCTGCTGTTGCTTATTCTCGTAAAACACATGCGAAAAAAAGTCTCCGTTCAGCATCCCGTATTTTACCTCGCTCTTGCTTCGCTGCTGATTGTTAGCCGGTATCTGATGATTCTGTTTCGTTTTCCTTCCCGTTTTTTTGTACTGAATGTTTTCGATTCAAAATATTTTGCCTCCTCGGCACTCAATCCATCGATTTCAGACCTCGTGATTAACCTGCTGGTGGTTGTGGTTTTATGTTATCTGTTATTTCTAGCCTATGAAAAGGTTCTTGCCAGGAGGGATGTAAAACGAAGCGGTGCAATCAGTTCACTGTTAACCACAGTTGCAGTAACCGGAGTTTTATTTGCAATGCTTTTTCCGTTTGTGATCATCCAGACAATTTACAATAACTCATCAATTTCTTTAAGCATTTCAGAATCACTTTCGTTTGATAGTGTCAGGTTTATGGCCCTTTTGGCTGTATTACTAGGCTGGTTTGCTTCCTTCCTGTTTATTCATATCAGCCTGCGGTTTATCCGAAGTCAGTTTGCCGGGCGCATGATATGGCTGTACGCTCTTTGGGGTATTATCCTGTTTTTACTGGTCAATGAAGGCACTGGTCAGCGCTATTTATCTTCACTGATCATTGGATCTTTGTTTTTACTGGTAATCGGAGTTTTTAACCTGGAAAAAACACTGGAGCGATTCCGATACCGCACATTCATTTACCTTTTCACCGGGATACTGGCCTTTGCAGCCAACAGTTACCTGGCGGTGCAATCCTTCGGGGATATGCGAAAAGGCAGGGATCTGTCTCGGTTTGCCACCAACTTTCTTATTGACCGCGATGATTTTGGTGAGTTCCTGCTCATGGAGGCAGCCGGACGTATCAGCCAGGATTTGTTTATTCAAAGCAGGCTGTCCGGACCGTTCGCCAGCAAAGAAGCTGTTAAACAGAAAATTAAGCAGGTGATCATTCCAGGTTACTTCAACCGGTACACTGTACAAATTCATTTGTTCAGCAATACAGGCTTGTCACTGGAGGATTCCGCAAGCCCAACACTGGATTACTGGCGGGAAGAAACCGGCATCCGTTTCGATACCTTGCTTCAACCGGGGGTCATAGTAGCATCCGGTATTGCCCGCGATCCGGCCCGTAAATTTATTGCTGCCATACCGGTCAGGCGAAGTGATTTGCTGCAGGGGTACGTTGTTATTGAGTTTTTACTGAAGCGAATCATACCCGATAATGTTTATCCGGAGTTGCTGATCGATAACCGTTTCCGTAATACGTTCCGTTCGGAAGAGTACAGCTATGCCACCTTTGATGACCAGCAATTGCAACTGCAATACGGTAACTTCAACTACCAGCAAATGCCTCCCGGATGGATGGAGTCTTCGGATGTCTTCACTTCCGGAATAAACTGGAGAGATCACCGGCACCTGGCCGTTAAAGATGAAACCGGACGCATTGCAGCAGTCTCCGTTCCCTTGGCACCACTGACGGTTCGCGCAGCGGACTTTTCTTTTCTGATGATCGCAGGATTGATGGTTGTGCTGGTGATGCTTCTGATTATCGGATTGGTTGATTTTTTCCGCCATAAACGTTTACTGCTGGCAGCACGCATTCAGTTGGTGCTTAACCTTTCCTTTTTTATTCCACTGATTGTTATCAGCATCATTACCGTGGGGATGACGGCACGTACCAACCAGGAGCAGTTGAATGTTGATTACCTGAATAAGTCGCAGAACTTTTCACGCGGACTGGCCGCTCAACTAGCTCAATGGCCGGGTGGGGATGTCAGTGCCAAAGTGGAACAATACGTTGGCGAGGCATTCAGCATGGCGAATCTGGATGCCAATATTTTCAGTGCCAGCGGCAGGCTGCTGTTCACCAGTCAGCCGATGATCTTTGAAAATCAGCTGCTGTCACCCTGGATTGATCCACTGGCCCTTGAGCGGATCAGTCGCGGAGACCGCTACTTTGTTATGCGCGAACAGATCGGTAACCTGCGTTATTCAGTTGCGTATGCTGTGATACTTTCTCCGGCTGACGGCACCTTGTTTGGTATTGCCGCACTCCCTTTCTTCCAGTCGGCTTCATTGCTGGAGAAAATGCAGATTGATGTCCTGGCTAATATTCTGGTTCTGTTCACGATAATCTTTGTTCTGCTGCTCTTGGTTTTCTACTGGATTTCCACCTGGCTTACCTTCCCGTTGCGCCTGATCACACAAACTCTCGGAAGAACAAATCTGACATCTTCCAACCAGCCCCTGGAATGGAAATCGAACGATGAGATAGGGATGATGGCCAGCGAGTATAACCGCATGCTGGACACGTTGCGTGATAACAAACGTCAGCTGGAGCGTTCACAGCGGGAGCTTGCCTGGCGGGAAATTGCCCAGCAGGTGGCCCATGAAATAAAAAATCCGCTGACGCCCATCAAGCTCACGTTGCAGAACCTGGAGCGACTGGAGAAAACGGATGCTGCCAGCGATGAAAAAGTGAAACGTGCTATCACCACGGTTTTAACTCAGGTAGAGATCCTGGACGGGGTGGCTACTTCCTTCAGTTCACTGGCTAAGATGCCCGAACCGGTCATGAATCCTGTTGAACTGGTTGGGCTGATCAATAATGTCATTGAGTTACATCGTGATTCTGCAGACATCAGGTTCAGTCATGCCGTTGCTGAAGCCCGGGTGATGGCTGATGCCGGTTTGCTTAAACGTATTGTCAGCAACCTGATTCTTAATGCATGCCAGGCCAAACGTACCGCTGTACCGATGGTTATCAGAATAAGTCTGGAGCTGACAGATTCTGCTGCACGGTTGTCGGTTGCTGATAATGGCACGGGTATTCCGGAACCGTTGCGTGACAAAATCTTTCTTCCCCATTTCAGCACGAAGCAATCCGGCTCTGGCCTGGGGCTTGTCATAGCCCGCCAGGGAATGGAACAGATGGGAGGTAAAATTTATTTTGAGTCAAGCCCTCAGCAGGGTACAGTGTTCTTCCTTGAACTGCCACTAATTCAATCAGCATCATGAGAAATATATGTATTGTCTTCCTGATGTGTTTTGCTTTTATCAGTAAGGCACAGACCATGGTCAATCCGGTGATAAAAAATTACGGAGGTATTTATGATGTGCCCAATGCTGTCGAAAAACCTGATCCGTCTCTTGAGTACAAGATTGTAGTCGATCTTGCCATGGGCAGTGATAAGCCCAATGAAGTTAATTTCGGACTGAACAACATTGCGCGTATGATTAACCTGCATGTTGTTGGCGGTGTGCCTAGAGAGAAACTGCACATCATCGTGGCCATACACAACGAGGCCTCGTACTCCATTATGAGCAATGAAGCGTACCGGACGAAATACAAGACGGATAATCCCAATCTGGCACTGTATGATGCATTAAGTGATGCCGGTGTTCAGTTTTTTATCTGCGGGCAATCCATCATCAATAGAAAGATTGATCCGGAAAAAATTTCTGACCGGGTGAAGATTGCCACCTCCATGCTGACGGTTTTCACTACGTACCAGTTGAAAGGGTATGCAGCACTCAAATTCTAGCAACAGCATCAGGTATTCTGCCGCATGGCATTCATGACTTTGTTGGCAAAAACAAAGTCATCGAGTTCTTTTACACCCGAGTGGGTGATGTCTTTATTGGCGCCCTCCCAAAGCTTTTTTCCCTGAAAGATGAACATGATATTGTCGCCAATGCCCATCACCGAGTTCATATCGTGGGTAACAACAATGGTGGTGGTGTCGTAATCAACGGTAAGTTCCTTGATCAGTTCATCAATGAGAATGGAAGTTTGCGGATCGAGGCCAGAATTGGGTTCATCGCAAAACAGGTATTTGGGATTGTTCACGATCGCCCGTGCAATGCCGACACGTTTCCGCATGCCTCCACTGAGCTCGGAAGGCATTTTTTTGTTGGCATTGGCCAGGCCTACCCGGGTAAGTACCTGATTAACACGCTCAGCTTTTTCTTCTTTCGGCATCGAGGTCAGTATATCCAGCGGGAAGCAAACGTTTTGCTCCACAGTCTTGGAGTCAAACAGGGCACCGCCCTGGAACAGCATGCCGATTTCACGCCTGACCTCCTTCTTCACTTTACGGTCGCCATCCGTGAAATTACGATCATCATAAAAGACAGTACCTGTATCGGGTTTAACGAGGCCGACAATACACTTGAGCAGTACACTTTTACCGGTACCCGATGCACCGATAATCAAATTGGGTTTGCCCTTTTCGAAAACACCGCTGATGTCTTTTAGAATCTGCCTGTCACCGAACGACTTGGATATGCGCTGAATTTCGATCATGCCAATAGAAGTTGTGCCAGCAGGTAGTCGGCAATTAAAATTGCAATGACGCTGGTGGTTACTGCCTTTGTGCTTGAGATGCCCACTTCCAATGCCCCGCCTTTCGTATAGAATCCCTTAAAAGAAGAAATCGATGAAACAAGGAATGCAAAAGCAAATGCTTTAATCAGTGCAAACGTCACAGTGAAATCGTTAAACAAGTACCGAAGGCCGTAGATGTATTCGGTTGGGGCAATAATACCTGTAAGTACACCTACAATATATCCGCCAAGTAAGGAGCAGGAGCCGGCCACTATAACCAGCAGCGGGTACATGAACAGCGAAGCAACTATTTTGGGTAATACCAGGTAGTTGACGGCATTGATGCCCATTACTTCGAGTGCGTCAATCTGTTCCGTGATGCGCATGGTTCCGAGGTTTCCGGCCATACTGGAGCCCACCTTGCCGGCATAGATGATGGCCATAATGGTCGGGGCCAGTTCCAGCAAAGTCATTTCCCGGACAACCTGTGAGATGACATAATTCGGAATATAAGGTGCAATCAGGTTGTACGCAGTTTGTACGGTGGTTACTGCACCGATGAAGGTGGAAACGAGCACAAAAAGGAATATCGAATCCAGGCCAATCAAGACACATTCATCGACAATCAGGCGGTATTGTGTCCGGAACGATTCGCGGTTGATAAACAGGTTCCCGAGAAAAATAAAATAGCTGCCGATTTCTTTCATGCAGAGGACTTGTTGGGGGTACGGTTATACCTGGTTTACCCGGGTTGACCGGTTGTGTCTTATCGTGCAACCGGAATAACTGGACAAAAACTGGCGAATCACTATCTTGCTAAAGTTACCCAAAAATAACATTCTCCTGCTAATGAATAAATTATTGGTCATCACCGGAGGCACCAAAGGCATCGGCCGCAGTATCATTGAACGCTTTGCGCACGAAGGGTTTGATGTGGTTACCTGTGCCCGAAAAGAAGAAGACCTGCGTGCTTTGAAAAATGATTCCGGCATTAGTGGTGAAGTTTTTACGCATCAGGCAGATGTTTCCGAAGAAGAGCAGGCAAAAGGATTTGCTGCCTATGTGCATTCACTCAACCGGCCGGTGGATGTGCTGGTCAACAATGCGGGTTACTTTGTGCCCGGAGAAATTTCAACCGAGCCGGAAGGCACCCTCGACAGTATGATGCGGGCTAACCTTTACAGCGCCTACCACATCACCCGCGGACTGGTTGAAGGTATGAAGCAGCAGCAATCCGGACATATCTTCAATATGTGTTCCATCGCCAGCATCAAGGCCTATCCCAACGGAGGCTCCTATGCTATCACCAAGTTTGCCCTGCTGGGTTTCTCGAAATGCCTCCGCGAAGAATTGAAGACCAGCGGCATCCGGGTAACCAGCATCCTTCCGGGTGCTACCCGCACGGCCAGCTGGGACGGGGTAGACCTGCCGGATGAGCGGTTTATGAAACCAGACGATGTGGCCGATATGGTTTATGCCGCCTATGCCCTGTCTTCCCGAAGCGTGGTGGAAGAAATCCTCATCAGGCCTCAACTGGGTGATATTTGATCCGGTTGAACAAAATGCCCTGTTAAACGGTTAAATTTGCCGTAAATCCTTGTTGTGAACCAGGCCATAACCTCCCTACAGCAATACTGTACCAGCCTGGTGCAGTATAACCGCAGAAAAACCATCGAAGTAACCATCGGGGATGTGCCCCTTGGCGGGAATAACCCCATTCGGGTACAATCCATGACCACCGTAGATACCATGGATACCCTGGGCTCGGTCGAGCAGACCATCCGCATGGTAGATGCCGGCTGCGAATATGTACGTATTACAGCTCCCAGCATCAAGGAGGCACAGAATCTCGCAGAAATCAAAAAGGAATTGCGGATACGGGGTTATAACGTTCCATTGATTGCCGATATCCATTTCACGCCCAATGCCGCTGAACTGGCTGCACGCATCGTTGAAAAAGTGCGCATCAACCCGGGCAATTATGCTGATAAAAAGCGCTTTGAAGTAATTGATTATACCGATGAGACTTACCAGGCAGAGCTGGATCGCATCCGCGAAAAGTTTACCCCGCTGGTGCGCATCTGCAAGGAGTACGGCACGGCCATGCGCATCGGCACCAACCACGGTTCGCTTTCTGACCGCATCATGAGCCGTTACGGTGACACACCGCTTGGCATGGTAGAGTCTGCGCTTGAATTTCTGCGCATCTGCGAAGACGAACAGTTTTACAACATTGTGCTTTCCATGAAGGCCAGCAACCCGCAGGTTATGGTGCAGGCCTACCGCCTGCTGGTGCATAAACTGGATGAAGAAGGATTCAAACCCTACCCGTTGCACCTCGGTGTTACTGAAGCCGGTGATGGGGAAGACGGAAGAATCAAGTCTTCCGTTGGTATCGGAACTTTGCTGGAAGACGGACTGGGAGACACGGTGCGTGTATCGCTGACAGAAGAGCCTGAGTTTGAAGCACCCGTGGCCCGCATGCTGGTTGACCGATATGATTACCGTGTCAACCACAAGCCGATCCCGGAAATAAAAGAATCACCCATCAATCCGTTTGAATATAACAAACGTATTACACATGAGGTGGTGAACATGGGTGGCGGTCACCAGGTACCCCGCGTGATTGCTGACCTTAGCCACACCACAATTACAGAATATCGAGACCTGCGTTGTATCGGACACTTTTATTTGCCGGAGCCGGACAAGTGGCGGATGAATGATCAGGGTGCCGATTATGTGTACACCGGTGAACGCCCCATCGATTTCATGTTGCCGATGGGACTGAAGGAAATCCGCAATTATCCGGTATGGAAAACATCGGAGGATAAAGTTAACAAACTTCCCTTGTTTACCGTGAAGGAGTTGCTGGCCGAAACTGAGCGTCACGCTGATATCAACTTTGTGCAGTTTACACTGGATGAACTCGATGAAGTTTTAATCCGTGTGCTGAAGGAAAGCAACAACCTTGTTGCTGTCATCAGCAGTAGCAATGTGCACACGATGCCTGAGCTCAGGCGATTATTTTTTGAATTGGTTGGTAAGGATTGCCGTGTCCCGGTGATTATTCAGTTAACCTATCAGGCAACAGACGAAGATCACCTACGGATTCATGCAGCAACTGATGCCGGTGGCTTATTCATCGATGGTTTCGGTGATGGCATCATGCTGGGTGTATCCGGAACTGAAGATAAGGAAACAGCACTTCGCTACGCGGATGTATGCAACAAAACTGCGTTCGGTATCCTGCAGGCAACGCGCAACCGGATGTCGAAAACGGAATATATTTCCTGTCCTTCCTGCGGACGCACTTTATTTGATTTGCAGGAAACCACGGCCATGATTCGCAAGCGCACCGATCACCTGAAAGGAGTGAAGATTGGAATCATGGGTTGTATCGTCAACGGCCCCGGTGAAATGGCGGATGCAGATTACGGATACGTTGGCTCAGGTCCGGGACGGATAACACTCTACCGCGGTAAGGAAGTGGTGAAGCGGAATGTGCCTTCCGAACATGCAGTTGATGAAATGATTGAACTGATTAAGGAAGACGGAATGTGGGTGAATCCCGAAACCGTTGAACTATTTAACGATTAATATCATGCAGGAAAGACCATCGGGAAAACCCAACCGGATAAAAGAATTCTTTCAGTTGAACGAAGTACTGGTTTATTTCTTCCGAAAGAAAGATCCTTCACGGCCCAATACGTTCAACATACGGGCCATGCATACCATCAATAAAATATCCATCCTGATGTTCCTGGCTTGCTTGCTGATCATTCTGAAACGGGTAATCTTCGGCTACTGAGTTTTTTGCATTTATTAAGTTGTAATTGAAGATTTAATAGTAAATAATCTGTAATTCAATGGGTTACATTTAAGCCCGAATTGGAATTACTTCTGCATTATTTCGCTATTTTTGTCTGATTGCCGCTATCCATGCTCAGGTCTTTTCTTGTTGCTGTAACCACTTGGTTCTGTTTGAGTGCTTGTACTCAAAAGATGGTTTGCCCTGCCTACCAGAGTGCTTTCATCTACGACAAGGAAGAGTTGCGCAAGAAGTTCAGCTATTTTCAGCCTGATTCAACTCCGAAACAGGTCAACGTTAAGAAAACAAAATATCTTGTAGCCGAGCCAATGGCGTACCGCCAGAAAGAACGCAGTTTAAAAACAATACCGGCTAAGGCAGTGCGACCAATTGTTCCTGATTCCTTGCTGGTGGGTGATTCAACGGCCATTACGGCTTCCCTGGACAAGGCTGCACGATCGGTGATGGATACTACCTTTATTCCTGACAACCCGCCTGCTGATGAACTTATCGCTTCCGCCAAATCAGATTACGTGATCACCCTCGATCGTGAAGTCAGGGTGCTGAAATTCAACTCCCCGGATACGGTGAGTTTCGATCCTGC
The DNA here is from genome assembly GCA_025455465.1 of Cyclobacteriaceae bacterium. Lineage (GTDB taxonomy): Bacteria > Bacteroidota > Bacteroidia > Cytophagales > Cyclobacteriaceae > UBA2336. The sequence goes on along the minus strand of JALOMI010000048.1, from coordinate 330 downwards.
TTCCGGGAAGTACCGTGCGGCCAAGCCTTCTTATTACGTCATTGAAGTTGGCTTTAATGTCGACCAGGGCAACTACCTCTGGTACCTGCGCGATGTGCTGGTGCTGCCGGATGTACGCCTCGCTAAACTCGCGACTGAGCAGAAGAAGACTGAAGCGAAACGGGAACGTAAAGGACTGAAAGGATTTTTTGCCAACCTGTTTGGCAAGAAGAAAAAAGATAAGATAGAGGAAGAACAAGAAAAGCGTATTTCTCCGGATTTGGAAGAATACAATTTTGATGACTTTGATGATAACCGTCCTGCTGTGACAGAAGAAGCTGCGGCCGGCAC
>JALOMI010000239.1 GCA_025455465.1 Cyclobacteriaceae bacterium | reverse complement strand
GGGCCTGAACCTCAGCGGTCTCAACCGACAGTTGGTTGTCTTCGGCAATCTTATTCTTAATAAGATCCCACTTCAGGCTGCGAACATAGTCGTCAAATTATACTTTTTGGCGATAGTTTGAGGTAAAATCCCCTGAATTATCTGAATACTAACTCAAATTAAATGAAAATGGTTTTGGCAGGGCCAAAACCATTTTTTAAAAGTGAGACGTTTTCTGTTTTAATGCCGGTGTTCTTCCACAATTTTCTTGAATTCATCTAGAGACACTTTCTTTTCCTGAACAGTAATGTTGGCTTTGATGTGTTTCAGAATCTTATCGTGTCTCAACTGATTGTACAGGCGCATAAAATTCTGCCCGTTTTCGTGAGAGAGGTAATTGTCGGTAATAGCATCCAGTCGATCACTCAGTTGTTCAGCAATGGCAGGTCCGCCAAACTGGCTGATAATCATATCCTTGGCATGGGCCTGAACCTGGGCCTGAACCTCAGCGGTCTCAACCGACAGTTGGTTGTCTTCGGCAATCTTATTCTTAATAAGATCCCACTTCAGGCTGCGAACATAGTCGTCAAATTCGCGCGCCAGCACCTCATCAGTAATTTCTCCCTTACCGGTAGATTTTAACCAGGTCTTCAGGAAATCATTCGGCAGGTCAATTTTTGTTTCTTTAATGAAATGATCTTCGATATGGTGATCCAGGAAATGCTGGGTTTCGCGCTGGTAATTACCACTGATCGTCTCCCGGATTTTTTCCCGGAAGCCGGCTTCATCGTGTACCGTGTCTTTGCCGAATACACGATCGAATAATTCCTGGTTCAGTTCGGCTGGCTCGGTACGGCTTATGTTGGTGATTTTCAACCGGTGTTCACCATGAAGGTTTTTCGCTTCTTCAGCCGGGATGTCCAGCACCTTTGCCAGTTCTTCCGAATCCTCAAAAAGGGATTCGATGGCGAAGGTTACTTCGTCTTCTTTTTTAGCTCCGCTGAAAAGCTTCTGCTGCTTTTTCGCCAGCTTCGATGAATCCACGTAGATGGCTTCTTTTTTGAAATCACCGGTTACCGATTGCAACTCGCCAAAGATGTTGTCACCGGTTTCAGCGGTTTCCGGATAATTGACTTTACCGAAACGTTTCTTGAGATCGGCAATCGTTTCATCAATTACCTTCTCGTCAACCGAGATGGGAAAGGAAGTCACTTTCACATTGGGATTCAGTGCAACCGTGAAGTCATCTACGATGCCGATCTGGTAGTCAAACTCAAAATCTTTCTGGGTATCCCAGTCAATGTTTTGCGACTTTTCATAGACCGGTAATGGCTCACCGATGATCCGGATCTTATTGGTTTGCAGGTATTCGTTGAGTTTGCTGGAGAGCAAAGTATTGATTTCTTCTACCAACACCGATTTGCCGAACATACGTTTGATAACGCCTTGAGGCACTTTGCCTGGCCGAAAGCCTTTAATGGAAGCCTTGCGCGAATAGTCGCGTATTTTTTCATCCACCTTAGCCTGATAATCATCGGGCGTAATCCGGATGGTAACCAGGCCTTCCGTGTTGTCTTTTTTGTTAAGTGTTATTTCCAAAACTGAATGGTTTTTTGTGTTATCCCAGTAAATCAGCACCAGATCCTAAGTCTGGCGCGGCTACCAATTACGCCACATCCGCTTGATGTGTAGAAATTCAGATGTCTTGTTCTGGCGCGCTTGCCTGCCTAAGCAATGCGTACGCAGGGCTACCAATTACGCCACATCTGCAATCATCCCTTAATTCTTGCCGGTTCGTTGATGCAAAATGAATTGCATCTTGTTTTCCTGATGATGCTTGCCGGATCATGTTCAGGCTAACGTCAGAATCTTACCTCGGCTCCGGCCGGATTTTGAACGTGTTTGCTTTCACTTTCAAAATAAACCGATACGGGTTGGTAAAGGGAGCGCAAATTTATAGATTATCCGGAAATTCAGAAGCCCGAAATAATGTTAAATTAAAGTCTGGCTTGACAGCCCTTCAGGGTGCTGAACAGCTAAAATGCAGGGAATCACAACACATGGTAATTGACGTAGAACAGGAGAAGAAGGAAATCATCGGCCGGTATCGGAAGTTACTTCGAAAAGCCAAACCAATACTGAAAGATGGGGATGCACGGTTAATCAAGAAAGCATTTACCATGGCCCTGGAGGCGCATAAGGATATGCGCAGGAAATCCGGTGAGCCGTATATCTTTCACCCGCTGGCCGTTGCCCAGATCTGTGTGGAAGAAATCGGCTTGGGTACGACCTCTGTAATCTCCGCACTTCTGCACGATGTGGTGGAAGACACAGACATCGAATTGACTGATATTGAGCGTCTCTTTGGCAAGAAGGTGGCCAGTATTATCGATGGCCTTACCAAAGTTTCGGGTGTATTTGAATTTGGCACTTCGCAACAGGCAGAGAATTTCAGGAAGATGCTGTTCACCCTGTCAGAGGATGTACGCGTTATCCTGATCAAACTAGCCGACCGGCTGCACAACATGCGCACACTCGACAGTATGCCCCGTAACAAGCAGCTCAAAATTGCCTCGGAAACAATTTATTTATATGCACCGCTGGCGCACCGATTGGGCCTGAATGCCATCAAGAGCGAGCTGGAAGATTTGTACTTGCGATTTACGGATCGCGCAGTTTATGATTCCATCGTCAGGAATATCGATGACACCAGGGCATCGCGAAACAAATTCATCAAGCAGTTTGTACAGCCTGTTAAAGATGAGCTCGACCGGCACAAGATCAATTGTGAAATAAAGGGTCGGCCAAAATCGATTTATTCTATATGGAATAAAATGCGCAAGCAGAATATCCCGTTTGATGAGGTATATGATCTGTTTGCCATTCGAATTATCGTAGATACTCCGATGGAATATGAAAAGGCATTATGCTGGCAGGTGTACTCCATCGTCACTGATTTTTATACACCCAATCCCGACCGGCTGCGGGATTGGATCAGCACGCCTAAAGCCAATGGCTATGAATCCCTGCACACCACCGTCATGGCAAAAAACGGTCAGTGGGTTGAAGTGCAGATTAGAACCAAACGGATGGATGATATCGCTGAAAAGGGCTATGCAGCGCACTGGAAGTATAAGGAGACGGCTGCTGCAAATGAATCTAACCTGGAAAAATGGCTGATCAAAGTACGCGACACACTGCAGCAAAACGATCACTCCGCCCTCGACTTTGTTAATGATTTCCGGGGCAATCTTTTTAGTGATGAAGTATTTGTCTTCACACCCAAAGGTGAGCTGAAGACGCTGCCTTACGGAGCTACTGCGCTTGATTTTGCGTTCGAAATCCACACACAGGTCGGTTCCAAGTGTATCGGTGCCAAAGTCAACAACAAACTGGTGCCGATCAACTACACACTGAAGAACGGAGATCAGATAGAAATCCTTACCTCCCAAAAACAGAAACCGCACGAAGACTGGCTGCGCTTTGTCGTAACCTCCAAGGCTAAAAGCCGGATAAAGGATGTACTGAAGGAAGACAAAAAGCGGATTGCGGAAGATGGAAAGGAGATTCTGATGCGCAAGCTGAACCAGATGAAGGTGGATTCTTCCCAGCTGATGATCGAGCAGATGCGCGAATACTTTAATGTTCCATCTCACCTGGATTTGTACTACCGCATTGGCAAAGGAATTATTACCACGGCCGACATCAAGCGCTTTAAGGAATATAAGCCAAAATCTCCGCTGAAGACAAAGCCCAACATCCGGGTTGCCGATGCCAGAACAATTGAACAGGAGATCACCAAAATCAAAGGGCGTTACGAGGATATCCTGCTGATTGGCGAGGATATGGATGTGGTGGACTATAAATTGGCGAAGTGCTGCACCCCCATACCCGGTGACGATGTATTTGGATTTGTTACCGTCAATGAAGGAATCAAGATCCACAGGACAACCTGTCCAAATGCTGCTGAACTGCTGGCCAACCACGGCAACCGGGTAGTGAAGGCGAAATGGACCTCCCAACACGAAGTGGCTTTTCTTACCGGTCTTAAGGTGCGGGGTACCGACCGGGTAGGGCTGATCAATGATGTCTCAAAAATAATCTCTGAAGAGCTGAAGGTGAACATGAGTTCCATGTCGTTTTTTACCGATTCAGGTATTTTTGAGGGTGAGATCATGCTCTACGTGCACGATACGCGGCATCTTGAACAACTGATCAACAAATTGGAAAAGGTGGATGGGGTGGTAAAAGTCAGCCGTTTCGACTCCAAAGCAATAGATTGATCATCGCAGCACTGAACATTCATTTGAATGGGGCCTTTCGGTGTTTATCTTTGTGCGCCTGAAAACAATGCCGAATAATCCGAATAGCTACGAAGAAGTACGCAAGATATTCTCCGCTTACCTGGAGAATAAAGCCTTGCGTAAAACCCCGGAACGATTCGCGATACTGGAGGAGATCTATTCACGGGACGGGCATTTCGATGTGGAATCATTATACATCAGTATGAAGAATAAGCAGTACCGGGTGAGCCGAGCTACAGTTTATAACACGCTTGATTTGCTGGTGGAGTGCGACCTGGTGAGTAAACACCAGTTTGGAAAAAATCAGGCACAGTATGAAAAGTCGTATGGCTTCAAACAGCATGACCATCTCATTTGTACAGATTGTCATAAGGTGGTAGAGTTTTGCGATCCGAGAATTCAAAATATTCAGAAAACAGTGGGTGAGATTTTGAATTTCAATGTGGTGCATCATTCCCTCATCTTATATGCATCCTGCACCAAGGTCAATTGTGAGAACAAAACCCGGCAGGAAGGAGCCTAATACTGAACAGTTTATTTGATGCTATGAAATATACCAGCGAAATACGAAGCAATACTGTCATTATCAGCTTATCAGGCGATCTGATAGGCGAAAATGACGGAACAGGAATTTTATCCCTGGCTACGGAAGCCATAAACCAGCACATCACGAACTGTATAATTAATATTGCTGATTTGCGGTATATCAACAGCAGCGGCATCGGTGTGTTGATCACGATTCTGACGAAGTTCCGCAATAAAGGCGGGGAAGTGTACTTGTTGAATCCTTCAGAAAGCGTAAAGAAGTTGCTGGTGATAACGAAGTTGAATGCCATATTTCAGGTGATTAGGAATCCTGAAGAAGTAATTGGTTAATCCGGATAATTGTTAAAGCAGCCATGGGAAAGGTTGATGTATTGTTAGGGCTCCAGTGGGGTGATGAAGGAAAAGGCAAGATTGTTGATTTCCTCGCTCCGAAATATGATGTAGTAGCACGCTTTCAGGGTGGCCCCAATGCCGGCCACACGCTTGAGTTCGATGGTGTGAAGCATGTGCTGCATCAGATTCCGTCCGGTATCTTTCGTGAGGGAACCAAAAACATTATCGGTAATGGTGTTGTACTAGATCCAGTAATCTTTCGAAGGGAAGTTGATGCGCTAAATAAGTTTAGTCTGAACCTGAGGAAGTCATTATATATTTCCAAAAAGGCGGCTCTTATTTTACCGACACACCGGTTGTTGGACCAAGCCTATGAAATAGCAAAAGGTGAGGGTAAAATCGGATCAACATTAAAAGGTATCGGCCCGACCTATCAGGATAAAATTGGCCGTCAGGGACTTCGTGTTGGCGATATTCTGGCATCTGACTTTATAGATAAATTCAATCATTTAACAGGAATTCACCTGAATATCCTTAAAGAACAGCCTATTGAGTTCAATTGGGATGAACTTCGGTCTGTATACCTGGATGCCGTTGAATTCCTTTGCGGGTTTCAACTGGTCGAGAGTGAGTACCTGATTAATGAGGAGATCAAACGTGGTGCTTCTATTTTAGCGGAAGGTGCCCAGGGTTCATTACTGGATATCGACTTCGGCAGTTATCCGTTTGTTACCAGCTCGAACACCGTTACTGCCGGTGCATGTACCGGTTTAGGTATCGCGCCAAGATATGTAGGCGAAGTGTACGGAATTTTCAAAGCGTACAGCACACGAGTGGGCAGCGGTCCATTTCCTACTGAACTGTTCGATGAACAGGGAGAATTAATGCGTAAGCAGGGTAATGAATTCGGCTCAACAACAGGCCGCCCCAGACGGTGCGGATGGATTGACTTGCCTTCACTGAAATACTCCATTATGATTAACGGAGTAACTCAGCTATTCATGATGAAGGCTGATGTACTGAGTATTTTCAGTGAAATACGCGTTTGCACAGAATATCGGTTAAGTGATGGCTCTGTTACCGATAAAATTCCCTACGGCCTTGTGGGCGAAAAAATTGAGCCAGTCTATCAGGAATTAAAGGGCTGGAATATTCCATTATCTGGCAAATCAATGTCAGAGATGCCAAGGGAGTTATCGCAATATATTGATTTTCTGGAAGATCGGCTGGAAGTTCCGATTACGTTAATCTCGTTGGGCCCCGACCGTACCCAGACAATTCACCGTCCGGTAACGGTTGCGTAAATTTTTTTCAGGGTCTATTGCAAAATGATATGCTGCAGCATACCTTTGCACTCCCTTTTGCGCGGAGGAGAGTGATTGTGGTTCGGGTAGTGTTCTAAAGGGGGGTCAAAATTATTAGGGGTTATACCGGAGGGGTATA
>JALOMI010000238.1 GCA_025455465.1 Cyclobacteriaceae bacterium | reverse complement strand
TAAATCCAGAATCCGAGATCCAAAATCCGCAATCCATTCATCAACCCTCATTCATTCCTCAGCGAATCCACCGGGTTCGAAAGCGCGGCCTTAACTGATTCGAGACTGACAGTGAGCCAGGCAATCATCAGGCTTACTGCGGCAGCTGCAGCAAAAACACTCACCCCAATGGTGGTGCGGTAAGCAAAATCTTCGAGCCAGCGGTTCATCAGGAAGTAACCGGCCGGCAAACCGATCAATACCGCGATCAGAACAAGTAGCAGAAAATCTTTCGAGAGCATGGTGATCAGCTGGGGTACAGTGGCACCCATCACTTTACGGATACCGATCTCTTTGGTGCGTTGCTCAGCCGTAAAGGCAGCCAGTGCATACAGGCCGAGGCAGGCAATGAATATGGCAAGTACAGAGGCTACCAATACCACGCGCGACATGCGTACTTCCGCCTGGTACAGGTCGGCCATGCGGTCATCGATGAAGGTGTATTCAAAGGCAGCCGGTATTAAATTTTTGTAGATGCCCTCCAGTTTTTGTACAGTCTCCGTCAGGTTGGCCGTCTCGGCTTTTACCAGCAGGTAGAGTAAGGAATTATCGTAGTTGTTGGTGAAGCAGTAAGGCCCGATCGGCTGGTGCAGGGAGGCATAATGGAAATCTTCGGTAACACCCACTACTTCGGCCGGTGCGCTGTAGAAGATATGTACCTGCCGGCCAATCGCTTCTTCGGGCGTCAGCTGAAGGTAATCCACGGCACTCTTGTTCAGAACCACCTGGATGGTTGTATCCTTCGGATCTTTATTTTCCGGAAGCGTGCTTCCGGCAAGCAGCTTGATGCCTAACACATCGAGAATTTCATGCGTGGCCCGTACGGTATAAATGGAAGCACCGTTCGCAGCCTCGCTGTCCGACCGAAGCGTATAACCGCTGGTGCCTATGCCCGGATACGACTGGCTGCGCGAAACTTTTTTTACCTCGGCCAGTGATTCAAATTCTGTTTTCAGCGAATTGATCAGGTGTTGATCGCGTACGCCCGAGGTCATCACGGCAATGACCTGCTCCGGCTGGTAACCCAGCTTTTTGTTGCGGATGAAATTCATCTGCTGATAAAAGACGAGGGCGCTCATGATCAGGACCAGCGAAGCGGTAAACTGCATAACCACCAGCCCTTTGCGCACCAGCAGTTGGCTGCCGGCCGATGCTTTCTTCTGCAGTGCGGCCTTGGGTGAAAACGAGGAGAGGTACCAGGCCGGATAGGAGCCGGCCAGCAGCGTAAGCATAACGGCTATGGATGCAAAGCCCATCCAGAACCCTGCCGTGCTGATAAAGTCCATGGTCACTCGTTTACCGGTAAGCTCATTGAAAAACGGGAGCATGGCAGAAAAGATTGCGAGGCTCAGCACCATGGCCAGCAGCACAAACACCAGGGTTTCGAAATAGAATTTCCGGTTCAGCTGACGGGTTGTTGCGCCTAATGTCTTGGCGATGCCTACTTCTTTATTTCTTCGCTGCGATTGGGCCGTGGCCATATTCATGTAATTCACGGCAGCGATGATGAGGATAACCAGGGCTAACGCCATGAGTATGTTGAGCTGGCGGATATCACCGTAAACCCGGTTGCTGAAGGTAATCTGGTGATCGGATGATTTTAAGTGGATATCAACTAAGGGCTGAAGGGCAATGGTATACCACCGGTTTTCCGGTTCATTATGCCGGGCCAGCATGGCTTCAATTTTTTCGTCTGCTTCCTGCCGTGCAGCTCCCTCACGAAGCAGAAAGAACGATTCAAAACTGGCATTGCCCCAGCTCTGGCTCTCGGGTTTACCAAACCAGTGCGAAGAAAAGGAAGCAATCAGGTTGGCCTGCAGGGATGAGTTGGCCGGAAAATCGCTATAGACTCCGGTTACTTCCAGCGGCAGGTTATTGTTCACGGTAATCACCCGGCCCAGCGGATCCGTATCACCGAAATATTTTTTCACGGCACGTTCACTCAGCACTACTGTGCCAGCGCGGTTTAACGCAGTAGCCTTATCTCCGCGGATCAGGTCGATGGAGAAGATGTCGAACAGCTCAGGGTCTGCATAGAATAAATCCGTCTCTGAGAATTTTTCATTTTCGGTTGCCAGAAAGGCCAGGTCTCCGAAGTTGTAATGAAAGTAGCGGGCCGCGGTTTCTACTTCGGGGATATCCTGCCGTGCCGTGGGCACTACCAGGTTGGGCACATTGCCCCATTTGTTGGTTTGTCCGTCAAACGAAGCGGTAATGACCGCGCGGTAGATGCGGTCTTTCTTTTCGTGGTAACGGTCGTACGAAAACTCATCGGTTACATAAAGCGAAATGCCCAGAAATACCGTGAGGCCGATGGTGAGCCCGGTGATGTTGATGAAACTGAAAAATTTGTAACGCGCCAGGCTGCGCAAGGCCAGGAGTAAGGTGTTTCGTAACATGGTTCAACAGGGTATTTGCCGTCCGTGATTACGAATACCTTGCCATGATTTATTTACTTAATTCTGAGCTGCATTAAGGATGTTTTCGAATTCTGCACGCCCGCCAATGAACAACATCGTCCGCTGGCGGTCAGAAATCATGGCTCGTCTTCGCGGTCGCGTTTCAGCTTAACGATAGCAGGCGGCCCCACCTGGATGGGTGCTTTTTCTACTTCAAGGTTTGCCGCTTCAATGCCATAGTGCGCCTCGGTGGAGAGACTGAATTGCTTGAGCAGGCGGTAGCTTTGAATAATCAACCGGTCGAAACTGGAGATCTCGCTGTCGGGTGATGCCCACGACTGAATGATGATGAATTTAAAGTCGGCTGTCTGGCTGTATTTATGCAAGGAGGGGTAGGGGCTGATCAGGTCGATCTCACCGTTGTCGGCCATCTCGTGCACAATCTTGCTGAAGAGCAGGTTGATGCGATGGTCGGCTTTGAAGCCGAGTTTGATACGCACAAAGAAACACTTCTTCGGGATGATGGTATCTACCGAGTATTTGCTGGTATACGGACTGTCTACGGTATCCACATGAAGAAACCAATAGACATCGGCACGCTTCGGGCGCTTGCGGAAAATAGAGTAGATAATATTCGAGTCGATGTAGCGCTTGCTGTCTGCCACCGCCAGAAAGACCAGGTTGGTGGCTTCTTTCGGAATGGTTTCATCGGCCTGAAGATCTTTGATCATTTCCACATAGTGCTTCAGGTCAACAAATTCGGTATGGCGGGTGCGAAGCCTGCGGGCATTGAGTTGCACAAACAATACCATGAACAGGGCACCGGCTATAATGAAGGCAAACCATCCGCCATGGCTGAACTTGCTCAGGTTCGAAATCAGAAACATAATCTCGAGGGAGAAGAACAACGCGGCCAGCGCAATGGCCCGCACCGTTGACTTGCGCGACAAAGAGAAATAATACACCAGCAGCGAAGTGGTCATCAGCATATCGATGGTAATGGCTAGTCCGTAGGCGCCTTCCATCGCGGATGATTCCTTGAAATACAACACCACCATAATACAGCCGGCCATCAGTATCCAGTTTATAGACGGGATGTAGATCTGTCCCTTAAGCTGACTGGGGTAGCGCACACGCGTCATCGGCCATAGCTTAAGTTTCATGGCTTCGTTCACTAATGTAAATGTTCCGGAGATCAACGCCTGGCTGGCAATGATGGCTGCGCTGGTGGCGATCACAATACCGATCGGAAGAAACCATTCCGGCATGATGGAATAAAAGGGTGTTTTATCACCAAGCGTTGACCCTTCCTGCGACATGAGCCATGCGGCCTGGCCGAAGTAGTTTAACAACAAGGCGATTTTAACAAAACCCCAGCCTACACGGATATTCTCTTTACCGCAATGACCAAGGTCGGAGTATAGCGCTTCGGCTCCTGTTGTACACAGAAACACCGCACCCAGAATCCAGAAGCCACCCGGGTATTGAGTCAATAAATTGAAAGCATAAACCGGGTTAAGCGCCTTGAGTACAGAAGGATTCTGAATCAGTTGCAGTGTGCCCAATGTGCCGATGGTGGCAAACCACACCAGCATTACCGGTCCGAAGGTTTTGCCTACCACACCGGTACCGAATTGCTGAAACACAAACAGGCCGATAAGAATAACGATCACAATTTGAATGATAGGAATATCACCGCTGAAGCTGCGCAGCCCCTCAACGGCAGACGATACACTGATGGCCGGGGTAATAAACCCATCCGCGATCAGTGTAGCGCATCCAACAATGGCAGGATAGACCACCCACTCGGCTTTATAGCGCCTCACCAGTGCATAGAGTGCAAAGATTCCACCTTCACCTTTGTTGTCTGCATTTAGAGCGAGGTAGATGTACTTGGTGGTAGTGACGAGCATGAGCGTCCAGAAGACGCAGGAAAGCCCTCCGAGAATCAGGTCCTCACTGATGGTGTTTTGTCCAACAATAGCCCGGAATACATAGAGTGGTGAAGTACCGATGTCACCGTAGATGATCCCCAGGGAAATTAAAACACCCGCAGTAGAGAGGGGTGTTTTATGCTTATGATACGACTCCAGCGCCATGAAACTGAGGCGAAGGTATTAAATTAATGCACGCGCTGAAACTCTTTCAGTTTCTTCATACCACGCCTTCCTTGTTCCGGCTGATGATCAACCGGTTACTTTTGTCGTACGAGAAGTAACTCCAGATCCAGCTGAAGAGCACAAACAATTTATTCCGGAAGCCGATAATGGAGACCAGGTGTACAAACATCCACACAAACCAGGCTAAGAAGCCCTGAGTTTTGAACGCCTTCAGGTCGACCACAGCCCGGTTACGCCCGATGGTGGCCATCGAACCCTGATCGTTGTAGCGAAAGGGTTTAATAGGCTGCTTGCGGATTAACCGCTTGATGTTCCCGGCCAGCAATGTGCCCTGTTGCATGGCAGGCGGAGCCATCATCGGGTGCCCGTTCGGAAAAGCTTCATCCCCTTCCATAACGGCAGCATCACCCAATGCAAAAATGTTATCATAGCCCACCACCCGGTTGTATTTGTCGACACGGAT
>JALOMI010000237.1 GCA_025455465.1 Cyclobacteriaceae bacterium | reverse complement strand
TTCCAGCCGATGACATCGAATCCTTTTTCAACAAACCCGAATACCTTGCTGAAGCCGAGCATGATGTTCAGCCCGAGCAAGATGATGAAGACCGGGATCAACAAGAACTTCACTTTATTTTCCAAACACCAGGTAAGTATCCGCGGATAGAACCGGATGAAGAGGGTGAATCCACCCAGTACCAATCCGATGATGATGAGGATAAACAGGAAGTTCAGGATGATGCTGTTGTGAACACCAAGCGGCAACCAGGTAGTAGCCAGCAGCCAGGATACTGCTACAACCGAAATGCCCACGGTAACCAACTCATGGTAGCGTGAATATTTTTCCGGATAAAAATGATTGAGCAGATTGTTTGCTGCAAACAAGATTAGCGCAATACCTGCCCAGGGCAAATACGCTATCGCGATAAACAATCCTGCTGCGGCCAGAAGTATGTTCCCGGCCAGTTTGAATTTCCCTTTCCCGATCTTCAGGCCAAATACCCAGTGTGTAAATGCGGGCATGATGATGAGCGTGAAAATTAAAGCAGCCACCAGCGCGAAGGTTTTGGTGTACGCCAACGGTCCGAATAATTTTCCTTCAGCAGCCTGAAGGGTGAACACCGGCAGAAAGCTTACGATGGTAGTTGACACGGCCGTAATGATGGCCGATGAAACTTCTGCCACGGCATTATATACCGTAGTGATTAGTGGTTGTTCTTTCGGAGCTTCTTCCAGATGCTTCAGCACATTTTCATTGAGGATGATGCCTAAGTCCACCATCGTACCAATCGCGATAGCAATACCGGATAGGGCAACAATGTTGGCATCAACACCAACGTATTTCATGAGGATGAAACACATCAGCACGGCCAATGGAAGCAAGGCCGAGATCAGAAAGGATGCCCGCAGGTTGTACACCATCACGATAATCACAATGACGGTGATGAGGATCTGCAGGGTGATGGCATCGTTCAGCGTGCCTAAGGTTTCATAGATAAGTTGCGTGCGATCGTAGAAGGGAACGATGGTTACTTTCGAAGTTCTTCCATCGTCTAATTTCCTGGAGGGTAAACCTTGAGAAATTTCTTTGATTTTTTCCTTTACATTATTGATGACAGCAAGCGGGTTGTCGCCATAACGTGCTATCACCACACCACCAACGGCTTCCGCTCCGCTCTTATCTAAAATCCCCAACATGGAGCGATCGGCCGGACCAATCGTAACGCGCGCAATATCTTTGATACGCACGGGTACATTCTGGTTCACACGCACCACCGCATCTTCAATGTCTTCCAGCTTCTTCACATAGCCCAATCCTCGGATGAGGTATTCCACGCGGTTGATTTCCACGGTGTTGGCGCCCACATCGCGGTTGGCATTTCGTAAAGCCTGCATCACCTCCATCATGGAAATGTTGTAGGTCTTCATCGCCACCGGGTCGAGATCTACCTGGTATTCTTTGATGTATCCGCCTACGCTGGCTACTTCGGCCACGCCTTCGGCTCCGGTGAGGGCATAGCGCACATAGAAATCCTGAATGGTGCGCAGTTCGTGCAGATCCCAGCCACCGGCAGGGTTTCCGTTTTCATCGCGGCCTTCAAGTGTGTACCAGTACACCTGCCCAAGAGCCGTTGCATCCGGGCCGAGTTTGGGCTGTACATCATCGGGTAACAAGCCGGAAGGAAGCGCGCTTAATTTTTCAAGAATGCGCGAGCGGCTCCAGTAGTATTCCACATCATCATCAAAAATGATATAGATGGAAGAGAAGCCAAACATGGATGTGCTGCGGATGGCTTTTACACCGGGCATACCCAACAGTGCCGTAGTGAGGGGATAGGTAATCTGGTCTTCCACATCCTGCGGGGAGCGGCCCATCCACTCGGTGAAAACAATTTGCTGGTTTTCGCCAATGTCGGGAATGGCATCTACCGGCACCGGGTCTTGCGGAAGGAAACCGATGTTCCAGTTAAACGGTGCGGTAACCAATCCCCAGCCAACGATGGCGAGGAGTACAAGCACGGTTACCAGTTTTTGCTCTAAAAAGAATTTAATTATTCGATTGACCATAGTTCTGTTCTGAAGGCTTCTTGAAAAAGGAATAAAGAAGGCGCGCCAATCTCATGAATGAGAATGGCTGAACAGAATCAGATTAAGAAAGACTGAATGGATATAAGGATATCGTTCCCGGTGAGCGTGGGCGGGTGATCAGACAAACAGGGAGATGGTACAGTCACAGAAGACGGAATGATTTCCGCAAGAACAACTGAATTTTGGATAATGCCTGAAGGTAGGGGTAATGGAAGAACCAAGCCTGTTACTTCCGCTTTCAATTCCTGCGGTTGATGAACAACCTGTTCATCGTTGCAGCAGCCTTCCATGGCTTTTCGGTGGCACGGAGGAAGTTCCTGGTGCCCGCAGCCATCGGCCTGCCGGAGGAAAGCAATTGCTTTCACGGTATCACCGCACAGGTGCACGCCCACGTAAAAACTGCTCGATGCCATCAGCACCAGAACGGCCAGCGTAAGCGATGAAAGTGTGCGGAACAGGTTCATGATATGACAAAAGTACACAAAATCTTCTTTCCGGCTGTTTCAGCCGGGTAACAAGAGCATCAGGACAGATTTTCCGCCTTGTAACCGGCTTTCTGGATGGCCTCGGTTATTTTTTCGGCTGTAGCTTCAGATTCTACCGTTAGGGTTCGCTCCGGACTGGCCAGGTCCACCTTCCACTTGCCTTCACCGGCTGCCTCATTCAGAAAAGGAGTTACCGTAGCCACACAGGCCGCGCACTTGATGTTGGTTTTAAACTTTTTGAAATCCATAACAGCATAATTTCATTGCAAAGAAACGTAATATCAGGTAAATGGATGCATTTAACCGAAAGGTCATATAATGAAACAGGGGGCATTCATGTGAATGCCCCCTGTAATGGTCGGATTACATGCTCCCCGATCAGTAGTAACTGTATGAGGTTAATTCAACCACCTGACCGTTTTTAATCGTTCTGCGCATGCTTGGTGAGCCCATGGAATTATATTCGTACTCGAATGAATAGTTCAGTTCAAGGCCATTCTGATTCAGCTGATAGGAAGTGGGCAATCCAATCTGTGTTGTTCTGCCCGGCAGCAACTCCACCATGGGGAATTGATTGTCCCTGTCCATATAGTTTCCATAGATCTCTTCAGAAAGGAGATTATACTCTTCAGAACCCGCTTCCGGACTGAAGGACAGCCGCTTGTACAAATTGCCATTAACATAATACAGATAGACAAACAACCGGGTCATTATGAATTCTCCGGATGGCTGACGATCAAAAACAGCTACTTCACCCACATTGCCCGCATCATCATAGCCGAACAGCTCATACTTTTTAAGTTCGCCCTGTTTATAAGTTTCCGATTTAATGATGCGGGAAGCGATGTCCCTCGTGAAGTGTGTTTCCGTAAGATCACTGCTGGTTATTTTTGTCACCAGTCTCCCTGCGTTATAGTGATAGGTATACGTGCCTCGCAGCGTATTTTGTTCCCATTGAATCTGATGAATATTTCCCTGTTCATCATAGCTGTAGGTTCGCTTAACACGCCATCCGTTTGACACAGTCTCATAACTTTTCCGGAGACCGGTTTTCTCCTCATCCACAATCCGAAGTTCATTCACCAGTTGCGATCCTTTTTCCAGCGCGCCACTCACCTTCTCGATGGAGAATTGGATAACCCGGTCCTGATTGAAGAGAAAATCATTAACGGGCAATACCTGTAGTCTTGCCTGGTGCATGCCGGGTTCAACGCTCAATTCAACTTTTCCGTTTGATGCAGCCGGATCAGTGGTATAATGAACACCATAGACAGCCAGGTCAGAAGTAATGCTGATTTCAATGGAGCCTGTTCCGGGTGCAGCCTGCGAAAACGGAATGACTACCATGAATCCCTGTTCGGCATCTTCACTTACCGAACTCTTATCCTGCAGAAAGGCCACCTGTGCCGGAAGCTCATCATCCTGAAGAGTAATGCTGAGTTCCTTCACGCTTCCGGTCAGCAGGCCGTCAGTTACAGAAGCAATGACAACGGAAATCAACTGTGGTCCGGTTAGACTTTCATTATTGATCGGCTCGAACAGAAATGAAGCCTCTGTTTGCCCGGCACTAACCGGAATCACGATCGTACCGTCAATCAGTCCTGGTGATGTTTTGAAATCATGGTAGTGATCGGCCGATACAGAAAGCGTGATGCTGCCGTTCTGCTGTGCTGCCTGATTGAACGCAAGGACTACCTGGACAGGGCTGCTGCGCTCCTGTATGGCCAGTGTAGAAAACTTAAATTGTACCGAAACCGGACCCGGCTGCTGCCGGATGGGCTGTACTTCTTCTTTCGAACAGGAAAGTAAGCCAGCTGTCGTCATCATGACGGAGAGGATGCGATTAATGAATGGATTGGCTTTCATAAAATGAATTGTTATGTGTGTTGTGTATCAGACAAGATGTTGGCTTGTACCGTTGCCCGGCTGAAAAAAAATGTTCGAAAATGTTAATCCGGGGTACTGATGAAAGGCATTATTGAACGGACAATCCGTACTGGATTCCATTCACATGTGCAGGCAAGGAGTATCAATTTCTTTACCCCGGCAACTAAATCGTTTCGAACTGCAGTACTTTACATGCTCAGGCTGTGAATTTTTATTTAGCGGGATTCAGGGTTTTGGAGAGCATGATGGTTAGCCCCATCAGTTGCTGGTCCATAGTAAAGGGCAGTGATTGATTCTTTACTTTTTGCGTATACGATGTCAGCACCGGGGAAATCATAAGTTCCCATCCTTTGTTCCATGTCAGGTTGTAGCCGGCACCAATAGCAATACTGAAATTTTCACGGTTCAGGTTTGCATCACTCAGGGAAACCCATTCTCCATTGATTTGCTGCTGGATATCAGCCGTGACCAGGTAATGAAATCCTGCGGAAGCCAGGAAATGAAAGCGGCTTCTGGGTTTTTGCCAAAAGTAATAGTGTGCAGTAAGCCGTGTTCCGATATAGCCAAATTGGTTACGGGATTCCTGATAAGCTTGTTCATAAACCGGGGTGACAAC
>JALOMI010000236.1 GCA_025455465.1 Cyclobacteriaceae bacterium | reverse complement strand
TATTGATCACGTGGTCGAAGGTGTTGAAGTCGTCATTGAATACCACCAGGTCCATGACCTCGGTGGTTTCAATGGCTTCCAGCAAATCGGTTAGTGTGTCTTCCTTAATCTGATGTGACATAATGCGAATACTCTGCCGTGCAAAAGTAATGAAATGCCCATCCATTTCGGATTTGCATTTACGCTGTTTTAGGCATTTTTTGCGCGAAACAATCCCGTATGACGCCTGCATTGGTCATCAGCATCATTACCGTCTATTTCCTGGTTCTGATCACCATTTCCTATTTTACATCACGCGGTGCGGATACGCATACCTTCTTTACCGCCAACCGGCAATCGCCCTGGTACCTCGTGGCATTCGGTATGATTGGTGCCTCCCTGTCGGGCGTTACGTTTATTTCCGTGCCCGGCAATGTGGGTAAAATCGGATTTGGTTATTTCCAGGTGGTGCTGGGCTACCTGCTTGGCTACTGGGCCATCATCGGCATTCTGATGCCGTTGTATTACCGGCTGAATGTCATTTCCATTTATGCTTACCTCGAGCAGCGGTTCAGTTTCTGGTCGCATAAAACGGGGGCGTTTTTTTTCATCGTATCGCGCACCGTGGGCTCCTCATTGCGCCTGTACCTCGCGGCCACGGTGCTTCAGCTTTTTTTGTTCGATGCCTGGAATATTCCCTTCTATGTTACGGTGGCTACCACCATTGTACTGATTTGGGTATACACCAATAAAGGGGGGATTAAAACGATTGTCTGGACTGATACTTTTCAAACGCTGTTCCTGGTGATGGCCGTAATCATTGCGGTCTGGCAGATTGCCGGAAAACTGGGCTTATCGTTCACTGACATGATTAACGCCATCCAGGCGAGCCCCTATTCCAGAATATTTTATTTCGATGACATCAACTCACCGATGTATTTCTGGAAGCAATTTCTGGGAGGGGCATTCATTGCGCTTACCATGACCGGCATGGACCAGGAGATCATGCAGAAAAACTTAACATGCCGTACGCTGGGCGATGCCCAGAAGAACATGTTCTGGTTCAGCCTGACACTCGTGTTAGTTAATTTGCTCTTTTTAGCCCTTGGTGCTTTACTATATATCTACACACAGGAAAACGGGTTAGCGCTGCCGGCCGTGAGCGATGAGCTGTTTCCATCATTGGCGCTGAATGAATTTGGTCTGCTAGTGGGTGTTTTCTTTGTGCTGGGGATAACCGCCTCATCGTATGCCAGTGCGGATTCGGCACTGGCCGGTCTAACCACTTCGTTTTGCCTTGATTTTCTGGACTTTAAAAACAAACCGGAAACCGCTCGTAAGCGGCAGAAGCTTATGGTGCACATCGGATTCTCCCTGTTGTTTTTGATCATTATCCTGATTTTCAAAGAAGTGAACGATAAGTCAGTGATTGATGCGGTGCTGGGTGTTGCCGGCTATACCTATGGTCCGCTGCTGGGGCTGTTTTCCTTCGGCTTGTTTACCTCAATGCAGGTACGCGACCGATTGGTTCCCGTTGTCTGTGTTATCGCACCGGTGCTGTCGTACATCCTCAGCGCACATTCAAAAGAATGGCTGGGCGGGTATGTCTTCAGCTTTGAGATCCTGATCGTGAACGGACTGTTTACCTTCATCGGTTTATGGCTTATATCACGCCCGGGCACCGAAAAAATAGGAAAGGTCATTCCGCATGATGCGAAATGACCTGTTCCCGGTAAACCAACCCCACGTTGGTAAGATTACTAAGCCATAACTAAATAGACTGCCAACATTATATTTTCACATAGTGATAGGTTTGAATGCTATCACCTTTTTGAACGGTAATGATGTATGAACCAACTGAGGCTGTTTCGAAGTCAATCAGCAGCTTGCGTTTGCGAACTGACTCCTTAAGCAGATTTCTCTGATCACTGTAATTAATAGTAACCTCAGCGCCCCTCATCTCGCGATCCACTTTTATCAGCAGTTGGTGCTGTTGCTTCGCTGTTGCCGATAAATCATCATAAGCTTTTGCATCCATGGTGATTGCCAATACAGCTGTACAAATCATCAGGATGGCGCGGGTCAAAAAATGATTCATGCGATTAGCGATTTCCTTACTCAATGCCAATCGGATGCCGTAGTGTAAAAGTTGATTATTAGCGAAATTTGGCGGGTTGACTCTTTATTTTTTCCGGAATTGGGAAAACGGGTTCCGATTTATGAACCCACTTAGGTAAGAGACGAAGGATCCCACAAAATTTTTTTCAGGTCTTTTACCTGGTCTTTTTCTACACGGATGCCTTCTGCTTCCAGCTTTTTTTGCATGGTATCCGGTTGATCAAAATGATGCTTACCGGTTAACAGCCCGTTGCTATTGATGACCCGATGCGCAGGCACACCGGCAGGTGCCCTATTGATCGCCCAGCCCACCATGCGGGCACTCATGCCGGTTCCTAGAAAATGTGCAATAGCGCCATAGGTGGTAACGCGACCTTTCGGAATCAGACGGACAACTTCCCAGACATCATTATAGAAATCATGAGGACTGCCCTTTTTCTTACTCGAGATTCATTTCGGCATCGATCTTGTTAACTTTGCGCGCAAAAAATTACCATTGGTGAGGCGTTTTACTTGTACAAGTATACTCGTATTCCTTCTGGGTTCGGCAGTTCAGGGACAGGCAGCTTATGACCTGATTTTTCCGGACAGCTTAGGCTGGAATAGCATTGAAGAAGGAAAAACACTCTCCTTCCGAATCAAAGCAGTACCAGAGCCTAAAAAGCCAGTCAGGTTTTACCTGGTAGACACGGAGCCTGCCGGCTTTCAGCTGGATTCCCTGGGTTATTTTTCATGGACACCCGCCTACCGCACGGTGAGCCGGGTGGATCAGAAGCGCGATTTCCCGATCATCGTACAGGGCATCTGGCCTGACGGGCAGCGGGTGCGGAAGACAGTGACGATTTCTGTGTTGCATGTTAACCGCCCTCCGGTTGCTGAAGAACTTCCCGTTTTTTATGTCAAGCAGTCTACCCGTAACATTTATCAGATCGGGAATGAGTTTGTTTTTGATCCGGATGATGACCCAATCGTTTTCAAGGCGATCCCCTCCCAGTTGCCGGAAGGCATGGCCATCACCTCGCAGGGTCAGATCAGCTGGACGCCATCACGCAACCAGTTTAATTCACTCAAGAATAATCCGCTTACAGTTGAATTTATCGTGCAGGATCAACCCGATAAGACCGAAACCCGCGGCCGGTTGCGCATCGCGCAGACTCAGCTTGATCTGCCACCGGAAATATTAATTGTGCCCGGTGACAGTCTGTTCTCTATCAAAGAAGACGAAACCATCAACCTGAAACTTTACCTGTCTGATCCGAACGGAGATGAAAATGTTAAAAGTGCCGGCTTTGTTGCCTCCGATAATCGGGTTGCTGCCTCAGCGTTAACCGAGAATACACCTTTGCAGTATGAATTTACCTGGCTTCCCGGCTATGATTTTGTGGATGAGGCCAAAAAGAAATTGCCGGTAGATATTACCTTCTTTGCGCTGGATAAGTCAAACAACAGAACCCAACGCAAGGTCACGATCATCGTGAATGATGCGGAGAACCTGATCGAAAAGGATGCCCTGCAGTACCAGAAATACCGCAGTAATCTGGTTGCCGCAACCGAATTGCTGCGCACGCTGGATGATAACCAGAAAAAGCTTAACGAGAATTATAAAAAGGCCAAGCGCGGAAAGAAGAACAGAACGCTGATGAATGCTTCATTAGGTGCCGTAACCGGATTTTCACCTGCGTTGCTGGAGCCTGACCAATCCAGAACGGTTTCTACCGTAGGCGGAACAACAGTGCTTACCCTCAACACGCTGGAAGCAACCCAGGTAGTTGGCAAGTCGCGGGATGACATCATGGATAAAATCAAGATTAATGTGGACATCCGCAATAAAGTGCAGAGTGCTGGCGATGAGTTTGCCCGTAAATATTCCTCGAAAGCGCCCCGCAGAAGTAACGAATTTGAAAAAGATATAGAAAAGCTACGGATGGTCTTGAATGACCAGCGGATTGTACTGCTTGAACTGGAAGCCTATAAAAAGGCTGCTCCCCAATTCACTAACCGCGACATCAAGCGCACGTTTCCTGATTTTACCGAGGAAAATTAGCAGGCTGCGGGTTTGCTGGTTTTGGTGAATTCAACAGAACGTCTACATTTGCAGTCCTTAAAAAAGCACAACCGAAACACAGAGGAGTGGCAGAGCGGTTGAATGCATCGGTCTTGAAAACCGACAGCCCTTTACGGGGCTCGGGGGTTCGAATCCCTCCTCCTCTGCAAGAATCAGTAACAAACGATACAAGAACCTGCAAATCACAAGAATTTGCAGGTTTTTTTGTTTTCGGGCTCATAGGATTTGACACCAAATAACACGCCTTTGGTGAGTAATTCGGTGAGTATCGGAGGGAAGAAAAAAGTACTCACCAGATTTCTCATAACGATTTGACATTCAAGTAGTTCAGGACGTGAACATCTTGAATCCGGGTGGCTGGAAGCATAGATTTATCAACGCTAAACCACCCATGTTATGAACAACAGATTTAGCCTTCTCTTCTACTTCAAGAAGCCGAAGAATTGTACGCACCAAGAGTTGCCAATCTACATGCGAATCACTGTAGGTTGTGCACGCACTGAAATTTCCACACAACGCAAATGGGATCCTTCGCGCTGGAACATTGCTGCCGGTAGAGCAACTGGTACTAAAGAAGACGCGCGCACACTTAATGCTTACCTTGATACACTTCAGGCGCGTGTGTATGAAGCACAACGACAACTGATCGCAGATCAACAACCCATCACGGTGAAAAACCTTCGCTTGCGATTCGAAGGTAAGCGTGCCGCTTCAAAAATGTTCATCGAAGTGTTTCACAATCACAATGAGAAAATCAAACAACTTGTAGACACAGAGTTTTCACCGGGAACCATTGAGCGTTACGAAACGGCACTCAGTCATACCGTTTCATTCCTTCGCTGGAAATTCAAAAAAGATGACATCGACATTCAGGAACTGAATTACGAGTTTGTATCCGAAC
>JALOMI010000235.1 GCA_025455465.1 Cyclobacteriaceae bacterium | reverse complement strand
AATATAGTTGGGTGTCTTGCTTTCGGATGTCGAATCGGGGTCAACAATAATATAGACGTCTATTTTCTTCAGTGAAGCCGGATCAGGCTTCTCAACTGTTGTAAGGCTGGCGCCGCGTGAAGTAAAGACCTCTCCCCAGCGCGAATAACCGCTGAATTCGGTATCGGTCCAGAGATAATGGAACGGTTTACCTGTTTTCGCATTCGTCTCCCTGTTAAACCAGTTATCGAGCCCAACTACAGGTTGTGAATAAGCCATTTCTGAATACATCAGTCCTGCAAGAAGCAAAAAGGCGGTTGTAATTTTTACTCTCATCATCGTTAAGGTTTATTTATTCAAATTTATAAAAGAATAGGAATGAACCAATCATATTTTTAAACATATACATGAACAGTATCCTGAGCTTTCATTGTGTTTGGTGGGTGATGGACCGCTACGTAAACAAATTGAGCAGCAGTGCAGTGAAATGGGATTGACATCTGTTGTTCGCTTCCTTGGATTTCAAAAAGAGGTGATGCCGTTGATACAGCCTGCAAAAATGCTTGTGCTGCCCAGTATAATCGAAGGGTTGCCGGGGGTGATCCTGGAAGCCATGTACTGTAAAACACCGGTGGTGGCGTATGATGTGGGGGGAATTTCAGAGATCGTTAAAAACGGAAAAACGGGGTGGCTGGTGGACAAAGATGATGAAGATGGTTTTGTGAAGGCGGTGGAGGAGGTTTTGAGTTGTTCACCGGAGGAGTTAAACCAAATAACAAATCAGGCCTATCAGCAGGTGGTGGAGCAGTATGATAATAAGGTGATTGCGAAGCGGTTTGAAGAGGTGTATGAATCGATTAGTCGATGATCGTTTAGATAAAGTTCAATTAATTCATTTGTGAAGATTATTTGTCCAGTGGTGGATGGTCAATTAGCGCATAATAAATAATGGGTGGAATCTATTTGTCGGGGATATTTTTAACCGCGGAGACGCTAAGATTCGCAAAGGGGATAAGACCATAAGATTATGATTACATTCTAGCAAAAATACTTGGCGATCTTTGCGCCATTGCGGTTAGATTTACCGCTAAATAGAATTCAATTTAACGTGTGACACAAAAAATCAAAATCCTTCACATCATCAAATCCCTGGGCCGGGGCGGGGCAGAGATGTTATTGCCGGAAACGCTGAAGCTGCATGACCAATCAAAATTCGAGTTTCATTACATTTATTTTCTCCCCTGGAAGAACCAGATGGTATCGGCCATTGAACAGGCCGGTGGTAAGGTAACCTGTTTGAAAGCTTCCAATAATCTTCAGATCCTCCGAAAGACTAATGCAGTCGTTCGCTATTGTAAGGAAAATCAGATTCAGCTGATTCATTGCCACCTGCCGTGGGCAGGTATGGTAGGCCGATTTGTTCACAGACGGACCGGGATACCTGTTCTTTATACGGAGCACAACAAGCAGGAACGGTACCACTTCGCTACCAAATGGATGAATTGGTTTACGTTTAACTGGCAGACGGCTGTGATAGCTGTGTCGGAAGACGTGGCCGTATCCATTAAAAAAAATATCAACCCCCGCATTCCGGTTCATGAGATTCTTAACGGTGTCAATACGGATTTTTTTAAACGGGATGAGGAAGCAGGACGCGCACTGCGCGAGCAATTAAACATCCCGCCCGGTGCCCTGGTGGTAGGCACACTGGCGGTATTCCGGTTTCAGAAGCGGTTGAAGGAGTGGCTGGATGTTTTTAAGCAGGCCGCAGAACAAAATCCAAACCTGTACGGCATAATTGTGGGGGATGGTCCGCTGAAGGAAGAACTTCTTGAATACCGCAAGCACCTGGGGTTGGAGGATAAGGTGATCATGCCGGGGTTACAGACGGAGGTGAAGCCGTGGTATTCGGCTATGGATGTGTTCATGATGACTTCTGTATTTGAAGGCCTGCCCATCGCCCTGCTGGAGGCGATGTGCATGGAATGTGCGATTGTGACTACGGATGCAGGTGGCATTAAACAGGTTATCCGGGAGGGTAGAGATGGTATCCTGGTTGAAGTGGATAAATGGAAAGACCTCTCGCAAAAATTAAATGGGTTGATGAAGGGTGAAGCAAGTCGAAAATCGTTGGGCACGGCTGCGCGAAACCGGGTGGTGCAGGCTTTTAGTTTGCAGCGGATGGTAGGGGAGTTGGAGGAATTGTACTTGTCGATAACTTAACGACCTTGGCGGCTCCGCGGTTAGATGGTATTTTTAACCGCTAAGGCCTGCCTGCGCGTAGCCGCTTCGGCAAAGGCAGGCGCAAAGAGCGCAAAGAATTTTTGATATGGCAGAGAATGAAATCGCTACCATAATTGTTGATGCCAGCCTGGAAGTTCATCGGGAGTTGGGGCCGGGGTTACTGGAATCGGTGTATGAAAATTGCTTAGCTTTTGAACTTCGTCAGCGTGGCTTGAATGTCTTGCAGCAACAACCCTTGCCGGTGGTTTACAAGGATGTGAGAATGGATATGGGTTTCCGGCTGGATCTGTGGGTGGAAAATAAAGTCGTCATTGAAGTAAAGTCGGTTGATGCTTTGAATGATGTTAATTTAGCCCAGGTTCTTACCTATCTCAAACTGACGAAAAATAAACTCGGTCTGCTCTTTAATTTCAATGTTCCTTTAATCAAACATGGAATCAAACGAGTTGTAAACAATCTTTAACCTTGGCGAGCTTGACGTCTCCGCGGTTAGATTGTATTTTAACCGCAAAGTCGCAAAGGGCGCAAAGTAAGTCATGGAGATAAGACCTGCACACGAAAGAGATATTCCTGCGATTGTTGAGTTGTTGAAGCTCAGCCTTGGTGAATCGCTTATGCCCAAATCGGAGGCGTTCTGGCGGTGGAAGCACATCGATAATCCGTTTGGAAAATCACCGGTATTGCTGGCCTTTGAAGGTAACCAGTTGATAGGTGTACGGGCCTTTATGCGGTGGGAATGGAAGCAGGGTAATACCCTCTACAAAGCCGTTCGTGCTGTAGACACTGCCACGCATCCCGAACACCAAGGCAAGGGCATCTTTAAAAAACTAACGCTTCAACTTGTTGATCAGTGCAGGAAGGAAGGTGTTCACTTCATTTTTAATACTCCGAACAAGAGCAGCAAGCCCGGCTATATTAAAATGGGCTGGCGTGAGCTTGGAAAATTAAATGTATACATCGCACCGCGGCTTTCTTTCCAAAAACGAAATGCCAACTACGACAAGCGCTATGCATTATCCGACCAAAAATTAGCTGAACATTCTGAACCTATCGGTCAACTTCTCCAGGCTGAGAATCATACTAACCTTTCAACCCATCGTTCCCTTGAATTTCTGAAGTGGCGGTATGCAGTCAATCCGAACATTCCCTATTACCTGCATTACAACGAGGCGATAACGTGCGTGATCATCTTCCGGTTGAAGTCCACTAAAGCAGGAACAGAATTCCGCATATGCGAAGTGTTAAACCAGCAGGGAATTCACACATCTGGTATTCGCGCCATCCTTCGAGAGGCAGTCCGCGCAAGCGGTGCTTCCTTTATTTCCAGTGTTTCCCGGATTCACTTGTTTCCTTCCATTCAACTTGCCGTAGGCCCCCTCGTTACGATCAATCACCTTCACGAAAATATTTCTTTATCTTTCGACACCTGGAAACCCACATTGGGCGACATGGAAGTATTCTGATATATGGTTCAAGGGATTTTTGTCTGGCTGCTTACATTGTTGCTGTCGTTCTGGATGATCACTCATCTTCAACAGCGATACCCATCCCTTGACCGAAGGCTGATGGTGGTATTATTTTTTTATCATTCGTTCTTGGCGCTGACGTATTATTTCTATGCGTTGTTTAATCCATCAGATTCATCGGGATATTTTCACCGGGTTACCAATAAGTATCGGGGAGAGTCCTGGTTTGATTTTTATGGAGTAAGCACCACTTTTATTGAGTTTGTTAGTTATCCTTTAATTAATTTTCTTGGATTTACCTATGAAGCCTGCATGGTCTTTTTTGCCTGGCTGGGTTTTATGGGCTTTTTATATTTCTATATCTTTTTTAAAGAACGGATTAAAACCGACCCCAGGATATTCGGTTACGATGCCCTCTGGGTTTTGTTTCTTTTGCCTAATCTGCACTTCTGGTCATCTTCGCTGGGCAAAGGTTCCCTCATCTTTTTTGGTTTCGGCTTGTTTTTCTATGGTTTAAACAAACCTGCCCTCCGCATCTGGGCATTGGTGATAGGAGGTTATATCATTTTCATGATTCGTCCTCATATTTTTTATGTAGTGATGGTGGCCATCGGCATCGGGTATACATTTTCAACCAAAGGTGTCGGCATTGGATACCGAATTACCATTCTTACACTGGCCGGTTTTCTTGTTGCCTATATTTATCAGGATGTACTTGCTCTTACCGGGCTTGAAGATGAATCCATGATGGATCCATTGATTTCGCACCGTGCCCGTGAATTGAGCAAAGCTACGTCAGGCATTGACCTTACCAATTATTCATTTCCAGAGAAATTATTTGCCTTTTGGTTCCGGCCCTTGTTTTTCGATGCGCCTGGTATGCTGGGCTACATTGTTTCCTTTGAGAACCTGTTTTACCTCATTTTCTTTATTCGGTTGATTACACCGGGCGGTATCCGTCACTTGTTTACAGCCGATGCCATTACCAAAACCTGTTTGTTTACATTTCTCGGGGTGTCGTTTGCGCTGGCCCAGATTTCCGGTAACCTGGGTCTTGCCATGCGTCAGAAAAGCCAGGTGATGATTTTGATGCTGTTTGTGATTTTGAAATATATGGATGATCAGCGTTTGGTAGAGTTGAAACGAATTTTTGCGAGGAAGAAGAAAGCAGAGAGGAGGTTGAAAACTGAATTAACAACTAGCAATTAGCAATGAACAATAAATCTCTGCGTTTCTTGCACTTGCTTTGCGTTCTTTGCGTGAAATTGGAGCACGGATACAAGGAACTTTTATCCAGTCATTGTATATTGAATTTTGCTCCATGTGGGATCTGGAATTCAAATCTTCCAAATCTTAACCATCATGATGTAAGTCCGATGTTGT
>JALOMI010000047.1 GCA_025455465.1 Cyclobacteriaceae bacterium | reverse complement strand
GTACCATCACCTTCAGGACAACATCCGCTATGTCAACGTTGACATCGATATCGGTGGATTAAAGCCTTACGCGGCTTCGTATGTGTGCGATAAAAAATACGGTGACTGCAAAGCGCTGACCATCTACATGAAAGCCTTGCTCAAATTTGCCGGTATACCCTCCCACTACACGCTGGTGCGTGCCGGTCAAACCGTCACGCCCATTGATACGGAACATCCCGGTCAGCAATTCAACCATGTGATTTTGTGTGTGCCCATGGGCAAGGATACCGTGTGGCTGGAAAACACAGCCCGTTACCTGCCGTATAATTACCTCGGCACGTTTACTCAAAACCGGCATGCACTATTGGTTGACGGAATCAACAGCCGGCTGATCAACATCACTGCCATGAAGCCGACAGATGTGGAAGAGCATATGGTCAGTCAACTGACGATTGATCAGCAGGGAAACGGTGAAGTAAAAGCAACCTACCGGTTGCGGGGAAGAAAGTTCGAACAATTTCGGTATTTAATCAGTGAAGGTTCAACAGAAGATCAGAAAGAACAGGTAGCAGCACTGACGCCTTTCATCAATTACCAGAATTTGTCATGGACTATTGCCAGTCAGGAGCGGGATGCGAGGGAATTAACCATTCAACTGTCCATGGATATTTCCCGGCACATCCGGAAACTTGGCCAGACGCTGGCGGTAAAACCACCACCTGTACAACTGTTTGACCAGGAGTTGGATCGGCCGGATTCCCGGAAGCAGCCGTTTCGTCTTGACTTCCCCCTTTACCGCACCGATTCATTAATCTATACGCTGTCGTTTCTGGAACGATTCCAGGCTGAGCTTCCTGCAGCAGCTGCAATCCACACAGCTTATGGTTCTTTCACCGAATCGTACACGCTGGATCATGCCACATCAAGAATCATTGTACATCGGCAATTGCTGATAAAACCTGGAGTGTATCCGGTGACCGAATATGCCGGATTCTTTGCATTTATCGAACAAATCAAAAAACACCATCAGCAGGCCAATCTTGTATTTCATCCGAAAACATGAACCCATGAAATATCCTATTCTTCTCTGCATCATGCTGCTTTCTGCTGAACTATTGGCACAAGAATACAGTCAGCAATTCGGAACCATCGCGCCAACCGAATGGGAAATGACTGCCTATGCCCGCGATACCAAAGCAGAAGCCGTGGCAATCTATGATATCGGTGAATCCATATTCATCGATTATGATGAAGGTTACCAAATTCGCTTTACACGGTCACGCAAAATAAAAATCCTTAATAAAAGCGGGGTGAAGCATGCCGAGGTTACCATTCCGTTTTATGTCAGCGAGTACGGAAGCGCTGAAAAAGTGGTCTCCATCGAAGCGTTTACCTACAACCAGGAAAACGGAAGATATTATAAAAAGCCGCTGGATGCGCAGACGGTTTATGAAGAGATGATCAGCAACCGGTGGCGGGTTAAGAAGTTTGCATTCCCGGATGTGAAAGAAGGTTCCATCCTGGAATACCGCTATGTTGTTGAGACACCGTTTCATTTCAATCTGCCGGACTGGGATTTCCAATCGTCCATTCCTACCATCTTCAGCCAGTACACGGTGCGCATGATTCCCTTTTATGAATACGTCTTCATCACGCAGGGAATAACCCGGTTTGATACCTACAAATCATCCGTTGCCAAAGAGAAACGGTCATTCGGTATGGGTACAGGCAGCTATGCCATTAACCACCACGGATCGGGGGTTGAGTTCAACGATATGATTCATACGTTCGCCATGAATCATGTACCGGCCTTCCGCGATGAGGGGTTTATTACAACTCCGAATGACTATATCATGAAAGTTGACTTTCAGCTGGCCAAAGTGATTCAGCCAACCGGCATGAAAAAGGAAATCATTTCCACCTGGCCGGTTATGATTGATGAAATGCTGAGGAGCGACAACTTCGGAAAATACCTGAAAAGCTGTGAAAAACCTGCCCTAAAATCATTGGAGACTTTACCCGATCTCAACGCCAAAACGGCATCGGAAAAAAGTAAAGTCATCATTGAATGGGTGCGCTCCCGGTACATCTGGAACGGCATGTATTCGAAGTACACCACCATCAGCGTGAAGGATTTTGAAAGCCGTAAAACCGGCAATGCAGCAGAAATCAACCTGTACCTTGCCGCCATGCTCAACGCTGCCGGTATTGATGCCAAACCCGTCATCATCAGCACGCGTGATCACGGTAAAATTGCTGCCGATTATCCGTTCGATCATTTCTTTAATTACGTCATCGTCCTGGTGACCATTGACGGCAAATCCTTCCTGTCCGATGGCACGGAGCCCCTGATTGCCTACAACCGGTTGCCGATCCGATGCATTAATGATAAAGGGCTGATCGTGGATAAAGCCGGAGTGAATTGGGTCAATATCATTACCCCGGCCATGTCTATCGATCATAAAATCATTCAGGCCACCCTCGATCCAAACAATCAATCAGCAGTTGTTGATCTGGCTATTCAATCTACCGAGTATGAGTCATTCGGTTATAAGTCCATGTTTAAAAATGATTCTTTAGCCATGAAGAAATATCTGATCAATCATGGCTTTCAAGAAGTCAATAAGGTAAGAACACTGAATTATGCAAATCCCAATCAGGCTTATATTTTAAACTTTGCCGGCAAGCAACCAGTAGAACAAATCGGTAACAAGCTGGTCTTTAAACCGTTCCTGGACTTTCCGCCTAAAGAAAACCCCCTAAAAGAGGAAAAACGGAATTATCCTGTGGATATGGTCTATGCCAACACGCAAAGTTTTAAATCATCAGTTCATATTCCAGCCGGCTATCGTGTGACAGCAATCCCGGAGAGTTATTCCTTTGATACCGAACTGGCCAGTTTGCATGTTGATTATTCCGCCAGCGAAACATTGGTGGAAGCAAACGCTTCTTACTCCTTTAAAAAATCGGTCTTCACTCCGGCTGAATATGAAAAAATAAAATCCTACTACAACCTGATCGTCAATTACCTGAATGAGGACCTGATTTTTGAAAAAGTTAAGTAACTTGATTCGCATACATAATCCGTACTTCTTTCAGATTAATCGACTTACGTGAATCAACCGCTCATTACCAACGATGCCGTCACCCTGGGTATGCTCATGGTGATCCTGGCGATTGTGTTTAAAACATCCAGCAGCGACATACCCTTCTGGAAAAAGTTTTACACCTATGTGCCCTCGCTGCTGTTGTGTTACTTTCTTCCGTCCATCCTCAACTCCACAGGCATCATCTCCGGTGAACAATCAGGGTTATATAAAGTTGCTTCGCGGTATCTCCTTCCTTCCGCATTAATTCTGCTGACGCTGAGCATTGACCTGAAAGCCATCCTGCGCCTGGGGCCCAAAGCGGTGATTATGTTTTTGGCCGGAACGGTTGGGGTGATTATCGGTGGGCCACTGGCGATTCTGATTGTCTCTACGTTTGATCCTGCGCTGGTTGGTGGTGAAGGTCCGGATGCCGTGTGGCGGGGCATGACCACCATTGCCGGCAGTTGGATCGGTGGCGGGGCCAATCAGGCAGCCATGCTGGAAGTATTTGGCGCCAGCGCGGCCCTGTTCTCCATTATGGCAACCGTGGATGTGATCGTTGGCAATGTATGGACGGCTGTGTTGCTGTTTGGTGCAGGACGAGCCAAAAAAATTGATACACTGTTTAAAGCGGATTCATCGGCCATTGATGATGTGAAAAAACGGATTGAGAATTTTCAGCTCAGCGTATTGAAACTGCCGAAGCTGCCGGATACGATGTTGATTCTCGGTATCGGCTTCGGCCTGACCGGGCTTTCGCACTACCTGGCTGATTTCATTGTGCCCTGGATCAAGAGTCTGCCGGCCGAGTGGCAACTGGACCGCTTCAGCCTTGACTCTGCATTTTTCTGGATTGTAGTGTTAGCAACTACTTTCGGTCTCGCACTCTCGTTTACCAAAGCCCGCGACCTGGAAGGTGTCGGTGCATCGCGGTTAGGAAGCGCCTTGCTCTATGTACTGGTGGCTACGATCGGCATGCAGATGGACCTGAAATCCATCTACTACAATTTTGAACTCTTCATGGTAGGCTTTATCTGGATCATCATCCATGTGAGCATCCTGCTCATCACGGCCAAGTTTATCAAGGCTCCGTTTTTCTTTACTGCAGTAGGCAGCATGGCCAATATTGGTGGCGCTGCGTCTGCACCCATTGTGGCTTCCGCTTTTCATCCTTCACTGGCACCGGTAGGTGTGTTGCTGGCCGTGTTAGGCTACGCACTGGGTACGTATGGTGCATGGGTGTGCGGCATTCTGATGCAGGGCGTTGCACCATGATGCGCCATTTTCAAAATCGCTCCGGATTGAACGGCTTGATATCGATGCTGGTCTTCTCCTGGTTAATGATTTCACTCACCAGCTTGCCGGTTCCCGGTCCTAAACTGAGTCCCATCATAGCATGACCGGTAGCGAAAACCAGATTACTGATGGTGGAAGAACGGCCGATGTATGGCAGTCCATCCGGTGAGCATGGACGCAAGCCATGCCATATTTGTTCTTTCTTTGGCATGTCAACCTTCATCTCCGGATAATAGGTTGGAATAGCTTCAACAATACCACGCACACGGTTCATGTTGATGGTATGATCGATGCCGGTGATTTCCATGGTTCCGCCAAAGCGAAGCGTGTTGCCCATGGGTGTCACTGCTACGCGGGCCTCCAGGAAGATGGATGGGATGCGCGAATTTTTTTCAACGTTTTGAAGGGTGAAGCTGTACCCTTTACCGGCCTGCATGGGTAGGCTGATGCCGAGTTTGGAGGTCATCACACCCGACCAGGAGCCGGTGGCCAAAACGACTTCATCAAAATCCAGTTCACCACGGCTGGTGATTACAGTTTTGATTTTACCGTTCTCCACCCGAAAATCAGTTACCGAAGTTGATGGCATGAAGTTTACACCTTGCTGCTGCAGATAAGGCATCAGTCGATGCATCAGCACCTGGGGTGTAATGTGTGCATCACCAGGGTAGTACACGCCTCCCCTTGCGGTTACACGCACATCGGGTTCGAGTTCCTGAACTTCTTTGGATGATAAAACTCTTGCCTCAATACCCAGTTTATTGGCATAGGCTGCTCCTTCCACTTCCTCATGCTCAGTTTCTTTAGTCTGATACAGCATCAGCAAGCCACGTTCATGATACCCGAAGTCGAACGGCAATGCACGCGATAACTCCTGGTACATGGCTTTGCTCAGCAAACTGATGTCGCGTAAGGCGGGTGCCGTACGGTCAACATGCCTTTTGTTGGCATGCCGGTAAAATTCCCAGCCCCATTTGATGAGGTCTCCACTCAGGCGCGGGCGGACATAAAATGGACTAGTGCTGTTAAACATCCATCGAATGCCTTTCGAAATCATTCCGGGTGAAGCCAGGGGAATAATATGGCTGGGTACAATCATACCGGCATTGCCGGTGGAACAGCTTTCATGGCCATCGCTTTGATTAATTACAGTTACACGATGACCAGCCTTCATCAGGTAGTAGGCTGAACTCAGCCCGATGATGCCTCCGCCAATGATGCCAATGTTCATGATTCTGGATACTGGATAGTTGAAACTGTATTTTCAGGATACTCTTTCATTGCGTTTAGTCAGGAAAAGTATCCGATTTTAAATCACCTGAAACCCATAGGCATATGGATCATCTTCCGGATCGATGGTGATGGTATTGATGCCGTACACTTTCGCCCAGCCTTCAACACTCGGGATAATAGCGGGCTTGCCGTGCAGTTCAGTGGCTTCCTCGATGCGGCCAATAAATTTTGAGCCAATGATGCTTTCATGGATGAATTCCTCACCAGGCTTCAGTTTCCCTTTTGCGTACCACTGGGCAAGACGTGCGGAAGTGCCGGTGCCGCAGGGTGAACGGTCGATAGCCTTATCCCCATAGAATACTGCGTTGCGTGCCGTTGATGTCGGATCCAATACCTTGCCTGTCCACAGTATATGACTGCAGCCATTGATGGTGGGATTATCCGGATGCACAAAGGTGTACTTCGCATTGATGTTTCTGCGCAGCACACGGCTCCAGCTGATCAGCTGATCCGCTGTAAAATGATCCAGGCCGGGAAAATTTTGCTGCACATCCACAATTGCGTAAAAATTGCCGCCATACGAAACATCCACGGTGAGCTCACCCAGGTCAGGACAATCGGCAGTGATTTTCTCTGCTGCGAGATAGGCTTTAACATTCCGGATCTTCACCGATTTCACCTTCTTTCCTTCCTGCTCATACTCTACACGTACCAGTCCGGCCGGCACTTCCAGGTTCAGTACACCCGGTGTCTTCGGAACAACAAGACCGTGTTCAATAGCAACAGTTACGGTACCTATGGTACCATGACCGCACATCGGCAAGCAGCCGCTGGTTTCAATGAAGAGAATACCGATATCATTGGCCGGATCGGAAGGAGGATACAAAATACTTCCGCTCATCATATCATGACCACGCGGCTCGAACATCAGGCCTTTCCGGATCCAGTCGTACTCGCGTATGAAGTGCTGTCGCTTTTCACTCATGTTCGCGCCCTGCAATGGCGGACCACCACCGGCCACCACACGTACCGGATTGCCGCAGGTGTGGGCATCGATACAGAAGAATGTTTTGGGGGGATGCTGGGGGCTGGATACTGGTCGTTGGTTGCTGGTTGCTGGGGAGTGCATTGTTGAAGTTTAGTTGATGGTTAGTTTCGCGTTTCGAGCATTGAGTTACGAGGTAGAAGGTTGGTTTCGTTACCGGCAAGTTACAAGCCTCAGGCTGCAAGCTTTTAGTACTGTATACCTGTAGTTATCGAGAATCCAGTATCAAGTATCCGGAATCATCCATCACCATTCAAAAATCAAAAATCCCAATTCAATTCCGTCCCCAGACTCCATCTCTCAGTCGCCAGATACCCAGCGGATTTCCTTCCTTCAGTTCATCCGGCAGCAGCGCATCCGAAAAATTCTGAAAGGCTACCGGACGGGCAAAGCGTTTGATGGCATCAATACCAACGGCTGAAAAGCGGGAATCGGTCGTGGCCGGAAACGGACCTCCGTGCATCATAGCCGGACACACCTCCACACCGGTTGGCACACCATTGAGAATAACACGTCCGGCTTTTTCAATGATAACATTCAACAGGTTGCTGTGCTGGGCTACTTCGCTCTCATCACCCATGATGGTGGTCGTTAGCTGTCCGTGAAGGCGGTTAACTACCGAACACAATTCATCGCGATCGCTGCAGCGGATGATCAATGAGAAAGGACCAAACACTTCTTCCGCCAGCGCAGGATTTTTAATAAACTCCTGTGCCGGTGCTGAAGCCACCAGCGGTCGGCCTTGCGCAGATGAACCCGCGTCAGCGGATTCAGCCTCAACGGTAACACCCTTTTGTTCCAGCGCGCGCTTCAGTTTCGCTGAATAGTTATCAGCGATGCCCTGATGAAGCATGGTGCCCGGTAATGAGCGCCTGATTTCCTCCGCCAGGGTGTTGATGAATTGCTGAAGTCCCTCCCCTTCCATCGCGATGATCAGTCCGGGATTGGTACAGAACTGCCCAACACCGAGGGTGATGGATGCTGCCAGTTTCTGTGCTGTAGAAGCTGCCTCTTTTTTCAACGTTTCAGGCAATAAGATTACCGGGTTGATGCTGCTCATCTCAGCAAACACGGGGATAGGCTCCGGCCGTTGATTGGCGATATCAAACAAGGCTTTCCCTCCGGCTAATGAACCGGTGAAACCTACTGCTTTGGTGAGGGGATGTTTTACCAATGCCTGCCCGACTTCAAAGCTGTTGCCGAACACATGCTGAAAAACGCCTTTCGGCATACCGGTTTTTTCCATGGCCTTATGAATTGCTGAAGCCACCAAAGCTGAAGTCTCCGGGTGGGCCGGATGAGCTTTCACAATCACCGGGCAACCGGCCGCTAATGCGGATGCTGTGTCACCACCGGCTGTTGAATACGCCAGCGGGAAATTGGCGGCTCCAAAAACAACCACTGGACCAATGGATACCAACATCTTACGGATATCGGGTTTAGGAGCTGGTATGCGGTTGGGCAAGGCGGTATCGATGCGGACCTCTGCCCAGGAGGCTTCCTCTACTAGATCAGCAAACATACGGCAATGACCGGTGGTGCGCCCGCGCTCATTGATGATGCGGGCTTCAGGCAAATTGGTCTCGCGCATGGCGGTCTTCACCAGGGTTTCCCCTAGTAATTCCATTTCATCTGCTATGCTGCGAAGAAACTCAGCCTTCTTTTTACCAGGGAAATTTTTGTATGACAAAAATGCCAGGTGTGCTTCATTCATTACCTGGTTGATTTGTTCAATGGTCGAGTCTTTCATAGAAATGCTTTTAGGTAAGCCACGTATTCAACTGCTCCTGTGTGAGGTTGCTGCCACACAATATTACACCAACTTTCATCGATTTGAACGGGCCGTGTTCTAATAATGCAGCAATGCCGGCAGCACCTGATGGCTCGACAATCAAACCTGCTGTACGGTAAAGTATTTTCATGCTTAGCAGCAGACTTTCCTCGCTCACCAGAAGCGTCTCATCCATCACTCCTTCCAGATCATCCAGCGCTTCCTTCACCGGAATACGTACACCAATACCATCGGCAATCGTGCTGATCGATTCATGCATGATGCGTTTTCTTGCTTTCCAGGATTCAACCATGGCAGGTGCACCGGCAGCCTGTACGCCAATAATTTTTGTTGCCGGACTTTTCTCCTTGTACACGCTGCCGATGCCGTTGATCAGCGCACCGTTACCCACCGGCACGAGCAAGGCATCCAGCGGCTCCGGGTAGTGCAACAACTCCAAACCAATGGTACCGGCACCAATGGCTGTTTCCACATCAAAGCTGTCTTCTACAAATCGTAATTGTCTTTCTGCTGCCAGCTGGTGGGCAAAAACTTTGGCTGCATCAAAATCCTCTCCCTGCAAAATCACTTCAGCGCCTAATGCTTTCATCCGATCTACTTTAAAGGCATTGGCATTTACGGAAGCGACAACGGTAAGCGGCACCTTGTACTTTCGTGTGGCATAGGCCATGGCCTGGCCGAAGTTTCCGGCACTGGCACATAGTAATGGCTTGTTTGCCTGCTGCACCAACAGATCTGCACCACGACCTTTGAAAGACCGGATCGGATTCATGGTCTCCACCTTTAGAATAACACGGGTGGCAAGTAAATCGCTTAGTGGCTCACATTCATATTGTGGTGAATGGAGAAAGACAGGGTCGATTCGCCCGGTTGCGGCTTCAATATCGCTGCAATAAAACCGGGGCATGATTACAGTGCCGGACGATGACGAATGCCTGTGCGAATGATATTAAGTATACGTTCGCGCTCTTCACCTATGAGTGTAAGTCGTGGTGCACGAACATATTCGGAGCCGATACCCGCCTCCTGTTCAGCCAGCTTGATATACTGCACCAGCTTGGGATGGAGATCGAGTTCCAGTAACGGAAGAAACCAACGTTGAATGGCAAGCGCCTCTTCCACCTTACCTGCTTTCATCAGGCGATAGATTGCCACAGTCTCTTTCGGAAAAGCACATACTAATCCTGCTACCCAACCATCTGCACCCAGCATAAAAGCTTCCATGGCAATGGTATCCACACCGCACAGTATTTTGAAACGCTTGCCGAAGCGATTGATCATGCGGGTAACATTGGTGACATCGCGGGTTGACTCCTTCACCGCCTGTATGGTCGGCATTTCGGCCAGTTCAGCAAACATGTCGAGGGTAACC
Organism: Cyclobacteriaceae bacterium; assembly: GCA_025455465.1. Taxonomy (GTDB): domain Bacteria; phylum Bacteroidota; class Bacteroidia; order Cytophagales; family Cyclobacteriaceae; genus UBA2336. Next base: position 5,470 of record JALOMI010000047.1, on the reverse strand, counting down.
TCAATTTTATAATCCACCGGGTTGTTGTAGATCATAATCGGCAAAGGTGAGGATGCCGCAACAGCTTTGAAGTAGGCCACCGTTTCGCGGTGGTCGGACTTATACCGCATCGGTGGCAACAGCATTAAACCGTTAGCGCCATTTTTTGCTGCCTCTGCAGCCAGCTTCACCGCTTCCCGTGTGCTGCCCTCGGCAATATTCATGATCACCGGCACCTTGCCCCCGACTCTCTCTACCGTGAACCGAACGAGGTCGAACTTTTCCTCGTTGCTCAGCACGCTCGCCTCCCCCAGGGTGCCTCCCAGGATAACGCCTTCTACACCGGCATCGAGCTGGGCCTTCAGGTTTTTTTCAAAGAGTGGAAAGTCAAGTTTGTCGTCTGCCGTAAACTTGGTGGTCAGTGCCGGGTATACGCCATTCCAGGATACCATGGGTTCAGGGTTTAAGTTGTAGCCAAATGTAGCAATACTACATCGCACTGAATATGGGTACCTGATGCCGGCCATCAAAAATTTTTATCATGCGTCTCCTACCCTTCATCAACGTAAACTCCCAGTGTTGTAAAAGGTAGTCTTACCGGGCCGGGATTGACATTATTTTTTGCAATTTCGATTGACCTTCAGCTGATTCAGTTCATGTAAACCTTTTTGTCATGAGTACATTCCGGAAAATCGAAAAACTAAAATTCTATGCCAGCGAAAAATGGGAAACCATCCGCGGCTATAAAGGCGGTGACGGTCAGCGCTACGCCATCTCCAACTACGGACGCATTGTTGCCTACTGGGACAAGTTCGATAACGGTTATTTTCTGAAATACAGTTTTATTAAGGAATATCCGGGCATTCAGCTGCGGAAAGGAGGTGAAAGCAAGGGGCATCTGGTGCACCGCCTCGTGGCAGAATATTTCTGCAACCGGCCCAGCGCGGCTCACCGGTTTGTAATTCACCTTGATCATAAAAAAGACAACAACTATTACCGCAACCTGAAATGGACGACCAAGGCCGAGATGCACGCCCACATGGTAAAAGACCCTGCCTACCTGCAATCGAAAGCACAGTATTCGGGGCGGGGACAAAAACTAACCATCGACCGTGTCAAACTCATCAAGCGCAAACTGGCGGAAGGAAAGACGCGTATGAAAATCATTGCCAAACAGTTTGGCATTTCTGAAATGCAGCTTTACCGGATCAAATCGGGGAAAAACTGGGGGCATGTGAAGATATGAGGACGAGGTACGAATTTCGATTAACGAATGTTGAACGACTAATAAAAAGGTTTATGAATAGAAAGTATGTATTGGTATTTACGCTGATGATGGTGATGATGGTGGCTGAGGCACAACAGGTGCTGACTCCTGCCAAACCGGAATCAGTGGGGCTTTCTCCGGAACGGTTGAAGCGCATCGATAACATGGTGAACGGTCTTGTTGAATCGAAAGGCATTCCTGGTGCAGTAGTCATCATCGTGCGCAACGGCAAGATTGCTTACCACCAGGCTTACGGATACAGCGACATGGAAAATCAAGTACCCATGCAGAAAGACAACATCTTCCGTATCGCATCACAAACCAAGGCTATCACCAGCCTGGCGGTAATGATGCTGTGGGAAGAAGGTAAGTTTCAACTGGATGATCCGGTCTCGAAATACATCCCAGAGTTTAAAAATCCGAAAGTGCTGAAAGCCTTCAACCCGGCCGACAGCAGTTACTTTGCCGAGCCGGCTAATAAAGAAGTTACCATTCGTCATTTGCTCACGCATACCTCCGGCATCGACTATGCCGCCATCGGCAGTACTGAATTCAAAGCTATTTATGCTAAAGCAGGTGTACCCAGCGGGATTGGTAATGATAACGATGTACTGGCCGATAAAATTAAAATCTTAGGCACCTTGCCGTTGAAGCATTTACCCGGTGAGCGCTATACCTATGGCCTGAACACCGATGTGTTAGGTTATCTCGTTGAGATCTGGTCGGGTATGCCGTTTGACCAGTTTCTGAAGAGGCGCATCTTCGATCCGCTGAGCATGAAAGACACCTGGTTTTATCTGCCGGTCGAAAGACAAAATCGTTTAGTGCCGTTATATTCCGGTCGTGATGGCAAACTGACCAAGCAGGTAGCCACGGCTTACGACAATGTCAATCCGGACTATCCGAAACTGAACGGCAAATACTTTTCCGGTGGTGCCGGCTTGTCGTCAACAGTAGAAGACTATGCGCGCTTCCTTCAGCTGTTTCTGAACAACGGACAATACAACAATGTGCGTTTGCTGAGCCGCAAAACTGTTGAACTGATGCTCACCAACCAGATTCCGAATATTGCAGCCTCTCCGTTTGGCCTAGGGTTCGGATTAGAAACTACTTCTAACGATTATATCTCCGTGGTTTCGCTGGGCACGTTTTCGTGGGGTGGTGCCTTTAATACACATTACTGGGCTGATCCGAAAGAAAAAATCATCGGCATGATTTTCACCAACATTTACGAAACGGCCAACTGGAGTATTGGTGATAAGTTTAAGGTACTGACGTACCAGGCTGTGAATGATTGATAGTATTCCATTGACACCCTATAACCAGAATTACTTTCAAAATCGTCCACTTCCAACCCCCTAACAGTTGATTAATCCCACGTAAGCAATATTGCTTACTTTTATATCATGAACGGAGTGATTTTAACTGTCAGAGAAAACAAGCTGTACACAACCGCCCTGCTGATGGCAGTCTTTACCATCGTGTACAACTTGGCTGAAGGCATTATTTCCACCTGGTTTGGCTACGAAGATGAAACATTGACGCTATTTGGTTTCGGGGTTGACAGTTTTATTGAATTGATTTCCGGTATCGGCATCCTGCACATGGTGCTGCGCATCCGCTACCAGCCTAACGGCAGTCGCGATTCGTTTGAGCGCACTGCCCTGCGCATTACAGGTACAGCCTTTTACCTGCTGGTAGTCGGTTTACTGGCAGGAGCTGCTGTTGTTATTTATACCGGACAGACACCTGAAACTACATTTTGGGGCGTTGTGATTTCCAGCATCAGCATCGTCATCATGATTGCCCTGATCTATGGCAAGAAAAAAGTCGGGGCCGCGTTGCAGTCGGATGCCATTATGGCCGATGCCAACTGTGCGCTGGTCTGTGTGTACATGTCGGTGATTCTATTGATCTCCAGCGGCCTGTATGAACTGTTCGCATTACCCTATATTGATGCTGCCGGCACACTGGGCCTTGCGTGGTTTTCTTACAAGGAGGGCAAGGAATGCTTTGAGAAAGCCGCCAGCGATAAACACTGCGGTTGCGATCAAGGCTCCGCTACGTGTAGCAACTGACTCGTTACTCTGTAACCTGCCGGCTACTGCTTCCAGCGGATTTTCAGAAACAAAAGAAATAACGCCAACAACAGCGTTACTCCGTTGGCAATAATTACGGGCAAGTCATTTCGGATAATGCCATAGATCATCCACAACGCAACACCCAAACTGAAGATGGAAAACATGCCTAAGGAAAGATCGCGCGCTGAACGGCTGCGCCAGGTTTTCAACACCTGTGGAATGAAGGCAATGGTGGTAAAGGTACCGGCAACCAGACCGAGCAATTGTATATAGTCCATGGCTTGTTTGCACAAAGAAACATCAATTTCCCGTGGCAATGAATTTTCTTCCGCCCATGAGCTTAAGAAACGAATCGCTCAGATATCCGATTTCTTCAGCTTCAGGTAACTGAAATAATTGAACAGGAATGCCCATACCAGGGCGATGCCTACCGCCTCCCAGCTGATGTAATCCTGAATCTCCTGAAAGGCGTAACGGGCAAACGGCATGGGCACCAGGTTACTGATGGATTCCAACGGAAAAAACCGGATGAGTTCAGGCACATAATCATCGATATTCTTCTTGATGATCAGTTCGATCAGGTAAGCGTTCAGAAGCAGCACAATAGTTAAGCCGGAACGCTGCAAAAAAATACCCAGCATCAGGGCGAACGAAAGAAAAGAAAATACTTCCAGAAAGTAGGCCGGATAGAATTCCAGGCCATTAAAAATATATCGTACATCTAACCCGGGTGAGTAAATCAATCCAACGCTGAAGGCAATCAGGGATAATAATACCATACTGGTTAGGCTCAATAAAAGGTTGGTAAGAATCTTAGACACAAGAAATTCTGACCGGCTAAGGCCATCAATGATATTCTGCCGGACAGTACGGTATGCGAATTCATTGGTGATGGAGATGACCACAAGTATGCCGACCATAATTTTCAGTAATCCGCCCGCCCACGCCAGATTTTGCCATACATCCGGAAAATGATACAGCGGGATACGGTTGATATTGATCGACTGCCCGAATCCTTCGATGGTACGCGCCAGCCATTTTAAAAATTCCATGCCGCTGGCTGCTGCCGTACCGAGGGTAAAAAAATAAAGGCCGGCTATGATCCAGAACGTGCGGTAATGAATCAGTTTTTTGAGATCGATTTTCAGCAGGTACAGCATAGGCCTAATGATGCTCGGATAAAATTTCCAGAAACTGTTGCTCGAGACTCTTCTTGCGGGTTACGAGGTGCGTTGCCACAATGCCGCGTTCAAACAAAAAGCGGTTCAGATCATCTCCGTGAAAGCCTTCGCGCATCAGCACCTGATAAGACTCGTTCTCATGTACAATGGAGGCACAACCCTGAAACTGCAGCAACACATCCTGAAGATTTCCCTTTGCGGCATTTACCTCCACAATCACTTCGCCCTGGCCCACATCGGCAACAGGGCCGGTATGCACCAGGCTTCCTTTCTTAAGCACCGCAAAATGAGTACATACTTTCTGCACTTCATCCAGGAGGTGACTGGCGAGGATGATCGTCTTGCCCTGCGCTGCAATCTTACGGATGATGCTGCGGATTTCGGCAATACCCATAGGATCAAGTCCGTTGGTGGGTTCATCAAGAATCAGCACGGTGGGGTCATTTAAAAGCGCTGAAGCGATAGCGAGCCTTTGCTTCATGCCAAGCGAATAGGTTTTGTATTTATCGTCCTTGCGGTCCGTCAGTTCAACAAGTTCAAGCACGCGCGGAATATTTTCTACCGGGCATTGCTTGATCATGGCATTAAGCTCCAGGTTACGCTGCCCGCTCAGGTAGGGATAGAAGATCGGATGCTCCAGAACGGCACCGATTTTTCGTCTCAGGGCCGGTGTGGGTTCCTCACCAAACCAGGTAAACGATCCGGAAGTTGGATTGGTTACACCCATGAGCATACCCAGTGTAGTGGTTTTACCGCTGCCGTTCGGACCAAGCACACCGAATACCTGACCCGATCTTACCTCCAGGTAAAGATCATTTACCGCTTTGATCTTGCCAAAGTGTTTGGTCAGACCTTGAATAGAAAGTACTGCTGACAAGGGATTGGTATTGGTTTAATAACTATCATTGAAAAAGGTTTATGGTCGATGGTCAATAGTCCATAGCCAATGATTAAATTTTATT
>JALOMI010000046.1 GCA_025455465.1 Cyclobacteriaceae bacterium | reverse complement strand
TGAAATGCTGAAGCTCGTACATCATGAGTCTATCCAGGTGCAAACCCGCATCATGAAGAAGTCGGATGTGAAAGTATGATGAACTGAAAACCTCTAAATGCCCGGACAGTCAACCGGGCATTTATTTTGTACCTTGCTGGTCGTCTGATTTCTTAAAGCCATGAAGCAATTGAATTTTTTCGGTTTACTGTTTCTGATTTTGACATGCCGTATACTATCCGCGCAAGAGATAGATAAGAATTATCTGCTTGGGCGGTTTGATCCTGCAAAAGATGACCGTTTTATCAAGCCAGATGATGCCTACACCGAAGGCTCGGCACGCTCACAATACCTGCGAAAGGAAACCTATGAAACTTTTGTCCGCATGGCAGATGCTGCAAAAAAGGATGGTGTGAAGCTGGTGATTATCTCGGCAACGAGAAACTTTGATCAGCAGAAGGCCATCTGGGATCGTAAGTGGCAGGCAGATATGGTGTCAACTGATGATGTTCATCGCGCAAAGAAGATTATGCTGTACTCTTCAATGCCCGGAACATCGCGCCATCACTGGGGTACCGACATCGATCTGAATAATTTGAATAACGATTATTTTGAAAAAGGAAAGGGATTAAAGATTTATAACTGGCTGAAGAACCATGCTGCTGAATACGGTTTTTGCCAGCCATATACAAATAAAGACAATGGCCGTACCGGCTATGAAGAAGAGAAATGGCATTGGTCGTACACACCGCTGTCAAATGACCTGCTCAAGCAGTACAAGGAGCAGGTTGCCTACGAAGATATAACCGGTTTCAACGGAAGCAACATCGCTCCTTTAATTGATGTCATCCGTAGTTATGTGGATGGTGTTAACTGCCGCTGATGCTTATTTGTGCTGATGCAGGTGTACCGTCTGTGTTGGATAAGCAAACGAAACCCCTTCCTGTTCAAACGCTTCATAGATGCGGTAGTTCACATCCTGAATAATATCCATGTATTGTGTGTAATCAGCGCTTTGTACAAAAAACACAACTTCAAAGTTGAGGCTGAACTCACCATACGTGGCGAAGTGTACACGGTCGGGTGTGGTTAACGGTTCGGACTCCACGATCTGCGTAATCAGGGAAGGGATCTTTTTGAGTTTTTCCAGTGGAGTTCCATAGACCACACCGATGCTGAAGATCGCTCTGCGCTGTTCAAGACGCCTGAAGTTGTGCAGCCTTGAACTGGTTAGGTTGCTGTTGGAGATCACGATCTGCTCACCGGATATACTCTTGATGCGCGTTGTCTTGATGCCGATAAAATCAACCGTGCCACGTTTGTCATCCACCACGATGAAATCCCCTACTTCAAAAGGCCGGTCAAAAAAGATGACAAAATAATTGAACAGGTCGCCCAGAATATTCTGTGCTGCCAGTGCAATAGCGATACCGCCAATACCCAAACCGGTGATTATGGCGGTCACATCATAACCGAGGTTATCAAAGAGAAAGACAAAGCCCAGGGCCCATACCGCAATATTGATAACGATCATGATGCCGGTGATCTGCTTGAGCTTGTACTCACCGTTTTCCTGCTTCAGCACATACGACTCCAGGGATTTTCGGATGATGGTAAGAATGATGCGGATAACGAAGTAGACAATCACCACCGAGGTAACGATGGACACTACTCTTGAAACTTTTTCACTCAGGGACAGGTAATGAAGGCCCCAGTAGAGGATGGCATAATTCAGGATGGGCAATGCGAATTTCTCCAGACCTTCAACCAGGTAATCATCAATAGTTGTTTCTGTTTTGCTGGTCCATGCCTTTAATCTGTTCAGTAATCGGTTTCGAAAAAGGCGCAGCAAGATTATGCCGCCAACGATTATAATTGCAGCTATTCCGTAATCATGAATGGTATTTCCCCAATAAACATTTTCGAGCATCTGTTCCATAACTACCTGTTCGTTCAGTTTAACCTGATACAAAGGTAAAAAGTACCCGGCTTTATCAACCTGAATTACCGGATGATCCGTGTAAAATTTACCTACTCTGAATTTATTATTTGCCGTAAAGTCTGTCCATTTTTACCGGCATAGCACATTTTTGCCAGCCGGCCTAACTACCTTGTATCACAGGAGAATAAAAAAATGAAACCAGCATGATGAAGCACAATTTACTGATCACCAGAACACGCACTGTACTGTCAGCGATTATATTCTTTATGATGCTGGAGGCATCAGCACAAACATCGGCTGAACGTGAACTGCTCCGGCTTTCTGCTGATAAATTCCGTTGGCTGATCAGTCAGGATGCAGACTCGCTGAAGCCCCTGCTCAATGCACGGTTGATGTATATTCATTCCAACGGATGGGTGCAGTCGCGCCAGGAAGTGCTTGATGATATGGCTTCCGGGAAATTAATCTACCACAGCATCAACATCAGCAATGCACAAGTTCGATTGTATAAAGATACCGGTATTGTTACCGGAAAGGGCCGGTTTTCCGGACAGCGTGAAGGATCGGATTTTGATATGGAGCTAACTTTTACCGAAGTTTATGTGAAGGATAAAAAGAAATGGATGTTGGTTTCTCGTCATGCCAATCGCATGCCCTGATCACGATCAGCGTGGTTCATTTACAACCTGTCAGCCGATGAGCACATCGCTTTAGTCCTACGTAGGTTTTTGGCTATTTGATAATTCACTGATAATGAATTACTTTAGGCTTGGGTTACAGCTGTTTTGTAACCGGCAACTAAACCTTAAAGCATTTCGCAGTCGGTGAAATGACTTGACATATTTTTTAATCTTGCCAATAACTTAACTTTTTTGATTATGAACAGGTTGGCTTCTTTTGCCCTCATTGGTCTCCTCTTTTTAAGTATCACCTTTCCCGGATACTCGCAGATAGGCAGTGATCCACGTGCATACTATGTGGTGATAGGCGCCTTCGCCATCAAGAAGAACGCAGTGAATTTTACTGCCAAAGCAGCCCGGACATACCCGGCAAAGTATGAATGGAATCCGTTCAGAAGCCTGGATTATGTGTACATCCTCAAAACTGAAAGCAAAGAGGAAGCAGTTGAGCTAGCCATGACCATGCGTACAACCACCAGTTATGACGATACATGGGTATATCATGGTGTACTGGGTAAGGATGCTGAATTGTACCAGGGCAGTGACATTAATCCGGCAAATGAAAAGCGTCTTACTGAGATTCCTCTGGCAGACCCTGTTGTAGCTGAAAGCGAACGAATTGAAGGACCAGCAGTGGTTACGGAATCAATTACCGATGATCAGGATATTACTATCCCGGACGACCCGCGTGCACGCAGTTATTTTTTCAAAGTTTCGAGGGTTGATACAAAAGCTATCATTGAAGGAGAAGTGAGCGTGATTGATACCGAAAAGGCACGTAAGGTCGGTGCCTATGAAGCAAATAAAAAAGTAAAAGTATTGCCACCCGCCAACCCTGAAGGCGCGGCCTCCTTTATCTGCGAGGTATTTGGCTATCGCAAAGTCCAGCGTGATGTAAGCAATTTCAGTGATCCGCAGGGTGAAGGCATCACCCGTGAAGATGGCGCTGCGGTGGTACCGTTTGAGCTTATGCGCCTGCAGAAAGGGGATATCGCCACGATGTTCCATGTTTACTTTTTCAAAGATGCAGCCGTGATGCGCCCGGAATCGCGCTATGAAGCGGGCAGCCTGGTAGAAATGATGGATGAGAACCCGAAGTATAAGATCCGCATACACGGCCATACCAATGGCAATGCTTCGGGAAAAATAACAACCCTTAACGAAGGGGCTGATAACTTTTTTGCTCTGAATAACACCAGTGACGGTTATGGTTCAGCAAAAAAGCTTTCGCAAATGCGTGCCGAACTGATGCGCGATTTCCTGGTGGCTAATGGTATCGATGCTAAACGAATTCAAATCAAAGCCTGGGGTGGTAAAAAACCAATCTTCGACAAATTTCACTCACAGGCTCAGGCCAATGTACGTGTGGAAATTGAAATCCTCGATAACTGATCAGCCTTAAGCGAACTTAACTCATCATCGCGCGCAGCACATCGTGCTCAGTGATGATGTGCACCCGTTGCTGATCATCGCGGATCAGCAGGGCTTTGTTGTCTTTGTTCAGTAAGGAGGATAATACATCCAGTGTGCTGTCGGGTGCTACAAACAACATAGGCTTATCCATAATTTCACCCACGGTTTTGCTACGCAACTCAGGGTCTTCAATCATTCGCTCGAGCAGTCGTGCTGAGCTGACGCTTCCGGTAAACTGATCGTTTTCTGTTACTGGCAGCTGATCGATTCCTTCCCGGTTCATCAGCAAAATCACGTCACTTACCCGGGCGGATGGTGATACGGTCAACAGGCTCTCTCTTCCGTTACGGTTGGCCACCAGGTCGCGCGCCTTGGTGTTGAACGTTTTGGTTTCCAGGAAACCGTGATCCTTCATCCACTGATCATTGTAGACCTTGGCGAGATAGCGTGTGCCGTGGTCGGGCAGCAGGATCACCATCACATCATTTTCTTTCAGGTGCTCACGGGCATATTCCAGTGCTCCATGTACTGCCGATCCGCATGACCATCCGACAAACAATCCCTCTTCACGCGCCAATCTGCGTGTCATCAGGGCACCGTCTTTATCGGTTACTTTAATGAACAGATCGATGACATCGAAGTTGACATTCTTGGGCAGGATGTCTTCACCAAAACCTTCAGTGAGGTAAGGATAGATTTCGTTCTCATCGAAGATACCGGTTTCCTTGTACTTCTTGAATACCGATCCGTAAGTGTCGATGCCCACCGAAATTATTTCTGGGTTTTGCTCTTTTAAAAATTTCGAAGTGCCGCACATTGATCCGCCCGTACCAACAGTAGCTACATAATGGGTGATTTTACCTTCGGTTTGTTTCCAGATTTCCGGGCCGGTGGTTTCGTAGTGGGCAGCCGTGTTGGAGAGATTATCGTATTGGTTCGGATAGAAGGAATTTGGAATTTCCTTATTCAGCTTACGCGCTACGGAATAGTACGACCGCGGATCTTCCGGCTCCACATTAGTAGGGCAGACCACCACTTCTGCGCCCAGTGCTTTCAGAATGTTGATTTTTTCCTGCGACTGTTTGTCAGCCATGGTAAAGATGCAGCGGTAGCCCTTCGCTACAGCCGCAAGTGCAAGCCCCATGCCGGTGTTACCGGATGTTCCCTCGATGATGGTGCCTCCGGGTTTCAGCAGGCCGGCTTTTTCAGCATCCTCCACCATTTTGATAGCCATGCGGTCTTTGGTGGAATTTCCTGGATTGAAGTATTCCACCTTGGCCAAAAAGGTACCGGGCACCCCTTTGAATACTTTATTGAGTTTAACCAGGGGCGTGTTGCCAATAGTTTCGATGATGGAGTTGTAATACTGCATGTCGTAGGATTAGTTGGTAAAGTTAGTAAAAGGGTGGTATTCAGCCCCGATGATTTACCTGCGAGCGGTCGCAGAAAAAGTTAACCTGTTTATGCCTGAACGCCTGCAAGCAGATACAATACGGCCATGCGTATGGCGACCCCGTTTTCTACCTGATCAAGAATGACGGAATGTTGCGAATCGGCAGCATCACTACTTAATTCAACACCGCGGTTGATTGGCCCCGGGTGCATCAGCACGATCGGCTTGTTGAGTTCGTCAAGCATTTTTCGCGTAATACCGAAATATAGGGAGTATTCGCGTAGCGAAGGAAAGTATTTGATCTGCTGCCGTTCCAGTTGAATGCGCAGCACGTTGGCGACATCACACCAGGCCAGGGCTTTGTTCACATCGGTTTCGACCAGTACCCCTAAGCTGCTGATGAATTTTGGCAGGAGTGTTGGCGGACCGCACACCATCACTTTGGCGCCCAGTTTATGCAGGGCAAACATGTGTACCATCACCGGCATTGATGATGTTGGCGCTGATATGCCGCGACAAAAAGTGTGGTGCACCAACACTGGCGTGCCTCATCACCACCATGTCCACTTTCATGGCGAGAATATTATTCACGGTATCAAGCAGCGTTTCTCCTTTTTTTACCGAACTGGTGGAGGCTGAAAAATTCACAACATCAGCCGACAGTCTTTTTTCTGCCAACTCAAACGAAAGGCGTGTGCGGGTAGAATTTTCAAAAAAGATGTTGGCAATGGTAATGTCGCGAAGGGAGGGTACTTTCTTAATGGGCCGGTTGAGAACGTCTTTGAAGTTATCTGCGGTTTCAAAAATCAAATGAATGTCTTGCGCTGTAATGTCTTTGATACCGAGGAGGTGCTTCTGACTTAATCTGGACATGCTAATCTTTGTTTACCAGCCATATTTTGTTGTGGGCATTGCCCTGGGCTTCCAGTTCCACCAGCACCCGCTGGGTGGCCATGGTGTTTACCGCTTTGCCTACATAATCAGCAGCAATCGGAAGGTCGCGAGTATATTTTCGGTCAATTAAAACCAGCAGTTCCACTTTAGCCGGCCGGCCGAAGGCAATCATAGCATCCAGCGCTGCGCGAACGGTTCGTCCGGTAAAGAGTACGTCATCCACCAGGATTACTTTCTTTCCTTCAATAATAAAAGGTATGCGTACTTCACTGGCTTTGATTGGCACTTCGCGCCTGCGGAAATCGTCCCGGTGGAAAGTGGCATCCAGAAAACCTATCGAAATGGTCTTTTTGACCAGCTTCTCCAATTTACTATGGATGATCTGAGCCAGGTAAATTCCACGGGGCTGCAGGCCGAGTATTACGCTGTTGGAAAAGTCCTGGTGATTCTCAATCAGTTGCTGGCAAAGGCGGCTTATGGTGATGTCCAGCAGGTCGGAGTCGAGGATGAGTTTCTTCTGCATAAGCCGTTGCAAATATAGGCTTTATTTTACTTGTCGCGCCAGCCGTTAATCATACCGGATTTTGTTGATAAAGAATAGCTGCCTGTTGCGATTACCGAAGCCACGTCCTTCTGAGAGGATCTGCGTGCCGTAGGCCAGAAAATTGCCCTCATACCAGTATTCCAGGTTGCTCACATTCAGGTTATCCGTGGAAAATGAATCAATATAACCGGGCTTCATGTAGAGGGGCCGATAATTTTTTCCTTCCAGCACCCGGTTATCCTGAATGATTTTTGAACGGACCTGATCATCAAACAGGTAAAGTAATGCAATCTTGTCATCCTGCACAGACATTTTAACGAACTGCTGCAGGTTATATGTACGTACATCGTTGATTTCAAAGCTGTTGTCCCAGAGCAGGTTACCATCCTTATCAAACCCGAGCACCACCGCATGGGTGTACTGGTAGCCGTCAAAGATCAGGGCGCGTCCGGGAGCAAGGCCGTACACCAGGTTCTGTTCGATGGTTTTGTATTTCGGATAGAACGCCTCGCCCAACAGGATATACTCATCGTTGTAGTTCACGAACTCATGCACCAGAAACCGGTATTGAAAGCGGATTTTTTTGCCGTGGATTTTCTTGCGTTCGATACGCTGCTTAATGCGGTTTTCACGGCTGGCACGCATGAACTTGAAAAAATTCTCAAGGTCGGCAAACGGGAAATACCGTATTTCCTGCCCGGATTCTTCATCAAGCCGGGCGAGAAAAATACCTTTCGAGTAATCGGAGTTGCGCGCCCCATACACACCGGCAATCAATTGGCGGTCAGAAAACTCATTGATAATGCGGCCAAACAGCAAGCTGTTATTTTCTGTCGGCTCCAGGATAGAGGAACTGATAAGGTCACCTTCAGTCGTATAGTTTTTAATCCACAGTGTACGCTGTTTATTGTAGTTGCGTGCGTTGATAATAATTGTAAATGAGTTGTCAGCATTGTTTCTGATTTGAATCAGTTCACCTGCTTCGTTGAAGAGTCCGGGCAACACCTTGCTTCGCTGAGTGATAAGATCATAGAAGAGAATAACAGGTATCCGACCGGCATAATACCCTCCAATAAGCACACCCCGTGAGGTGATCTGCATATTGGTGGGGTAAAAAGGTATATAGTTACGGATGACGTATTTGCTGTAATTGCTGTTTTGAAGATTGATTTCGTAGAGGGTGAAGTTGATTTCGCTGAAGTCGAATTTGTGAAAAAGCAGAAAGGCTTTTTCGGTTGTGCTTTGCTGCCTGGCCAGTGTGAGTTTGGGATCAAGCGGAATAATGCCGCCCCAGCGTTGTTGCAAGGCTGTGTCTACCTGAATGAGCTGGAGACCTTCATACGGTTTTGTCAGCGTACGGAAGAGCAGCAATCCGGTTTGTTGCGCAGCTAAAACCTGGTAGGGATTTTCTGAGCGGGATATGGGGATTTCAAGGCGGCCGGGTTGTTTGAGCTGAGCCATGGCGACATTGTCGCTCATGAGCAGACAAATCAGAAATACACTAACGGCAAACGAGTTTGTTAATGTAGAATACCTGGCGGTTTCCTTCCTCACGCACGCTTTGGTTGCGAATGGTATGCTGTCCCCAGACAAAAAAGGTTTTGTCATACCACTGCCGGACGGCACCCGCTGTTTTAATTTCATTCCGGATTTCATCACCATCATTCAATAACCGCAATTTTTCTTTTCCTTCCCGGGTTGGTTCGCCATCGAAACTAATGATTTTAACATTCAGTTCTGATTCATTTTTGTACAGGAAACAGAGGCCGTTGTGATCAACAGCGAAATCAGCCACTTGTTCAAGAGCTGGCATGCGGAAATCCTGCAGGCTTAGCTGGTAGTCCCAGATGGGCTTGCCCTGTTCATTAAAAGCCACGAGTACTGATTGAGTGGCCTTTACCTCATCGGAGTTACGTACATTGTTACCGTAGTAGCTGTAAGGGTTGTACAACCGGTTATAAGTGCCGGGATAATATCCCCAGTAGGGAGAATAACCTGGCATCATGCCGTAACCGTAATACGGAAATGGATCCGGATACCGGTTGTATGTGGTTGACGGTATGTAGGTTTCGGCCAGCATAATAAATCCCTGCCGGTGTTCGTCCATGCGGTACGGCACAACATAGTTGATGAAGTCCGGGATGCGTTTGCTTTGGATGGCCTGCTTAGTTTTAGCTTTAATGCGTGCAGCCTTGCCGGGTTTAAAATAATCGAGGTAATGATTCAATTCGCCAAAAGCGGTGTAACGAATACTCTGGTCTTCAAATGGATCAACAGTAACAAAAAAGAATCCGTTAGCCTGTTTGGCCCCGCGGCTTCCCCACGTTCCGATAATACTTAGATCCTCCCGGTGCAGTGTAGACGTAATGGCTGACTGAATTCCGTAGCGCTCATCTACGGCAATCTGATCTTCCAGTAATTCTAAGCCTGAACTATCGAATGTTTTAAGGATAAGTTTTTGGTTGTATCGTTCTACACGGTTCATCAGAATGATATTGAAAGTGCCGTTTATATTCGGCCTGAGGTCGAGCAGTTGCGTTTGTTTCTGAAAGAAACCGGGAAGTACCTTGATGTTATCCGTGGCTGGATTGTACAACAGCACGGCAGGTTCATTGTTGACATAACCACCCAGAATGAAATTTTCCTGCACCCGGATAAAATGTGTGAGCTGGAAATTCAGTTCCGGGTTGATGGCATGCCGTTCAACAGAGGCATCAGCAACTGATACTGTGAATAGATCAAGCGAAAGCCGGGATGCTTCCCCGGTTTTAAATACCAGGAATAGATAGCCAGGTGCAAATTCATAGGCCACAAGACGCTTGCGTTGATCAATGTCTATTTCAAGAAGATGTTTTTGGGTCAGTGTGGTGTCCAGCAGGATTAATTCCCAGGCTCGGTTGCCGGATTTGAATTTGTTTTTTTCGCGGAGCAGCGCAAGGCCGTTTTGATGTAGTGAAATAACCGTAAAATCATCGTCAGACATTTTACGTTCGAACTCAAATCGATACGGTTGCCGCAGCATGGATGTGTCGCTTTCCTGTCCCTTTGCCGGGAGGATAAACGCAGTCAGCAGACAGAACAGCAATACGAAATTCTTCATCATTTATTTTCACTGATCGCTACAATGCGATCAAACTCGGCACGCATAACCGGCTGAACGGATAACCTTGAGTTTTTCAACAGCACCATATCGGTAAACGCCATGTTGGATTTTATCACCGACAAGGGAACGGGATTCTTCAGTTTATTAACCGGTGTAACTTCAACAACGTTCCATTCCTTGTCGGCCGGGTCGGGCCAGGCGGCCTTGCTGATGCGGGCAATGCCTACAACTTCTTTCGCAGAGCCGGTATGGTAGATCAGCGCCAGGTCACCCTTCTTCATTTCGGCCATGTAATTGCGGGCCTGGTAATTACGGATTCCATCCCAAACGGATTTTTTATCGCGCACGAGATCGTTCCACGAATAAGTAAATGGTTCAGTTTTTAATAACCAGTAATTCATAGCGAAGATCAGTTTGTCTGAAAATTAAGACTTTCAGGAGGTTTCGGACGAACCGGTAATTGAATTTTACGCGCTTCAGTAAGCGCGCACAAGTTTGCCTTCCATATAATTGATGTAGGCCCGGTTAGCTACCCGCATTCCTCCTGGTGTTGGAAAGTTTCCGGTGAAATACCAGTCACCCGGATGATTGGGGATGGCCTTATGCAGGTTGCTGACAGTCTGGTAAACCACTTCCAGTTCGGCTTTCATGGTTTTTGGTTTTACGATATCTGCAATCTTTGCTGAAATCTCTTCATCTGTAAACTGGTCGTAGAGGATCTTCACCTGATTTTCAGCGATGCCTTCCGCCTCAGCCTGCAGGCATTTTTCATAGACTTCACCAAGCAGGTAGTCTTTGCCCTGATCTTTCAATAATTCAATGACTGCCCGAAAGGCAACAAAATCTCCCATACGGCTCATATCAATACCGTAGCAATCCGGGAATCGGATTTGTGGCGCTGAAGACACGACCACAATTTTTTTAGGCCCGAGCCGGTCGAGCAGGGTGAGGATGCTTTTCTCCAGTGTAGTTCCGCGAACGATGGAATCATCAATAACCACCAGGGTGTCTTTCCCGCGGTTTACTACTTCATATGTGGTATCGTACACATGAGCCACCAGGTCATCACGGTGTTCATCATCAGTGATGAAAGTACGCAACTTGGCATCCTTGATAACCAGTTTTTCTACCCGCGGCCGGAAGGAAAGGATATCCTCAAAAGGATCAACGGTTGGTTTGCCTTCCAGCAGAATTTCTTTCTGGCGGGTGATCAGGTAATCCTCCACACCGGCCATCAGTCCGTAAAATGCTGTCTCTGCTGTATTGGGAATGTAAGAGAATACGGTATTCTTCAAATCAAACTGAATGGCACGCAGCACTTGAGGAACCAGGTATCGTCCTAACTTCTTCCGTTCCTGATAAATGTCCGGGTCATTGCCGCGCGAGAAATAAATACGCTCAAAACTGCAGGAAGTCCGAGTACCCTCTTTGCGTATGGAATGCAAACCGTATTCACCGCTTTTGGTGATGATGAGGGCATGCCCGGGAGTAATTTCTTCAATCTGGTTATAGTCAATATTGAAGGCTGTCTTAATAGCTGGTTTCTCGGAGGCCACCACGATTACTTCATCGTCAGCATAGTAATAAGCCGGGCGTATGCCGTTGGGGTCGCGAACCACAAAGGCAGATCCTGATCCGGTGAGGCCTGCCATGGCATAACCACCGTCAAAATCTTTGCAGGCCCTTCTCAGCACCCGCTGCAGGTTAATTTCATTTTCGATGATTTCAGAAACCTCCTTGTTGGAATATTTATCCTTGTAGGATTCGAACAGGTTCTGCACTTCCTCATCCAGAAAGTGCCCTATTTTTTCCATCACGGTAACGGTGTCAACCTTTTCTTTGGGGTGCTGACCCAGGTTTACGAGGATGTCGAAAAGCTCATCCACGTTGGTCATATTGAAATTTCCGGCCATTACCAGGTTACGGCTGCGCCAGTTATTCTGCCGGAGAAAAGGGTGCACACTTTCGATGTTGTTGATGCCATGGGTTCCGTAGCGCAGGTGTCCGAGCCACAACTCTCCGGTAAAAGCAACGTTCTCTTTAAGCCACTTTTCGTTTCTGAAGTTTTCTTTCCCTTCCTTCTGGGCTTTCCGGTATTTGCGTTCAATCTTCTTGAAAAGCGACTCTACCGGGCGGTTTTTGATGGAGCGGTAACGGCTGATGTACCGTCTGCCAGCCTCCAGGTCTATTTTAATGTTGGCAATGCCTGCACCATCCTGCCCGCGGTTATGCTGTTTTTCCATCAGGATGTACATCTTTTTCATGGCATAGGTGGGGCCATATTTTTCGATGTAGTAGGAAAGTGGTTTACGCAGGCGGATCATTGCGATGCCGCATTCGTGAAGGATTTGGTCGCTCATGGGGATGCGTTGCCATGCAAAGGTAACGCTAATTCAGTTAATGCATCAACAAGGGTCAGGCAGACTTTGGAATCGTAAACCGGAAGGTGCTGCCGGCTCCTTCCGCGCTCTCTGCCCAGATCCGCCCGTTATTACGGTCGACAAATTCCTTACAGAGAATCAGGCCCAGACCTGTGCCTTTTTCATTAGCTGTACCGCGAGTGCTGTAGGGATTAATCTTATCGAAAAGCATGCTGAGGGTTTGCTGATTCATGCCAATGCCGGTATCGGACACGGCCAAAACCCATTCCTTGCCGAGATCCTGTGCCGAAACCTCAATTTTCCCGCCTTCATTGGTGAATTTTTGTGCGTTGCTGATCAGGTTCCGTATCACCAGGTTGATGGTGTTTTTGTCGGCAAATCCGAAGGTTTCTGCCGGCACCGAATTCACAAATTCAATTTTCTTGGCGTCCAGTGACTGAATCATTTCAATATTCTCGGCAACCATTCTGTGAATGTTAATGCGTGAAGGTCGTAGGGTCATCTTATCCATCTGTACCAAAGTCCAGTCGAGGAGGTTATTCAGCAATGTGCGGGTGTAGTTGAACCGGTTACGCAATTCACGCATAGTTTCCGGAAGTTCATGTGGTTCGATGGCACCTTTATCGATCAGGTTTAAGACACCGGCCAGTGCATTGATGGGCGAACGTAAGTCGTGGGAAATGATGGAGAAGAATTTATCTTTCACCTGGTTTAGCTGTTCCAGTTCCTGGCTTCGCTTCTTCATCTCTTCCTGGTGCTGAATGAGCAACTTGTTGATTTGCTTTCTTCGCTGACTGCTGCGGTATACTGTGAACAGCAGTATGCCGGACAGTGCCATGACCACCACCAGCACATTGCGTATCAGTTCCTGCTTACGGATTTCAGAAAGTCGGTATTCTTCCTGGCGGATAAGGGATTCAATCTGCTCATCCTTGGCTTCGGTGGCGAAACGCACCTGGTCGCGGTACAACTTCTGTTGCATTTCACTGCTAAACAGGCTGTCATTAAATACTTTATATTGTTTGAAGTAGCTCAACGCTTTTTTGTAATCACCGGTCAATTCTGAAACACGGGCCAGTTGTTCGTAACATTTGATCTCCAGGATACGGGCATTCAGCAACCGTGCACGGGTCAGTGCATCACTGAAATATTCTTCAGCCTGAATGAAATCGTTTTGCCTGAGGTAAAGAATGCCTCGGCCAAGCTGCACTTCGGCCAGACCAAACTGGTTATTGGTGATTTTGTGCAGTGTATAGGTTGAATCGAAATAAGCGAGTGCTTTGTCTTCCTGGCCGGTGAACATAAACACCATCGCTATTTTGTACAGCGTTTTGGTTTGCAGTTCCTTAACGATAGTTCCGGGGTTATCACGGATTAATTGGCGGGTTTCATTCAGGGAATGCTGAAGGTAGTTCAGCGCAGAATCATATTTACCCTGGCGCATCATAACATCCCCGATTTCATCCAGTGAATAGGGACTGCCCTCATTGTCTTTCAGTTCATAGCTGGTTTTACGTGACAAACGAAGATGCTGCAAAGCGATGTCGTATTGTCCCAATTCCTTGAATACGCGACCCACATTGTGTATAGCAATATTCATCATCACGGAGTCTTCATGATTAATATGACCGGTTTTCAGCATGCTGTAGGCGCGGGTCAGGTAGAAATAGGCTTCATCATAGACACCCAGTTCGTGATAAAAATTACCGATGTTGCTGAAGCTCGTACCAATCTCGGTGGAATCGTTCAGTAGCTGCCCGTATTCCAGGGCTTTGTTTTCATAGGTAAGCGCTGAAGTATAATCTCCGCCCAGGCTGTAAGCCAGGGCCAACTGGCGATTAGTTTTTAATTTCAATAGATTGTCATTGATGCGCTCAGCAAGGTTTACGGCATCTTTGGCATATTGAAGGCCTTTCTTAAAGTCAATGAACGTGTAAGAACTGGATAATGTAGTAAGGATACTTACACGTAAGGAATCCGAGATTCTGTTCCTTAGGGTTGTTTCCAGGCTGTCAATAAACTGGTTAGTCTTCTGTGAATAGACCGGAGCAGAACAGGCAAGTGCACCTGTAAGCAGTAGGAAAATCAACAGGCATTTTGAATGTCGGAAACCAGCCAACCAAAGTCTCATTTCAATCTGTTCTTGATCTGTTGTGCTTAATACACGAAAAATGCCATTTATAACTGACTTATTTCCTCGAAAATATCAAAAAACAATACATCATGCCCCGTCAATTCCATAAGGAATATTTTTCCAGGTGTACCTGTTCACGAAAGAATATGCGCGTAGCGGCCTCAAACGACTCGGTATAATCCGAAACCAAAAACTGGTGCTGTGATTCCGTTTTTCTGGTCAGCAGGAAATGAGCGGCCAGGTAGTGATACAATGCATCGGCCACAATGGTGGCCGAGTCCAGTATTGGCATCTGGTGCCGGTAGTAGGTACTGATCTCCTCTTTTATAAGCGGGTAGTGGGTGCAGGCGAGTATCAGCGCCTGAATGCCTTCCAGTTCCGGATCGGCCAGATAACGTGTAATGATTTCATGGCTGATCGTATTGTCAAAAAATCCTTCTTCAATCATGGGGGCCAGAAGCGGTGTAGCCAGTGAATGCAATTCAATTCCCTGATTGACTTCTTCAATTTTACGGTGATAGACACCGGATTGCACGGTGCGTTTGGTGCCGATCAGCCCAACGCGTTGTTGTTTGTGGTGTTCAGCCACCCAATGCACCATCGGATCAATAACATTGATGATTTTTATCTGGCGTGCATATTCTTTGAGTAATTCATAGGCTGCAGAACTTGCTGAATTACAGGCAATCACGATCACCTTACAACCTTTTTTCAGCAATACATCGGCAATTCTTACAGAGTAAGCCTGTATGGCGGCTTCTGATTTGTCTCCGTAAGGAAGGTGCGCGGTGTCTCCGAAGTAGATAATGCTTTCGTTTGGCAGGCGCTGTCGAATGGCATGCGCAACGGTTAGTCCGCCAATGCCGCTGTCAAAAATTCCGATAGGTTGATCTGGTGTGGGGCGCATAAAAAAGAACTGCGACAAATATACATTGGCCGCAGTTCACGAATGAGTCTGTGTTTGCTTGTTAGGCTACATTCTGTGAAAGTTTTGCCAAAACTTGTTCGCGAGCTTCACGATGATTGCAGTAAGAGCAGGTGTAATGCTTGATGAAAAGACCGGTTTCATCTGTTGTTGGAGCTTGCTCCAGTTCTTCGCGGGTAATCTTAAAGGTGTAGTAGCCGCATTCAGGACATTCTTCAGCGTGTTGGTATGCGAGGTACTTTTCGATCTTTTTATAGCCTGTTTTTTCATCCAGCCATACATCGTAGTCCACGGCATGGAAGAGTTCTTCTTCAATCTGGCTTTGTTCCATGTGGGCGTCTTCTTCTGCTTCGCTCAGTTTGCGCATAATATTGCCGTCAGGAGAGACTCTCGGCTTGTTACGCAGTTTGTTCAGACGCTTCTCTACATAACGTGGATAATAAATTCGAATCATACTGTAAGCAATAAAGTAGCCGATAATCGAAAAACTGATCGTGATGAACAGGCGGACGTAGAACCAGGTCATTCCGCTCTTATGAATCATTTCTGAGGCGAAGGTATTGGCGAAGAAAAATCCGGCCGCGATAAAAGCCATCACGGCAAACCAGAAGAAGCGAACCTCATTCAGGTTAACGTAGTCGTACTTTTCTTTGTAGTCTTTAATCATCAGGATTCTGGCCTCATGGTAGAGCAGGATCAGAATGCCTAGGCCAATAAAGGCAAAAGAACCTTGAAACATGAAGGTGTTCCAGGAGTCAAGGAACGCGTCAGATACTTCCATGGTAAATCGGGTTTAGGATAGCGACTAAAATTAGCTAATATTTTCGATCCAAGTACATCTAACTTCATGGAATACCCATAAAAATTGTCAGAAAAGCAGATTTAGAATACTTTTATCAAAATTTTAACCTATGGCTTACAACTTACTGAAAGGAAAACGCGGCATTATTTTCGGTGCTCTGGATGAAAACTCCATCGCTTGGAAGACAGCATTAAAGGTAAAACAGGAGGGGGCATCGTTCACACTGACCAACGCTCCGATTGCCCTTCGAATGGGAAAAATCAATGAGCTGGCCGGCATGTGCAATGCCGAAGTAATTGCGGCAGACGCCACCTCTGAGCAAGACCTCCATAACCTCTTCACCAAATCGATGGAAGTGCTGGGCGGAAAGCTGGATTTTGTTCTTCATTCCATTGGTATGAGTCCGAATGTGCGTAAGGATAAGGCCTATGGCGACCTGAACTATGACTGGTTTCAGAAAACGCTGGATATATCCGGCCTCTCTTTCCATAAGGTGATGCAAACAGCAGAAAAGACTGATGCCATGAATGAGTGGGGGTCTATCGTTGCACTCTCCTACATTGCTGCTCAACGCACTTTCCCGGATTATTCCGACATGGCCCAGGCTAAATCGCTGCTGGAGTCTATTGCACGTAGTTACGGCTATCGTTTTGGTAAGTTGAAAAAGGTGCGGGTAAATACCATTTCTCAATCGCCTACCAAGACCACCGCGGGCACGGGCATTAGCGGCTTCGATGTTTTCTATGATTATGCACAGATGATGTCTCCGTTGGGCAATGCTTCTGCAGAGGATTGCGCCAATTACATCGTTCTGATGTTTTCGGATTACAGCCGTATGGTCACCATGCAAAACCTGATGCATGATGGCGGATTTTCGTCCACCGGCATCACCGAAGAACTTATCGAACGACTGACGAAATGATTTAATTGCAGCCGGTGTGCAGCTACCGTGTACCGGCTGCTCTTCTATGATTGCATTTCCCCCCTGTAAAATCAATCTCGGCCTCCATATCATAGCCAAACGTCCGGATGGCTATCACGATATCGAAACGTGTTTCTGTCCGGTACCATGGACGGACATTCTTGAAATTATTCCTTCAGACACTTTTCAGTTCACCATGACCGGCCTTGACATTGAAGGGCCGCTGGATAGTAATCTTTGTGTAAAGGCTTATCGGCTGATGCAGGAAAAATACAGCATCGGTCCGGTGGCCATGCACCTTCATAAAATAATACCGATGGGCGCTGGACTGGGCGGTGGTTCATCCGATGCAGCGTCTGCACTGGTATTATTGAACGGAATTTTCAATCTCAACCTTTCTGTCGATGTGCTTCGCGGCCATGCAGCTTCGCTGGGCAGCGATTGCGCCTTTTTCATTGACCCCAAACCCATGCTCGGTACCAGACGGGGTGAAGTGTTGACACCAATGACCATAGACCTTGGTAATCTGTTTATCATTTTGGTTAAGCCGGATATTCATGTTTCTACAGCAGAAGCCTATGCCAATGTAAAACCACAACATCCACCGCGGCCGCTGCAGCAGATTTTACAAGATGATCGATTAGTATGGCGCAATACACTGGTTAATGATTTTGAACAGTCCGTGTTCAGCCGGCATCCGGGCATCGCAGCGATCAAGAAGCAATTGTATGATCAGGGTGCTGTGTATGCCAGCATGAGCGGCTCCGGTTCAGCGGTATTTGGCTTGTTTTCATCCGAAAAGGATCTGAAGGAATTTTTTCCGGGAACCATCTACTGGTCGGGTTGGCTTAAGGCATAAACTCAGGCTTGTCATACCTTCGTTTCAGGGAAGGATAGAGAAGCACAGCTCCGATGATGATGGCGGTTCCGATGTAAAAGTTGGAGGTCATTTTTTCCCGGTTGCCGAAGATCATCAGCGCCATGATAATGCCGTACACAGGCTCCAGGTTGAGCGTGAGCTGAATGAAAAATACGCTAAGCTTTTTCATTAGTTTAACTCCGGTGGAAAAGGCATATACGGTACATATCCATGAAAGAGCTGCCAGGTAAAGCCAGTCCATGGCGCTGGGGATAAGATTAACCGGATCACCTTGATTAAAGAAGTACTGAAAAGCGGGTAAGACGAGCGCAGTGCCGATAAACGCCCCGGTCATTTCATAAAAGGTGATAGTATAGGCATCCACGCGCCTTACCATGCGGGCGTTGAGCACGGCAAACAGGGCAGCGCTGAATCCGGCAGCAACCCCTAAAGCGAGTCCCAGTTTATACTGGAAGTCGAATGAAAAAATGACATATAAGCCGGCAATGACCACCAGCCCGAGAACCAATTCAAAGGCTTTGATGCGTTTTCGGTTCATCAGGGGCTCGAGCAACGCTGCCCACAGGGAGTTGGTGGCGAAGCCCACCAGGCTTACTGAGGCATTCGCCACACGGCCCGATCCGAAAAAGGCGAGCCAATGGAAACTCACAATGATGCCAATCAGCAGCAGCTTGAGCCGTTCAGAATTATCTACGTGCAGGTTGCCTTTCTTCCAGTAAATCACCACGGCCATGCCAATCGCTGCAAGCAGGGTGCGGTAAAGCACCATCTCCACAGCAGGAATGGAAATAAGCAGGCCGAGAATGGCAGTGAATCCCCAGAGAAATACAATGAAATGGAGTTTCAGGTAATCCCCGGTGGTGGCGATCATCGGGGTACGTATTTATACATGAACATGGAGAGGATGCCGAACACCACCGAAGGAATCCAGACGGATATCTGAGGCGGCATGGAGCCGGCCTCTGCGAAGGTGCGGAACATCATGAAGAACAAAATAAATACAAACGACAAGGCAAAGCCCAGTGCAATCTGAAAGCCTGTGCCGCCACGACTCTTGCGGGAAGATACAATCACCCCCATGAAGGTGAGGATAAAGATTGAGAAGGGCGAAGCATAACGGGTATACTTTTCAACAGCATAGACTTCGATGCCGGCAGTGCCGCGCGAACGAAGTGTTTTCATGTAGTCATCCAGTTCCGTCAGGGTGAGACCATCGTATTTGCGATAATCATTTTTGAATTCTTTAGGATGAATGATCAGCGTGGTATCCAGCGCCAGGCCGGAAGTCATGCTAACCGATGAGACCGGTACGGAATCAGCTTTGGTTTTTTCAAAGACTACATCCACCTTTTTCAGTTTCCAGTCGCGCAGCGTCCACTTTGATTTGGCGGTGTCCCACTCGATTCGGTTTGCCGTCAGTTTTTCGATAAGCCGGTTTTCCTCGAAATGCTCAAGTGTAAACTGGTAGCCTTTATCGCTCAGGCTGTTGTAGCTCTGCATGTATATGAAAGTTCCGGGAGCGACCTGCAGATGGATGTTTCGCAGGTTGGGGTTAGACGATTTGTTAAGGTAGTCGATTTCAAAGGCAAGCCGGGTCTTGTTGGAGTTTGGTATCACCCAGCCGTTCAGGTAAAAGCTGCTGCCGGCAATTACCAGCGCTCCGATAAAGTAGGGTAGCAGCAGCCTGCGAAAGCTTACCCCGCTGCTGAGGATGGCGATGATTTCCGTACGGCCGGCCAGTCTTGCGGTTACATATACCGTGGCAATAAATACGGTGATGGGGGTAACCAATCCGGCAATCCAGGGAAGGAAGTCGGCATAATAGCCCATCACTTGTTTCGCAGACAGCCCGGCCTTGTTGTACTTATCCGCTTTTTCGGTGATGTCGATCACCGATATCACGGCCAGCAGAATGAGCACCACAAAGATGAAGGTGCTCAGAAATTGTTTAAGAATATACCGGTCAAGCAGTTTCACGTTCCGCAGATAAGGTTAAAGCCGTGAGGATACCTGTTTTACCATTCGTTCTTTCCAGGGACCGAAAGTACCCTGCACAATCTGTTCCCGGGCCTGGTGCACCAGCCAAAGGTAGAAAGTCAGGTTGTGAATGGAAGCAATTTGCGCGCCTAATATCTCTTTGTTGATGATCAGATGACGTAAATAGGCTTTGGAGTAAAACGTGCTGGTGTAGCCTCCCAGTGTTTCATCAATGGGGGATAAGTCGTTCTTCCACTTTTCGTTGCGGATATTGATAATGCCCTGTGTTGTAAACAGCATGCCGTTACGGGCATTGCGCGTTGGCATCACGCAATCAAACATATCGATGCCCAAAGCAATACATTCCAGTATGTTTTCTGGCGTACCTACGCCCATCAGGTAGCGTGGTTTATCGGCCGGTAAGATGCTGCACACCAGGCTCGTCATGGCGTACATATCTTCATGGGGCTCTCCGACAGAGAGACCGCCAATGGCGTTGCCATCCATGTTGTGTGAAGCGATCGCATAAGCGGATTCTTCTCTTAAATCTTTATAGACACTGCCCTGCACAATGGGAAATAGCGCCTGCTCATAGCCGTAGCGTGGCTCCGTTTCTTTGATGCGCTGAATGCAGCGGTCCAACCAGCGGTGTGTCAACACCATCGATTCGCGGGCATACTGGTAGTCGCAGGGGTAGGGCGTACATTCATCAAATGCCATGATGATATCTGCGCCAATGGAGCGCTGGATATCCATTACATTTTCCGGGGTAAAGAAATGCTTTGAACCGTCAATGTGCGATTTGAATGTAACACCTGCCTCGTTAATCTTCCTGTTTTCTGAAAGCGAGTATACCTGGTAACCTCCGCTGTCCGTTAAAATCGGTTTATTCCATCCGTTGAAGCGATGAAGTCCACCGGCCTTTTCGAGTAATTCCGTGCCCGGCCTCAGGTAGAGGTGATAGGTGTTGCCCAGGATAATTTCCGCCCTGATATCGTGTTCGAGTTCACGTTGATGAACTGCTTTTACTGATCCGGCCGTTCCCACCGGCATGAAAATGGGGGTATGGATATCCCCATGGGCCGTGTGCAGAATGCCGGCACGTGCAGCGGTATGCGGATCTTTCGTTGTCAGTGTAAATTTCATGAAGCCTGTTCTTCGGGCAGCGCAAAAATACCGGGCCCG
>JALOMI010000234.1 GCA_025455465.1 Cyclobacteriaceae bacterium | reverse complement strand
CGCTTGGTGATGCGTCCCTGGTCACCGGTACCCGGTACGGTTCGTAAATCGAGGCCCCGTTCTTTTGCCAGCTTCTTGGCCAGCGGAGAAGCTTTGATGCGTCCGTTGCCCGTGGTGGCCGCAGCCGGAACAGCCGCAGCCGCGCTGCGGACAGCAGCAGCCTGGGCCGGTGCAGCCGGCTTTTCAGCGGGAGCCGCTGCTGTGCTGCCTGCCTTAGCCTGATGCGCTTCTAATAATGTCTTCCAGTCGGCATCCTTATCACCGATAATGGCCAGCACCGCGTTGATGGCTACGGGCTTGCCGGCCTCAGCACCGACATACAACAGGGTACCGGTGTTATATGACTCATATTCCATGGTAGCCTTGTCGGTTTCGACTTCGGCCAGCAGTTCACCCGACTTCACCGGGTCACCCACTTTTTTATGCCAGGCGGCAATCACGCCTTCCGTCATGGTATCGCTCATCTTGGGCATGAGCACAATCTCGGCTTTGATGCCGGAAGTATCGATGGCTTTGGCCGGGGCCGATGCCTCAGCCTGGGGGGCTTCTGACTGGCTTCCGCCCGAGCCGGCTGCCTGCGCAGCACTGTCGAGCAGGGCTTTGTAGTCTTCTCCCTGTTTTCCAACGATGGCCAGAACGTCATTAACTTTCACAGGCTCACCTTCCTTTGCCCCGATGTAGAGTACAGTGCCCGTATTGAAGGATTCATAATCCATGGTGGCCTTGTCGGTTTCAATCTCCGCCATCAGTTCACCCGACTTTACCGTATCCCCTACTTTTTTATGCCACTTGGCAATAACACCTTCGGTCATGGTGTCGCTCATCTTGGGCATTCGTATTATCTCCGCCATCGAAAAATTGTTATCGGTTAATAAAATAAGAGGCCAAAAATAGGCGTAAATCCCTCGATATTCAAGGAGGCAAAAACCTAAAAATTGATGGTTCCGAGCAGGAATTCAAACCGTGTGACCACATCCGGTTGCAGGCCGTAGCTGAACCGGAAACCAATATCGAACTGGTTGAGCAGGCGCATGATGTTGATATCGGCCCTCACTTCAGCCCCAACCGTTACA
Organism: Cyclobacteriaceae bacterium; assembly: GCA_025455465.1. Taxonomy (GTDB): domain Bacteria; phylum Bacteroidota; class Bacteroidia; order Cytophagales; family Cyclobacteriaceae; genus UBA2336. The sequence continues at coordinate 4,040 of JALOMI010000234.1, read as the reverse complement.
TAGGTTTCGCTGATAGAACGGTTCGGGAAAGTGGAGCTGCCGAACCCGTAATCGATAAAAGCATTGCCGCGGAAGCGCTGAACATTGAGCAGGGGCCCGAGGGCAATATCCGGATACCAGATGGGCAGCGTATAATTGGCCGACATGGAGTAAAACTTTTCGGCACGAAAGACACTTTGCCCGCGGGGTAAGGGTATCTGGTTGCGGAAGATGTAGCTTCCGTTGTCTTCGAACGGCTGATTCTGGTTCGACCGGCTCAATAAATCAATTTCGGTCTGCTGGTAGCCCCAGTATCCCCACAGGGAATGATGCTTGAACAGACCGGGAAAAAACAAAGTCGTGTAGAAGGAAAACTGCTTGCCCTGGTAATCCCCGCCAAAAGGCGTGTCGTACAGGTGCATGATAAACGACTGCCCCCATTCACTGTTGATATCCCTTCGGCTTCGCTTCAGCAACCGGTAAGCCGACATGATGAAATGATTGTACACCAGCGAACCGTCACCCACAATAGTTCTGTTCCAGTAAACCGGCAACTGAGGCGTAACGATACGACCACTGCCACTGATGGAGTTCGTCAGATCTTCTGTTTGCGTGTACCCGATATAATTGGCCATGGAAAAGTTTCCGATATACCGGGAGTTGGTGGTAATCAGCGGCAGCCGGATGCCCCCTTCCACGTTCTTTTCCTTCCAGTCGAGTATCAGCCGGTCGGAAGTACGCAGCGTATCTCCGTTTTCAATTTTAAAGTAAGCAATCTCTCCTTCATCCAGTCTGCGGTTGCCGAAGGTAACATTCAAGTCGATGATCGGGAACCAGTTCTGGTAACTCACCCCGACACGCCAGGCCCCTGTACGCTCGTTGATGTCGTAGAGATAACCTGCTTTCCATTCGGTGGAACTCAGAATATCCTGTGAGGAAATACCGATATCAGCCTGTGTCAGGCCGGTGTTGAAGTAAATACCCCAGCTGTACGGATTGAACAAACCGGAAGCCTTGTGATAGCGGTTAGCCGGAAAGGTCTGTCGCGGAATGCTGTCCAGCAGATTGGGCCGGCCTTCCTGCTCGGTGATGACCTGGAAGAAGGAGCGCGGCTCTTTTTTCGGAGCGTATTCCCTCCACGAAGCGGGGTCGAACGGTATGCGCACGACATCCATTCCGTCACGCGTCTGTTCATTGTAGTAGATCCAGGCACCATCGGGAGAAATGTTCGGATTATACGAACCAAACTTGCTGGAGGTCACCTGGCGCTTGGTGCCGCTGGTGATGTCATACGCATAGATATTATCGATGCCTGTTACTGGCGAATTATAGAATACATAATTGCCGTACTTCACCGGGTGCCCGATGTTTTCATCCACGTAAGGAAAAAAAGCGTTCTCCGCTCCGCTCACGGCATCAATCGCAACAATTGTTCTTTTGTTGTTCAGCGTCTTCAGCACGACAATCTCCTTGCCGTCCGGTGAAAAGCGCGGCATGGAATAGAACGCTGCATCGGGATTGGGAAACTGGCGGATAACGTTTCCGGCTGTATCGATAAGCGTTACACGGAACGTATAATCGGGTAAAGCCTCAACGGTAGCAATGGCAGACAAATCAGGCGCCAGGGTGGCTCCGGTATACCGTGTCTTGTAGGTAACAAATTTCAGTTTTTTGTTTTCCGTATCGTACATCTTGATGACGGAGTAGGTCTGCATGCGCCAGCGCGGGTGAAAGCCGAATTCATTCCACACCACCCAGTGCCCGGCTGTGGAGAGCATGCCGCTTTCATTGACGATGCCGGGAATAAAGCTTCGCGTCTCACGGCCATCACGGAAGATCCTGAACTGGCTGATATCACCGATGCCGCTCTTTAACGTGAGCACACTGCCGTCAGGCAGTACCTGCGGATAGAGGTAGTCGGTGTATGCCGAATTGATTCGTCCATGAATCGGGGTAAATGCGGTGTACGAAAGTTGCTCATCCTGTTTACGCCATTCCTCCCGGAGTTCTTCCGCCATTTTATCATACAAATCGGTTACATAATAACCGGTTTCCTTACGGATGGCATTGGAGAAGGTGAACGGAATGATGGGCCATTTCCACGCGCGTCCGGTGACCTTCTCCCAGATCATCGGGTCGTTGGTGTGCCTGCGCAGGTAGCTGGTCATGTTATACCCGAGCACATAATGATTGGGTATGTTATGCTTGTAGGAACGCAGGTATTGCTTGTGGTAGTTGAAGGTACGCCCCTCCATCAGGTTGGTGCGGAACACCAGGTTGAAGTTGGGTATCCGTCCGCGCCCTCCGGGTGTAAAAGCTGTTTCTGTCAGCACGGCATCCCCTTCCCAAAACCAGGCGGGCACGGCCATCTGTCCCATGGCCGCCAGGGTGGCCGGCCCGAAGGCATAATACAGCAGCTTGCTGAAACCCGTATTCGACCGGTCGAACTGGGCCACGTGCCGGAACTCATGAACGGCCAGCGCATCGATCCAGTCGGTGGTGCCATTGAGGAAGTTGTAATCCTGCGAGGGCATGGTATACCATTCTGTTCTTCGCGGCACGAGGCTGACAAAGCCGTTGGAGATGGAGGTCTGATTTTGCAGAATGACGGAGATGCGCCTGGTCTCCACCCCCATGCTTTTTGACGTGGCACCGCGGATGTGTTCAAGCGTATTGGCCACACGCTGCGCCTGGTAATCGAAACCCCGGGGATAAATAACCCGGAAATTGGGCGTATTGATTTTCTGCCATTGCAGGGACGGAGCATTATTGTTTAACACCGACTGGGCCTGCGCGCCAAGCACCAGGCTGATGATTGAAAAAATCCACAATACACGCATCCGTCCGAACATCAGAAACAGAAATATTCAACTTGCATCCGGCAATTACAAGCCCGCCAAATAAAAGTTACCTTTGTCACCATTCTATGTTTCGTAAACTCAGAGAGCTGTATGAGGAATACAAAGCCTATGTACGGGTAGACCTCATCCTGTACGGTGTGCTCATCCTCATGATCATCCTCTATTTTATCGTGACCACCGTATTTGAATAGTCTGCCTGGCGAGGCTTCACGTCACGATTATTTCCCGTACGGTTTCCCGGATTTTACCGGCCAGTTCATCGGTAGGCAAATCATTGGCATCCCTTCCGAAAGGATCTTCAATCTCCTCGGAGATTAATTCCACACTCAGCAGCACAAAAGCGATGAGCACCACGGTCAGGATCGTCAGGTATTTGAAAGTCGTGACAAAGCCAAAGGGCAGTGTGATGATGTAGACAAACACAAATTTTTTGATGAACATGCTGTATGAATACGGAATGGGCGTATTGCGGATGCGTTCGCAGGCACCGATGATGTCCACAAAATCTTTCATCTCCTTATCGAGTACAAGGAATTGCTCCCGGTCGATGATGCCTTCCTTCGCCAGGGCATTCACCCGGTCGTATAACAGCGCTGCAATGGCCACGGGCTTGTGCTTGCGGCCCCTGAGCCAAGGCATAAACTGGTCATCCGGCTCTTCCATCTCCGACAGCTGAACGCCTTTCCTCAAATGTTCTTTCGAAGCATGCACAAAATTGCTGATCATCATCGCAAACCACAGCCGCGTTTGCTGATCGTTTTTGGGCAGGTACGCATTTAATTTCAGGGCAAAGTTGCGGGTACTGTTCACAAGGCTGCCCCAGAGTTTGCGCCCTTCCCACCAGCGGTCGTAGGCGCTGTTCACGCGAAACACCAGGAACAAACCCAGCACAATACCCAGCAGGGAGTGAAGCGCGGTGGTACTGGTGAACTCTTCCTTTTCGGGATGGATGACTTCCAGCACGACATAACATACACCTGCGGTATATACCGCCATGAAAATCAGTGCCGGCAGCAGCGTCTTCATCACAAATCGGCTGTAGGCATGAAAGATGAGCTTAAACCAAGACTTGGGGTTATACTTGATCATAAGGAAAAGACGGCCAAATAACGCGGTTGTTTTATCGAATTACAACATCCGTAACAGGCAAACCTGTTGAGGCAGTTCCGGTGAAATATTCCTTACAGCATTCAGTGTATT
>JALOMI010000045.1 GCA_025455465.1 Cyclobacteriaceae bacterium | reverse complement strand
GCTATCGGCCAGGGCTTTGGCGGGTGGTATGCCAGCCGTTGGAGTGTGGACAAAGGCGAAGTGTGGATTAAACGCGTGCTGGTGCTCGCGGTGATTATACTGGCGGTTAAACTGTGGTTCTTTGATTAACCCCATTCATCATGCTGCCACAGCCTAACCTATGATGACATGAGGCTCTTCTTTGTATCTTTCAACTAAAATTATTTTATGAAAAAACTGATTGCTCTCCTCGGCCTCTGTATTTTCTTTCTTCACACGTGGGCACAAACGCTTCAATCACCGGATGGCAACCTGACGATGAATTTTTCCTTGCAGGAGAATGGCATACCATCCTATACACTTGCCTATAAAAACAAACCGGTGATCAAACCGAGTAAACTCGGTCTGGAACTGAAGACTGAAAACACCGGCTCCTTCATCGGAGATATGCAGCAGAAATCGCAGGTGTTGAAATCATCCCTTTACGATAACTTCAGCATTACGAAAACTCAGACTTCCACCTTCGATGAAACGTGGACGCCCGTATGGGGAGAATACAAAACCGTTCGCAATCACTTCAACGAATTGGCGGTAACGCTGCAGCAAAAAGAAACTGACCGCATCCTGGTGATCCGGTTTCGGTTATTTAACGATGGTCTCGGCTTCCGCTATGAATTCCCTGAACAAAAAAAACTCATCTACTTCGTGCTGAAAGAAGAACGCACCCAGTTTGCCATGACCGGAAACCATACCGCCTTCTGGATTCCCGGTGATTACGACACGCAGGAATACGACTACACGAAAAGCCGTCTGTCGGAGATACGCGGTTTACAGGAAAAAGCCCGTACACAAAATTTATCACAGACTTCGTTCTCTCCCACCGGTGTGCAGACATCCCTCATGCTGAAAACTGATGATGGTCTCTACATCAACTTGCACGAAGCGGCACTCATCAATTACTCGTGCATGCACCTGAATCTCGATGACAAAAACCTGGTGTTCGAATCATGGCTGACACCCGATGCCAACGGTGACAAAGGTTACCTGCAGGCCCCCTGCACCTCACCCTGGCGCACCGTCATTGTGAGTGATGACGCGCGGAAAATCCTCGCCTCCCAGTTGATCTACAACCTCAACGAACCTTGTAAAATTGAAGATACTTCGTGGATTAAACCAGTGAAGTACATTGGCGTATGGTGGGAGATGATCACCGGCAAAAGCTCGTGGTCGTACACCAACGACTTTCCTTCCGTGCAACTCGGCATCACCGATTATACCCGGGCAAAACCCAACGGCACCCATGCCGCCAACACGGCCAACGTAAAACGCTATATCGACTTTGCCGCTGAACACGGTTTTGACCAGGTACTGGTAGAAGGCTGGAACATCGGGTGGGAAGACTGGTTCGGCAACTCCAAAGACTACGTATTCGACTTTATAACACCCTATCCCGATTTTAATGTGGCTGAACTTCGTGACTATGCAAAAAATAAAGGGGTAAGGCTGATGATGCACCACGAGACCTCCAGTTCAACACGCAACTACGAACGGCACATGGATGCAGCATATGCATTTATGAAGGCCAACAATTACAACTCCGTCAAGAGCGGTTACGTAGGGCCGATACTCCCGCGCGGAGAAAATCATTACAACCAGTGGATTGTAAACCACTATCAATATGCCATTGAGAAGGCTGCACAATACCAGATCATGGTTAACGCCCACGAAGCGGTGCGCCCAACGGGCATTGCACGAACCTACCCGAACCTTATTGGCAATGAATCGGCCCGGGGCACGGAGTACCAGGCCTTTGGCGGATCAAAACCAAACCACGTTACGGTGTTGCCCTTCACCCGCTTGTTAGGCGGACCGATGGATTACACCCCTGGTATCTTTGAGATGGACATCAGCAAACTGAATCCGGATAATAACTCCTGGGTGAACAGCACGCTGGCCAATCAGCTAGCACTGTATGTGACGATGTACAGTCCGTTGCAGATGGCTGCCGATCTTCCTGAACACTACAACCGTTTTATCGATGCCTTTCAGTTTATTAAAGATGTTGCCATTGACTGGGATGACAGCCGTTACCTGGAAGGGGAGCCGGGTGAATACATTACCGTGGCACGCCAGGCGAAGGAAACAGGTCAGTGGTTCATGGGCAGCGTGAACGGAGAAACACCGCGCACCGCTTCCGTCAGTCTTAGTTTTCTGACACCGGGCAAAACCTACATCGCCACGATCTATGCCGATGCGAAAGATGCGCACTACAAAAACAAGCCGCAGGCCTATACCATCACCAAAGTGGTCGCCACCAACCGGTCGGTATTGTCGCAATATGTAGCTGCCGGTGGCGGGTTCGCTGTTACATTCACAGAAGCAGATAAAGCCGCAACAAAAGGATTGAAGAGTTTAAAGAGCAGGTAGGTATCATTAAAATAGAAACCGCAGCGTCTCCGTAGCTAGATACTGCGGAAAAGTTCATTCAGATTAATGATTATTGAGAGCCGTTTTGCTGCCTGAACTGTGCCGCCTTGTTGCGGTACACATTTCCCTCATCACCCGATAATAATTCCGCAAGACGATCCATTACTTCTACATTCGTGGCATCCAGTTCTACCACTTCCTTGTAGTGCTTAATGGCCTGATCGGTTTTACCCTGGGTATCCATAATATACGCCATGATATGGCTGAGTACTGAGTTGCGGTAGCCTTCATCATACACATCGCGATACCATACCATGGCAGAATCATACTGCTGCTGGGAGTAGTAACTGTCGCCAATCAGCAAACGAGCATTGATGTGATCAGGCTGGCGAAACACGGCTTCGTTTTCTTCACGGATCGCCTCACGGTAGCGGCCCTGCAGATAATAGGCGTAACCCTTATTAAAATACGCTTCGGCATCTTCATCATTCAGCTCTGCCGCACGCGTGAATTGCGTCACGGCCGAATCGTATTTACCAAGGTTCAGAAACAAACTTCCGCGCGCCATGTAGATATCCGGATTATACGGGTTATCCCGGGCTGCTATCCGGTAGTAATAGAGTGCAGAATCATAATTTCCATCAGCATTGAATTGCTCTGCCTGATAGTAGGCATCGGGCAGGTATTCATCATCCATATTAAACAGGATGATCACTACGACAATGACAATAAAGAAAAACACGGTTCCAAAAACCAGGAATATGCCGCGCATCCATTGTGATGTCGTTGTTCCGGAAAAACCGCGCTGGATTTCTTCCAGTGCTTTATCCAAAGGCTGACTTACTGTAGCAGAATCCCGCTGCGGTCGTGAAGAAGGTCGGTCATTTGAAACCGTATCTCGTGGCGCTTCATGATAATACTTAAAAAAACAAAACACCGATATACCGGCCAGTAAGTATCGCAGCGACTCATCCAAAGCCCATAGCAAGGCCATGGCAAAGGTCATGACAATGCCGGCCCAAAGCCATAGCTGGTGTCGCTGATTCGATGGCATGACTTACTTCATCAAAGCAACAAGATCCTGTTCATCAATGCGGATGTCATCTTCGCCTACTTCATCAAACGGATGTTCGAGGTGATCCTGGATATTATCAAGGCTGACCAGGATAAAACTGTATAACACGGGCATTACATACTCCAGGTTGGCGGAGTAATCGTTGAAGGTGCTTGCAAAGTAAGGACCGTAGATAATGGGGAAAATATAAATAAACACTTTGCTATAGGCACGTAAGGTAATAGGTGTTCGGTAAGAATGGATCACCTTCAGGTTATCAAAGGCAATAATCATTTTACTGACATACTGACTGATGCGTGAGATTTCGCCACTTTGCACGCCAACGTTACGCATTTGCATGGTCAGTGCAGACAACCGGGAAAAGTGATCATAAATTTTATGTTCATAGGCTTGCCAGTCCTTACGATCGTGCTTACGGAACATATCGCGCATTGCCACAGCCAAATCATTGATGATGGTACGTAACTGTCCAGGAATGTCATTCTCCCTATCTGAAGGCCAGTCACGCATGGCATAGTACATCGCCACCCCATGTCCTTTAAAGTCCGACAGACGTTGCAATGCTGTTTCTCTGCGGTTATAGGCTGAGCTGATGGAAAACACTACCGGGAAAACAATGGCCACACCCACCAGCATATCCGGGAACCTGGCCGTCAACTCCAGATGATAACAGATATAAGTAGAGATGACCGACAGTATCGTGATGATGAGTGTCTTGTAATTGATAATAAGAAAGAAACTTTTCAGAACTTTTTTCATAGTGCGTGGAATTCGGGCAGTTGAAGTTCCAAAAAAGACACACATTAACAAATTGTTAAGCTTCAATTAATTTGAAGTATTTTCAACCTGCAGACATGAATCCGTTGTCAACCATAACCTGGGCACAAGCTCTGCGTGAACCATCCTACCGCATGCAATTGCTGCTCACAATGGTTTTATTAATAGCCTGCGCACTGATCGCACCGGTGTTGTTTGAATGGATCGAGCAACGCCCCGGCTACCGGATGGATGACCCGCTGCTGGCTATTTTGCCAGCCACCGATTTGTCCGTTATTATTTTCTCCCTGCTATACCTGTTGATCATCACCGGTATCGTTATGCTGGCCAAAAAGCCGGTACAATTTCTGTTTGCCTTGCAGGCCTTTCTGCATGTCACCATACTTCGCTTCACCACCTTGCTGCTGGTGCCGCTGGAGGCACCAAATGGCATCAAGTTGCTCCGCGATCCGTTCATCGAAGTCTTATTCTACCAGCAACCCATCACCAAGGATTTATTCTTTTCCGGGCATACCGGCACCTTGATCTTGCTGTATCTGTTGTTCCGGACGCATGACCTGTTCAAATGGGTTTATCTTTCAGGTGCTATCGTTGTGAGTGTTCTGATACTGATTCAGCATGCCCACTATACCATTGACGTGGTGATGGCCCCTGTTTTTGTATGGGTAGCCTTCCGCGTGGCGCAATGGTATCCGAAAAATTTTTCTGTGAATAACTCTAAGGACTGAACCACTCCTTCAGGAAACCTGAACCGTACCCGATCAACTGCGTCAATGCTGCCGGGATGCTCAGCAGGGATACCGACACGTTTTGTGTAACACGATAGGCATCCGCCAACAAAGCGATGAGGTAAATAATCAGAATGCTGAAACCCAGTGTAAAGAGTGCTTTACTAAACAAGGCAACAACCGGTAAAGCAACAATACCCAATGCAAAGAATGCCGGCAGCCAATGCGTGAGTTTGATCGCACCGGAATGGGCACGCCCAACCTGAACGCGCCCGCGACCGAAGTTGAAAACCTGCCGGTAGAATTGCTTCAGGTTGGTTCTGCGCTTGTGAAACACATAGGCTTCCGGAATCAGCACGGAGCGGAAACCCGCTTTCTTCATGCGGATGCTGAGTTCAATATCCTCAGCCATGCGACTGAAAACAAAGCCATGTGTTTTCTCATATACTTCACGCGACAAGCCCATGTTAAAACTGCGCGGCTGAAACCAGTCGAGGCGCTTGCCTCCTCCGCGTATCCCGCCCGTTGTTAATGCAGAAGCCATCGTATAAGCCATAGCCTGCTGCAATGGCGTGAAGCTTTTATGCCCGCGGTCGGGGCCGCCCCAGGCATCGAAATGTTCAACCTGGCGATAGGTGTCTACTGCTTCGAAATAATGTGACGGCAGGATGCAATCCGAATCAAAGACCACAAAGTATTCACCCCGTGCGCGCGAAAAACCCATGTTGCGACTGGGACCGGGCCCGGTGTTTGGCTTGACGATGTATTCGATTTTCAGCTGATCACGAAAAGCATCTACCACCGGTTCGCTGGTGACGGAGGAACCGTCTTCAACGATAATCACCTCAAAATCCCTGACGGTTTGCCGGGTGAGGCTATCGAGCAGCTCGCGCAATTCTTCCGGCCGGTTATATACCGGAACAATCACGGAATATCGCGGAGTTGCTTTCATACTGGTCTGTAAAAATACGCCATCAATATTCACGAATATCCATGAATATCCACCAATATCATTCAGTATCCTTACGGGTTAGTGATTCTGTCCCGTTTCTGAAAATCTTCCCGGGGAAAACCTAACTTTATCACCTGCCTGCCAAATGCCTATGAAACGCACCGTTATTCTTGTATCACTCGTCCTGCTTTTCCTGGCCGGACTGATCTATTTCGGCTTACTGCTTCCCGCGGGTGTTTTTAAAACCATCCGGCCTCATTTCAATGGCAGCATCACGACCCTGGACTTTTCTGTGGCAGGGCCAGAAGACATTACGATTGATCAGGAACACGGACTGGCTTTTATCTCTGCTGATGACCGAAGGGCACATGCCTCCGGTAATGCATCCGATCGCGGGGAAATTTATCTGCTGGATCTCAGTAATTCGGTTTACCAGCCTCGGGCCAAGGCTCCACCCTCACTCACTGACTTTCACCCACACGGTATTTCGTTGTGGATTTCACCGGAAGGAAAACGGTTTCTATTCGTCATCAATCACCGGCAACAAAATCCCGCACATGTGGTGGAACGTTTTGAATTCCGCAACGACAGCCTGGTACACCTGGAAAGCATCGCGGATGATAAGCTGATGACCAGTCCGAATGACCTGGTAGCCGTAGGCGAGCGATCCTTTTATGTAACCAATGACCACTATTTCGATAAACCCGGACTTAGCCGTACACTTGAAGATTACCTGCAGCGTGCCATTGCCTACGTGAATTACTACGATGGGAAATCATTTCGTAAGGTAGCCGAAGGAATTGCCTATGCGAACGGCATTACAGTTTCACCCGATCAAACTAAAATTATTGTTGCCGCAACCACAGGAAGAAATGTACAAATCTATCAACGGGATGCGGGAGATGGCTCATTGATACTGGATTACATACTGCCGGTAAATACCGGTGTTGATAACATCGAAGTTGACACACAGGGCAATCTTTGGATTGGCTGTCACCCGCAGTTGTTGAAATTCGTTGCCCATGCCAAAGACCCTGTGAACTTTTCACCGTCACAGGTGCTGAAATTGATTCCAGAGGGAACGACCTACCGGGTAGAAGAAATCTTGCTGAATGACGGCACTGCCTATTCCGGATCATCCGTAGCTGCCGTTTATCAAAATACCCTGCTTATCGGATCGGTCTTTGAAAAATCCATACTAATCTGCACGCTCAATCACACGCCCTAACCTATGCGCCTCGTAATACTTTTCCTGCTGGCTGCAACAGTAAGTGTTGCCCAAAAAAAAACCGACCTGAATGCCGTTGCCGAAAAACATGCGGTAAAGTCCTTCACGGAATTCTACGACCTGCTCAGCCTGCCCAACGATGCCCACTTTCCGCAAGACATTGAAAAGAATGTGCTATGGTGTGAAGCAGCCTTCAGTAAACGCGGCTTTTCCACCAGGAGACTTATTACACCTACCGTGCCCTTGCTGCTGGCAGAACGAAAAGTCAACAAGCCAACTAAAAACACCAAAACAGTTTTAATCTACTTACAAATAGACGGGCAGCCGGTGAATCCGGCACAGTGGCAGCAGGAAAGTCCGTGGAAACCTACACTCAAAGAAAAAGACATTACCGGTAAGTGGAATGCCATTCCCTATGAACGCCTGTATGAAGCATATGATCCTGACTGGCGGATATTTGCACGGGCCACTTCGGATGCGAAGGGTCCGGCCATGGCGTTTATCGCAGCGCTGGATGCGCTCGCTGAACTGAAGCAGGAGCCGAACTACAACATGAAGGTGATCATGGATTTTGAAGAAGAGCTCGGCTCCCCTCACCTGCCCGGTGCCGTGCAACATTACCAGCGCGAACTGGCAGCCGATATGTTCATCATTTATGACGGGCCGCGGCATATCTCCAACCAACCCACCCTGAGTTTCGGTGCCCGCGGTATCTGCGAAATAACGCTGACAGTTTACGGTCCGCGTAACCCCGCCCACAGCGGCAACTACGGTAACTTTACACCGAACCCCGCTATGCGCCTGGCCCAGCTGCTCGCCTCGATGAAAGATGACGATGGGCGCGTTACGTTACCCGGCTTTTATGATGGGGTGGTGTTAACGGATGAAGAGAAGCGCATTCTCCGCCAGGTACCCGATGATGAAAATGAAATCAAACGCTTCCTCGGCATTGCCGAACGCGATAAGATTGGCGACAACTTCCAGGAATCACTGCAGTACCCTACGCTCAACATCCGCGGCATGGATGCGCTGTATATCGGCAGCGAGGCACGCACACTGATACCCGATAAAGCTGTTGCTGAGATTGATATACGACTTGTTCCTTCCAGCGATGCCAACCGGCTGATTGGCCTCGTGCGTCAGCATGTGGAAAGTAAAGGCTATTATATTATTGATCGCACACCAACGGAAGAGGAGCGGCTGAAATACCCGCGCATCGCCTCCTTCCAGTCCAGCATTTCCTACGGACCGTTCCAGACACCGTTTGATTCGGAAGTCGGGCAGTGGCTGAGCCGTTCTATGGCCAAAACGTTTGGCAAGGAACCAATTAAGATCAGGATGATGGGCGGATCGATACCGATTTCTCCATTTGTTACTACGTTGAACATTCCGGCCGTGAGTGTGCCTACGGTAAATCCGGATAATAACCAGCATGCCGAAAATGAAAATATCCGTGTTGGTAATTATGTGGATGCCGTAAAAACGTTCCTGGGTATTTTGGTTGAGAAGCTGTAATTGAAAATACTCCAATAGCAGGATCATGAACAACGAATTCATGCAGGAGGCCATCCGCCTGGCAATAGAAAATGTCGAAAGCGGCAAAGGCGGGCCCTTTGGTGTGGTGATCGTGAAAGACGGTAAGATCATCGCCACCGGTGTTAATGAAGTTACCGCAAACAATGACCCGACAGCCCATGCAGAAATGGTTGCCATCCGGAAGGCGTGCCACGCTTTACAATCATTTCAGCTGACCGGCTGTGAAATTTACTCGAGCTGCGAACCCTGCCCGATGTGCATGGGCGCCATCTACTGGGCAAGACCGGACAGCGTGTTTTATGCTGCTACCAAGGAAGATGCCGCCAAAATTCAGTTTGATGATCAGTTTATTTATGAAGAGTTTGCGAAACCGCTGAGTGAACGAAAACTGCTAATCCGTCAAATGATGCGGGAGGAGGCACTTATTGCCTTTCAAAAGTGGAGGGAGAGTGATAGCAAGATTCCTTATTAAAAAATATCACAATCAAACCTCTTATAAACAAAGCACCTTTCCTAAACTTCATGCAATGATAAGACTCACGAGCACGTGAAATTTTTATCATTCAACCCTAAAAATCTGATCAGTATCTTGATTCACTATCAAAGGACGCAAGGCTTCCTTACTTCGCTCAAAATAGTTGTCATGAAAATCAGGTTTTTATTGATTGCTTCGTTGGTGATTGCCTTTACTACCCGGGCACAATCAGCATTTAATTATACGGTAGCATTGGAGGGGATTGACGTTCCGGGACTGCCCGGCTTGCATTCCTTTGCCTTTGCTCAACATGAAGGCAAGTGGCTGATCATAGGCGGACGTACCGATGGGCTGCACGCGCGACAACCTTTTAATTCGTTTCCGGAAAAAGGAAACAATACAATCATCTATGTGGTGGATATCACTAAGAAAATTACTTACAGTGCTTCCATCGCTTCGTTGCCGGATGGACTGCGTGACCAGTTGCAATCGGGTAATATGAATTTCTACCAGGATGGTAATACATTATACCTCGTAGGTGGTTACGCTTATTCACCAGGTGAAAAGAAACACATCACCTATCCTTTCCTTACCGCTGTTGACGTGGTCAGCCTGACGGATGCCGTGCAACAAGGCAAACCCATGAATAACTGCTTTTCACAAATACGCGATGATCTTTTTGCTGTTGCCGGTGGGCAGCTCGGCAAAATCGGAAATGTGTTTTACCTCGTGGGCGGACATCGTTTTGACGGGCGTTACAATCCGATGGGACATCCCTCGTACCGGCAGCAATACACCCATGCGGTGCGCAGGTTTTCTGTTCAGAAAACTTCCAAAGGAATTTCGTTCACCGCGCTTGAATCATGGCAAGATGAACAGCATCTCAGGCGGAGGGATTTCAACCTCCTGCCGATGATTATGCCCGATGATCAACCAGGCTATTTATTGTCATCCGGTGTGTTTCAGGAAAACCAGGACCTGCCGTTTCTGTATCCGGTCATAATTACCGGCAAAGGTTATCAGCCCATCATCGGTTTCAATCAATACCTGAGCAATTATCACAGCGCGAAAATTTCGCTTTACGATAAGTCAACCCGGCAAAATCACCTGCTGTTCTTTGGTGGCATGAGCCAGCATTACCTGGAGAATGGCGAGCGGGTTCGCGATGATCTCGTTCCCTTTGTCTCCACCATCAGCGTGCTGACGTATTATCCGGATGGCTCTCTCAAAGAAATCGCCCTGCCCGTTAGTATGCCCGGTTTCATGGGAAGCAGCGCTGAGTTCATCCTCAACCGCAGTGTAACGCATTTGTCATCAGAAATAATTCGTCTTGATGCACTGAAAGGCAACCGGGTGTTACTGGGGCATATCGCAGGTGGTATTCAAAGCCAAACCCCCAATCCTTTCTCCCGTAATCAAACCAACACTACCCGTGCGGTAGCTACTGTGTATGCTGTATACCTGCTGCGCAGGCAGTAAAAAATAAATGCAGATGATTATTCGGTGTTCTATACCTGTTTAACCTTGACCGGAAGTTCATCCAGCCCTACTGATTCGATGACGAGGTAATCCTTTTTGGACAGGGACTGGCGGGTGATCAGTTCAGCCAGAAAACCTGTCACGAACAACTGAACACCGATCACCACCGCCACCAGGGCCAGGTAAAAAATCGGCTGCTGATAGATATCGCGTTTGAGCGGTATCTGGGAGAAGTAAATGGAATCGATCTTATCCCAGAAAAGTTTTACGGTAAACACAAAGCCGATCACAAAGGAAAGGATGCCCAACGTGCCGAAGAAATGCATCGGACGAAGGGCGAACCTGCCGACAAAGGTGATTGTCAGCAAATCGAGGAAGCCGCGTACGAAGCGTTCGAAGCCAAATTTGGTGCGCCCGTATTTCCGTTCATAATGTTCCACTGCCTTCTCCCCGATTTTCCGGAAACCGGCCCATTTGGCGATAACGGGAATGTAGCGATGCATTTCACCGTACACATTGATGTTTTTCACAACAACCCGGTCGTAAGCCTTCAGTCCGCAATTGAAATCGTGGATATGTATTCCCGACATTTTGCGGGTAACGAAGTTGAAGAATTTGGAGGGAATGGTTTTGGAGAGCGGGTCGTTGCGTTTTTTCTTCCACCCCGACACGAGCTGATAGCCGTCCTCAGTAATCATCTTATAGAGTGACGGAATTTCTTCCGGGCTGTCCTGCAGGTCGGCATCCATCGTGATGATTACGCGCCCCTGCGCTGCACGGAAACCGGTTTGCAAGGCAGCCGACTTGCCGTAGTTCCGGTTGAAGCGAAGGCCTTTCACACGATCATCCGTTTCACCCAGTTGTGTGATGATCTCCCAGGAACGGTCGTTGCTGCCGTCATCGATCATGATGAGTTCATACGATAAGCCGTGTGCTTTCATCACACGGCTTATCCACGCATGCAGTTCCTGCAGCGACTCTTCTTCTTCAAAGACGGGTATTACAACCGATAGTTCAGGGGCGGCCATGTCACATGCCCATTTCCGGGCGCTTGTTCTGGGTAAAGATAGTGACAATCAAACCGATAATGACACCACCCAGCACGCCACCAAAAATACCAAAACCTAGCAGGGCTTCCGGTGACGTGAATGCCTCGGCAAACTTCATAGCCTGTTCAATCTGTTCATCCGACATGCCCCGGGCCTCCATCTGTTCGATTTGCTGTTCGCGGATCATATCCATAAAGGAAGAATCAACAAACTTCACATACACATAGAAAAAAATGCTGTAGATCACCGTTGAGACCAGGGTGGTCCAGAAGGCAATACCAACACCCTGCCCGTACGACATGTAGCTGTCACCAATGTCTTTATAGTATTTGTGGGCCAGAAAAATCAATACAGCGGTAAAAACGAGGCTTAACCATCGTGCCGGACCTTCCACCATGTTAATATTCATCATCGACATGACAAGAAAATAGATAATCGAAATCAGCGACAGGATTAATCCGTAGCGGACGCCTGCAGCGCGTGTGGTAATTGTGGGTGTTGTTTCTTCCATAATTGAGTTGGTTTTAGTTGGTTTTAGTTGGATTTGGTTTCTTTTCTTAAGATAACGGACAAGATAATACTAACAAACAATCCGATAGCCATGCTTTGCACGATATACGTGCCGGAAATCTGCGCACAATTTGTAGCGGGAAGTACTGCCAGATTACGTTCATAGGTTTCTTTACCGATGCGGTTGATGTCCTCTTCCGGAAATCCCTTCAGGTACTCTGTCATGGCCGTTACATAATCCGGTATAAAATTGCTTTCCCAGGAACAGAAACCGCGCAGCAACAAGGAACCGATAACCGCGGCCGTAACCACCAGGAAAAAACTGCCAACGATGCCTTGCCAGAAATACAGGTTTCCCTCCTGATGAAAATCGCGATACTCTCTCAGCGCAAAAAAGATGAAGATGCCGTAAAGTGCCACGCGAAAATCCAGAAAGGGTGCCACCATCAGCGGATGACGATCGAGGTAATACATTACCACCATCAGCGAAACGGATAAGATAGCCGCAAGGGCCCCGTAGCGAACACCAATCAACACTAAAGCAGAAGGTTTCTTCATATCAGCCGAAGATGCGGTAATGACCGTTGTTAAATACAGCCTCCACCTTGCCCGTTACCTGTTTGCCGAACCAGGGTGAATTTTTCGATTTGCTCAAGTTGGAATTCGCATCGAACTTCCACGTGCATGATGGATTAAACAGCGTGAGGTTGGCTTCCTGGTTGACATCAACCTGGGGTGATTTCAAACCGAGTACATTTCGCGGGGCGCTGGTTACTTTTTCCATCAGCTTTGGCCACTCCAGATGCTTCGATAAGTCAACGAGGTTGGCGCCAAACGTCTGCAGATTAATCATGCCCGGTTCGGCATGATCAAACTCCACCATCTTGCTTTCATCATCCTGAGGTACATGTCCGGAGCAGATCACATCAATGGTGCCGTCCTGCAGCCCTTTGATCAGTACCCGGTTGTCGCGCTTCTCGCGCAGGGGCGGGTTCACTTTAAAATTGGTGTCGAATGTTTTCAGCATCGTATCGTCAAGCAGGGGCTGATACGCAGCCACATCGCAGGTAACGGATAACTTTTCTTTTACGCTGCGGATCAGCGCCACCGAGCGCGCAGATGATAAGCGGCTGATGTGCAGTTTACCGCCCGCATATTTCAGCAGATCGAGGTTGCGGTGTATGGCCACCTCTTCTGCCAGGCGGGGCATACCCTTCAATCCGAGCAGGGTGCTTTGTTCCCCTTCGTGCATCTGCCCGAACATATTCAGCCAGATATCTTCCGGGTGATCAATCAACACACCGTTAAAGGGCTGCAGGTACTGAAGTGCCTTCAGAAAAATGTCCGTATGCCAGATCGTTTTCAGGCCATCCGTAAAGGCCACTGCACCGGCTGTGTGCAGGTCGATCATCTCAGTAAGTTCCTTGCCTTCGTTATTGCGTGTTACCGATGCCATCGGATGTATCTGTACCAGGCGCTGGGCGTTGCCCCGTGTAAGGTACTTAATATCGTTTTTATGCTGCACAGCAGGTACAGTGTTGGGCAGCACCGCCAGTTCAGTAAAGCCACCGGCAGCGGCAGCAAGCGCCACCGACTCCAGATCTTCCTTTTGCTCCAGGCCCGGGTCCCCCGCATAGGTGCCCACGTCAAACCAGCCGATCGTTAGCAACATGCCTTCTGCGTGGATCACCTTGTCAGCCGAAAAATTCTTCTCCCCGATGTCAGCTATCCGACCATTATTGATCAGCACATTACGGGTCTTTTTATGAAAGGGCGAGTTGGGATCAAGGATGCGTACCGACTGGATGAGTATTTTCATGAAGGCTACTTGATAAAACGGATCAGCAGTATTTCCACCAGCAGGAAAAACAACGCCAGCAAAAGCGCGTATTTCCAGAGCGGGGTGCCCAAATATCTTGCTTTTATTTCGTTGCTGAAAGACATCCCGTCTGCGGTATCAAAGATGGTGATGTGGTCACCGTTGCCAAGCTGTTGCTTGAATGCTTCGGGTGTGAGCGGATCCAGCAGCGATTCCCGATTGTTCAGGTTGAAGGCCAGCAGTCCCAGGGTGTCGCGGCCGGTCACGGCATGGTAAAACCCTGCCTGCAGCGAATGCCTCGGCAACTCCATAATTACCCGGTCAGTCAGCTTGCGCTGGGACGGTATGATCTCCTGCTGGCCGGCCAGTTTCACCTGCTGTTCGGGCAACAGGCTGTCGGCCCGCAGGGTGATGAGTGTTTCGCGCAGGTCGTGATACGGTTTCCAACTGCTTTTCTTTCCTGAAGCAGCTATGCGGTACATGACCGGCAGGAATAAAAAGTTTCCGGACAGGTCGGAGTACCCGGTTTGCAGGGGTGATGCCATCAGGTAAACCTGACCACCCCGGTTTAAGACAGACAAGAAAGGTTTGTCATTCTTCAACCGAAGCAGGGCAGAACGGTCAGTACCCCAGTCGAGTACACGCCTCACTTTCGGTAAGACCAGGCGATTCGATTTTTCTTCGAATACATTTTCGAAAAACGGGTTGTTGATATCCGGATTATCCATCTCCACCAGCTGCGGCTCACTGACAGAGCTTAATGTAGGCATGTTCAGCAGTTCACGATAGGCGGATAAATCCGGAGCAGCAGCAGGAATGAGCAGCAACGTGCCACCACTTACGCCATAATTACGAAGCGCCTGAACAAGGGAGTTATCCATTCGCTCGAGCGCATTGACCACGATCAGGTCAGCTTCACCCAAAGCAGCATAGCTGATGTTTCGACTGTCATACGAACGAAAGGTGAAGACATCACGATTGCCGAAGACACGTTCCACCGGTGTTGCGGATGGGGATGCCTTGATCTCGATCACCTTGATCTTTTCCGCAAAGTTGAGCGCCAGAAAAAATTCATTATCGAAGCTAACCGGATAATCATTAAAGCTGATGACCGCCTGCCGCGCTGTGCGGCTGGAAGAAACCAGGTCGAATGTCACCGTGTTCTCGCCTTTGGCCGGCAGGTTCACCGCACCGGTACCGGCCTGCACGCCATTGAGCGAAAGCCTGACCATCAGTTGCTCCACTGCCCGGTTGCCGTCATTGCGGAGTTTTACATGCAGTGTGTTTTTTTCACCTCCGACCACAAAGGGATTTTCGAGGTAAGCGGAGTCAACAAAAATGTTGGC
>JALOMI010000233.1 GCA_025455465.1 Cyclobacteriaceae bacterium | reverse complement strand
TACATTGTGGCAGCCGAAGAACAAGGGGTGTCAATGGATAAGCTCAGTGGTACCATACAGAACGATATCTTAAAGGAGTTCATGGTACGCAACACGTACATCTATCCGCCACAGCCTTCCATGCGCATCATCGGTGACATTTTCCGGTTCACCAGTCAGCACATGCCGAAGTTCAATTCCATCTCCATCTCCGGCTATCACATGCAGGAGGCCGGTGCAACAGCGGATATCGAACTGGCATACACATTGGCTAACGGTATGGAATACCTGCGCACCGGTATCAGTTCCGGTTTGAGTATTGATTCTTTCGCACCGCGTATTTCCTTCTTCTGGGCTATCGGCATGAATCATTTCATGGAAATTGCCAAAATGCGGGCCGGAAGATTGTTGTGGTCAAAGATTGTCAACAGTTTCCATCCGAAAGATGTCAAATCGTTGGCGCTGCGCACGCACAGCCAGACGTCAGGCTGGAGTTTAAGTGAACAAGATCCGTTCAACAACGTGGCACGCACCTGCATCGAAGCGATGGCCGCTGCCTGCGGTCATACACAGTCGCTGCATACCAATGCGCTGGATGAAGCCATTGCATTGCCCAGCGACTTTTCCGCACGGATTGCACGGAACACGCAATTATATATTCAGGAAGAAACCAACATGACCCGGGTGGTCGATCCTTGGGCCGGCTCGTATTATGTGGAATACCTGACCAAGGAATTGGCTGAGAAGGCCTGGAAGCACATCGAAGAAATTGAATCCCTGGGAGGGATGGTGAAGGCTATTGAAACCGGAATTCCAAAGATGCGCATAGAAGAGGCCGCTGCCCGCAAGCAGGCGCGGATAGACTCCGGCAAAGATGTACTGGTGGGTGTTAATAAGTTTATCTCCGGTGATGCCGCTGATATTGAAACGTTGGAAGTGGATAATACTGCGGTTTTAAAATCGCAGGTTGAGCGTTTAAGTAAACTCCGGGCAGAACGCGATGCACATGCTGTTGAAAAGGCACTTCAGAATTTGTCGGAGTGTGCCCGTACAGGCGAAGGCAATCTGCTCGAACTGGCTATTGATGCCGCCCGGAAGCGTGCTACCTTAGGTGAAATATCGGATGCTATGGAAAAACATTTTGGCCGTCATAAAGCCGTTATCCGAACCATCAGCGGAGTTTATTCCGAACAGAGCGGAGATGATTCGGACTTTAAAGAAGTACAGCAACTGGCGGATGCATTTGCGCGCCTGGACGGCAGACGCCCACGCATTCTTGTGGCCAAAATGGGACAAGACGGACACGACCGCGGTGCAAAAGTAATTGCTACTTCCTTTGCCGATATGGGCTTTGATGTGGATATCGGTCCGCTGTTCCAGACCCCTGAGGAAGTTGCCCGTCAGGCTGTAGAGAATGATGTGCACATTGTAGGCGCCTCTTCCCTTGCTGCCGGCCACAAAACCCTTATTCCCAAGCTGATTGAAGAGCTGAAGCGATTAGGCCGTGAGGATATTCTGGTCATTGCCGGGGGTGTTATACCAAGAAAGGATTATGATTTTCTTTATCAGCAGGGTGTTGCAGAAGTGTTTGGCCCCGGCACTAAAATTCCGCATGCTGCACGACTGATTCTTACGAAGGCAATGGAAAGACTTCGCGGTGAATAGAAACAGTTTGCTATAAATGAAAAGAGCTGATCAACGATCAGCTCTTTTCATTTCATTTGTTGATGTTACTCAACCAAATTACTTCTTCTTCTTAGCAGCTTTCTTTGCTGTCTTCTTAGCAGCTTTCTTTACAGTTTTCTTAGCTGCTTTCTTTGCGGTTTTCTTTGCCATAGCGTTTTGATTTTTAGTTAAACATTGTTTAAAACCAAATCTAAGGTAGCGGTTGTGATTCACATTGCAAAATATTTACTTCATTATTTGCATTTGCGTAAAACTCGTTTGTAAACATCAGCACACATTAACATCATGGCTATGGATATCGTACAGTTACAACAATGGTGTGAATCACTTCCTTCCGTGATGACAGACATCAAGTGGGAAAACAATTTATGCTTTACGGTTGGCGGTAAAATTTTTTGCATGATTGCATTAGATGAAGCGTTCAGCGTATCATTTAAAGCAGCTGATGATGACTTTCACGAGTTGCTGGAGCGCGATGGCATCATTCCTGCGCCCTACCTGGCGCGTGCTAAATGGGTTTCGGTTATCCGGGAGAATGCACTTACACTTCGTGAATGGGAACAGTATCTGTTTCAGGCTTATAAGCTGGTAACTGCAAAGTTAAGCCGCAAGGTCCTGCAACAATTGGGATTGAATCGATAGCGCTTTCAGGTTTCAGGATAAATCACCTGATCAGATTTGATACAGCCTCTCTTCGGAGTGCATTGCCGAAAAAAATCCCGTCCGTGAGGCAATTAATTGACTTATCCAGCGTAGTAGGATAAAACCTTTTCTGTGAAAAGAATACTGTTGGCAGTTAACGCGTTCATTTGGATTGCCGTTAGTGCTTCGGGGCAGGAGGCCGCTCCTGTAACTTTTTATGATTTCCGGATTTATAAAGGTACCTCCGATGAGAAAGATGTAACCGCCTGGTTATTGGAAGCTGAAATGCGCACGGTGTTTTACCTGTTTGAGGAAGACAGTGTGCTGATGATGGCCAACATGGCGATAAAGACGGGGTCGCAGAGTTATGGCCCGTTAGTACAAACAAAGGATTCGGAGTATGCGGAAACCGAGGACGGGGATGAGATTGCGGCACATTATTTCGATTGGCGGTATACCAATGATTATGATGAGGAAACCGGAATTGCCAAGGTCAAAGCGATCATCATAACAAAAAAGGACGCCATTTACCTGCATTTATCGATTGTGCCTAACGATTTCCGGTTGATCATCTACCACGGCATCATGGAACGAGAACCGGATTTATAGTCTTAACTGTCCAGAAGAGAAAGTATTTACCCTGAGTCTGGTCTACGCAGCAGTTTAATTTTGACGGGTGACTGGCGTATAGATTAATTCTCTTTAAAAGAAGTACCCCCGGCAGGAATCGAACCTGCACCTAGAGCTCCGGAGGCTCTCGTTATATCCATTTAACTACAGGGGCAAAAGGCAGAAATGGTGCCTTTATCTTGGAAGTGCGCAAAAATAACGAAAGCGCGGTACGTAAAAAATTTTATTGTAAAAGGAATAAAAAAGGGATGGTTTTGGCCATCCCTCTCTTGTTTAATCTTGATCGGTTAGTCTTTTTTTACAGGCACTTCACCCACATTGGTAACCTGACCCAGGGTAACCGAAACATTTTTCAGGTCTTCAATGCTGAACCCATCTGCCGGATCAAAGGATACCGTATAGCTTCCTGCCTGCAGACCTTTAATCATGAACTTACCCTCATCATTGGCAAAGGATGTTCCCAGCGTATCACTGCCGATGATGGCATATACAGCAGGTTTTGCTTCTTTATCACTTACGCTGCCGGCAATAGAACCGGATTTTGATTCAATGATTCCGCGAAGTACAGGTTTAAGGTTATAGTTACCACTGTTACCGGCCTTCACCACCGAACGGGCAGCATCGAAGTCGAGCAGTAGGGTATAGATGATGCCCTCAGTCAGTTCAGCATCAACTTTTACTTTTAAGCCGGACTGTTGCGCACTGGGTGTTCGGAGCGGTTTAATTTCTCCGTTAATCTTGAGTGTATTATTACTGCCTAAAATAAGACGGATCTGGGAAATTTTTCCCGGAGGCAGGTTGCCTTCTGCCAACAGTGTATCATTTCCATTGGTCAGTTTGAGTAAATCATAGATGCCTGCATTGACATCGAGTGAAATCCAGCCACTCTCATTCTCACCATTATCAACGCGCACCTGGGCACTGCGGATATCAACATTTACTTCTTCATAATCACCGGGTGCATCGGTAAGCCTTACTTCGAGGCGTGCATAACGCGCTCCGGCCTCCTGGTCGGGCGAGCAGGACACCAGCACAATGCTGGTAATAATGGCCAACAGGCCTGTTAAGAATAATTGATTAAAGCGTTTCATAGATTTTGTTTGATTAATAGTCAACTGACTGCTAGTTACATAATGACTGGAAGTTATTCAGTGGCAATCAGACCAATGTGCAAAATGTACAGACAAAGGTAACTATACTGCGATGAACATCAAGAAAGCGTGTCAGTATAATGACGGATATAATCGTTTATGGCTCTTCTCCGGTATTGCATGATAAACCGCGGATGTGCAAGCGGGACAATGCTTTTAAAGAATTGATGTTGCTGATTCAACTTCATCAAAAATTCATAATTCTTTCCTTCACCAAGGCAGTAACACACGGACCGATCGATTGAAAATGTAAGTTGTTGAGTGAGGCATCGGACGATAAATGGATGTAGTGCCTCTTCCAGTTCGCGCTGATCATAGTAGTTCAGGTTCTTGCCGTTCATAACAAAGCCTAACGGACTCACCGAACTGATGTAATAGGTTGTGTAGAATTTCTTTAAACCTCCATAGGCTTCAATCATCATGTAGATGAAGTCAGCGGAGAGTTCTCCTTTCTTTGGCAATGCATTAACGATACCGCAGTGAGTTACCAGTTTGAGAGGATCAGTAAACGGAATGCCGGTGAGACCGGCACCAAACCGGCCGGGATTAATTCCGAGAATCAGCTTGCGCTTCTTTTGATCTCCATAAAATCGATGGTAGAATTCTTCGCAGTAGCCGAATACTTCTTTATACTGATAAGGATTTAGGACCTCAACACCCTTCGGTAACCGTGTCGTTATTTTAAGCGACTGATAGAAGTTGAGAATGTTTTCTGCGAATGTCATGAAATGATGCCCTTACCAATTAAGCAGCACTGCCGGTTGGGTTTGTTCCGGCAGTGCTATAGATTCATGATTCGAATAACCGGTTAGTTTTTTGCCTGGCTGTTGGATGCTTTTACATAGGTTTCCAACCAGCGATCCATTTCCCACAGCGTGTGGAGTATACTTTCCTTAGCGGCATACCCGTGGCTTTCATACGGAAGCACCACATAGCGTGCTGTGCCTCCATGTCCTTTGATGGCGTTGTAGAATCGTTCCGTCTGAATCGGGAAGGTGCCCGAGTTGTTATCGGCTTCTCCATGGATGAACAATACAGGTTCTTTAATCTTATTGGCATAGGAGAATGGAGACATCTTG